>JAFBAN010000151.1 GCA_019247775.1 Chitinophagaceae bacterium | reverse complement strand
GGCCAAGCTGGGTTTACCGAAACTCATCACCATTTCCGTGTTCACCGCATTTGGCGTGAACCTGTTCATGAGCACCTTCTTTTATCCCAGTGTGCTGAAATTCCAGCTGGGCAATGATGCGGCGGCATTCATTCAGGACCAGCGCCTTGATAAAGACAAACTGGCGATCTATGGCATCCATGAGGGCAGGGCCCTGCATTTTTATGCACAACATATTTTCCCCGAGAAAGTGTCGGCACAGGATTTTCAGTCAGGCGATATGGTTTTAACCAGCAAAGACAGTGTGCCCGTGTTCCAGCGCCTGTTCCCGGCCCTGAAAGTGCTGCATGAAGGGCCGGCTTTTGGGGTAACCGCATTGTCGCTGCCATTCCTGAACCCGGCCACCCGCGACCAGGAAGTGCCTAAATACGTGATCATCGACCTGGACGGAACAGCTTCGATTGCAACACATTGATTAGTTTTGGCATCATGACCGAGTTTATCATCATACTGGTTCTTATCATCATCAACGGGTTGTTCTCCATGTCGGAGATCGCCCTGGTATCTGCGCGTAAGGCAAGGCTGGAAGGGCAGGCCGTAAAAGGCGACCAGCAGGCCCGTCGGGCTTTGCGGCTCGCCAACCACCCGGAAAAATTCCTGTCCACCGTTCAGATCGGCATCACGCTGATCGGCGTACTGACCGGCATCTATTCTGGCGATCGGTTTAAACTGCCGCTGCAGCACTGGCTGGAAAAATTCGAATGGATCAGGCCTTATGCCAGTTCCGTTGCTACCACGCTGATCGTTATCGCGCTTACCTATCTGTCGCTGGTACTGGGCGAACTCGTTCCCAAACGGATCGGGCTCAGCAATCCCGAATCCATCGCCAAATCTGCTGCGGGCCCGATGAAGATCGTTTCATGGATCACATTTCCTTTCATCTGGCTGCTCACCATTACGGCCAATGCCATCATCAAACTGCTGAACATCAAGAGCAGCGATAACCAGGTTACGGAAGAAGAGATCAAGGCCATCATCAGCGAGGGCACCGAACACGGCGCTATCGAGGAGGCGGAACAGGACATCATCGAACGCGTATTCCATCTCAGCGACCGTAATATTACATCGCTGATGACGCATCGCAGCGATATTATCTGGCTTGATGGAAATAACACGGTTGCCGAAGTAAAGCAGAACATGCAGGAAGTGCTGCATTCCGTTTACCCGGTTTGCGAGCAGACCATCGATAAGATCAAAGGGGTAGTTACCATCAAAGACCTGTTCAGCGCCGATGATTATGCCACCATCTTCTCCATCATGAGCGATGCGATGTATGTGCCCGAGAACAATACCGCCTACCAGGTACTTGAAAAATTCAAGGCAACAAAAGTGCACCAGTGTTTTATTGTGGATGAGTACGGCAGTGTGCAGGGACTTATCACCCTAAACGATATCCTCGAAGCCATCGTGGGCGGCATTCCGCAGGAGGAAGACCAGGAGTATGAGATCAAGGAAAGAGAGGATGGCAGTTTCCTGGTAGACGCACAGATCCCGTTCTATGATTTCCTGCGCCGTTTCGAAAAAACAGAATGGATGATGGAAGGCGACCAGGATTTCGATACGCTGGCCGGATTCGTCATTCATGAGCTGCAGAAGATCCCAAGCACGGGGGATAAATTTCGCTGGAAAATATTCACTTTCGAGATCATCGATATGGACAACCACCGCGTGGACAAAGTGCTGGTGACGCTGAATAAAGCCAAGCCCGTGCCTGAGGAGGATGAATGATCAGAATGAGAAAACCGCGATATTGCTGGGATAATCCAGCTTGTAACTTTTATCGCTTCCCTTGCTTTTTACATGGATGATATTGCTCTGCGATCTTTCGTAGTCGTACAGCAGGCTGCAGTCCACTTCCAGCTTCGACATATCCGGGGTTTTCGGCACTTCAAAATACGACCACAGGCTCTCTTTCTGGATCTCGTGTCCGATGTAGTGAAGGGTTACGGGCTGGCCGTTCACTTTCAGTTTTATTTTCTGTGAGAGATAAATGCTGATCTGTTTATCCAGCAGCGCTTTGTCGGCGGGATTGAGTACGTCCACTTTGGCGGTAGTATATTTTTGCAGGGTCTTTTCCATGTCTTCCGCAAAAGCCCGCACGCTGACCTCCACGCTGGCCTCTTTGGGGTTATGGTTGATCTCGATCACCGACACATAGAAAGGGTGCAGTACAGACAGCAACGTGCTCATCATCCACCCAACCATTATATTTACCATTCAGACATCATTTTTTGAACGCCACAAATGTCCTGATTAATTTGGAACCTGCACATGAACGAATTCCAATTATATTTTAAAATTGGCTATCAGCATATAGCCGATTTCCGGGGTATTGATCATATTCTGTTCGTAACGGCACTCTGCCTGCGGTACCAGTTTCCCGACTGGCGTAAAATACTGGTACTGGTTACCGCTTTCACCATCGGCCACTCCATTACCCTTGCCCTCAGCGTGTTCAATGTGGTGAATTATCCGGTGAAATGGATCGAGTTTCTGATACCTGTGACAATTGTTATTACGGCAATCAGTAATGTGTTTGTGAAGAAATTCGCTTTTAAGACACGATTCCCTGTTATCTATTTTTTCGCTTTGTTCTTCGGGCTGATCCACGGACTCGGGTTCAGCAGCTACCTGAAAAGCCTGCTGGGCACCGACAGGGGCATCGTAACCCAGTTGCTGGCATTCAATCTGGGACTGGAAGTCGGGCAACTGCTGATCGTTACCGCCGTGTTATTGATTTCATTTATATTCGTGGGCATTCTGAAAATCAGCAGGCGCGAATACCTGCTTTGGGTCAGCGGCGGCATATTTGCCCTGGCATTACAGATGGCTTTAGAGAGAATACCTTCATAAACAACCTATCATGAGAAAAACAGTTTTCCTGGTTTTGATGAGCTGCTGCACCGGTGCACTCACAGCGCAGAACATCATGAACAATCCCGGTTCCAATCATGGCAACAAATTCGAGCAGTTGGGAACGATCCTGCCCACCCCGAATGAGTACCGCACTGCCAGCGGAGCGCCAGGCCCCAAGTACTGGCAGCAGCGCGCAGACTACAATATCAAATGCGAGCTTGATGAACCAAACTTCTTACTGAAAGGATCGGAGACGGTTACCTATTATAACAACTCTCCCGATGTGCTCAGCTATATCTGGCTGCAGCTCGATGAGAACCAGCACAGCTCGGTAAATAATGCCAACTACCAGAATCCTTCAACCATGCCCCGCCAGCTCAGTTCCGGCCAGCTTGACCAGATGATGAGCCAGGGTATGGACAATGGTTATGGCGAGCTGATCTCCAAATGCACGGATGCTGCAGGCAGGCCATTGAAATATTTTATCAATAAGACCATGATGCGTATCGATCTGCCTGCGCCGTTGAAAGCGGGACAGCAGTTCGTGTTCAATGTAGACTGGAGTTATAAGATCAGTAACAAATCCGTTTTCGGCGGCCGGGGCGGGTACGAGATATTTTCAGAAGATGGCAATGCGCTGTTTACGATGACGCAGTGGTTTCCGCGGCTTTGCGTGTACAGCGATTTCCAGGGCTGGCAGAACCACCAGTTCGCCGGCACGGGTGAGTTTGCACTGACTTTCGGAAACTATACCGTGGCTATTACCGTACCATCCGATCATGTGATCATGGGAACCGGTCAGTGCCAGAACTATCCGCAGGTATTGTCAGCCGCACAACTCGCGCGCTGGAACCAGGCGCAGAATGCGAAAGAGCCAACCGAGGTAGTTACGCTGGCCGAGGCGATCAACGCCGAAAAGCAGCGCAGCGCGCAGAAAAAGACCTGGGTATTCAAAGCGGAGAATGTGCGTGATTTTGCCTGGGCAGCCAGCCGCAAATTCGTGTGGGATGCCATGCCGGCTTATGTGGAAGGCAAGAAAGTAATGTGCATGAGCGCTTATGCAAAAGAAGCTTATGGATTGTACCGCAAGTACTCGACCAAGCTGGTAGCGCATACCATCAAATCCTATTCAAAGTTCTCCATCCCTTATCCGTACCCGGTAGCACAGAGCATCGAAGCGAACAACGGTATGGAATACCCGATGATCTGTTTCAATAACGGCCGTACCAATAAAGACGGTACCTATAGTGAAAGCACCAAGAATGGTATGGTGGGCGTTATCATCCATGAAGTAGGTCATAATTTCTTCCCGATGATCGTGAACAGCGATGAGCGCCAGTGGACCTGGATGGATGAAGGCCTTAACAGCTTTGTAGAATACCTGACCGAGGAATTGTACGACAATAAATTTCCTTCGCGGCGCGGCCCTGCTTTTGCGATCGCTGATTATATGAAACTGCCCAAAGACCAGCTGGAGCCGATCATGACCAACAGTGAGAATATCATCAGTCTTGGTTCCAATGCTTACGGTAAGCCTGCTGCAGGTCTTAATATCCTTCGCGAGACTATTATGGGCCGCGAGATGTTCGATTATGCATTCAAGGAATATGCGCGGAGATGGGCTTTCAAACACCCGACGCCGGCCGATCTGTTCCGCACCATGGAAGATGCAAGCGGTGAAGACCTCGACTGGTTCTGGCGCGGCTGGTTCTACAGTATCGATCCTTGCGATATTTCACTGGATAGCGTAAAGCACGCGGTGTATGATCCCAATGCAAGGCCGCAGAGTGGCGGCGGCGGTTTTGGTGGTCGCGGCGGCGGCGGTGGTTTTGGCGGTCCGCCCAATAACAGCCTGGATCGCCCTGCAGTAAATGCATTTGAAGATATCTCGAAGATCCGTAACCGCAACGACAAGCGGATCGTGTTCCTCACAGATGCCGATACCAGCCTGCGTGATTTCTACTGGAAATACGATCGCGGCATTATCGCTTACGATACTGCTTTCAAACAGCCGGCAACACCGCCTCCAGCTGCTCCGCTGCCTTTGGCCGATGACGAAAAAGCGAAGTATGCGGATGTTAACCTGTATGAACTAAGCTTTACGAATAAAGGCGGGCTGATCATGCCAATCATCGTTGAATTCACTTTCGCAGATGGCAGCAAGCAGCAGGAACGTATTCCGGCGCAGATCTGGAGAAGGAATGAGAATCATGTAACGAAGTTGTTCCTGACCACCAAGCGCGCCGTGAGTATCAAACTCGATCCGATGCGCGAGACCGCCGATATCGACGAGAGTAACAATACATGGCCCATGGGGGCTGAATCGGAGCCAAGCCGTTTCTCCGTGATCAAGGGCGCCCTGCAGGGAGGCCGCGGCGGCGGTTTCGGCCAGGGCAGGGTTAACCCGATGCAGGCCGCACAGCAGAAAATGAAATAGGATAAATTTATTTCCACCTGAAAAGCCACCTTCTTAAATTGGGGTGGCTTTTCTCTGCGGTATACCTCATGTAACTCATGTTCTCTGCGGTTAATCCCTCGGGACTTTTCACCGCAGAGAACAGGAGTTACAAGAGTTGTCGCAGAGTTAGATTAAAAACTAACGAGATGAAAAAATTATTTCTGGCGGTATCATTTTTCCTTACCGTATCCGTTTATGCTGCTTCGGTAGACACCGTTGCCATTTACAGTGCGGCGATGCATAAGAACATCAAGACTGTCGTAATCAAACCATCTTCCGACAACGGCGAGCGGTTGCCGGTGGTTTACCTGCTGCATGGCGCATTCGGCAGTTACTCCAACTGGGTAAGCAGGGTGCCGCATATCAAGGAGCTGGTAGACAGGTACAGGATGATCGTTGTTTGTCCGGATGGCGGTTTTACCAGCTGGTACTTCGACAGTCCGGTGGATCCGAATTACCAGTACGAGACTTTTGTAGGCGTTGAAGTGCCGCAGTATATCGATGCTCATTACAATACCATCGCCGACCGGAAAGGCCGCGCCATTACCGGGCTGAGCATGGGTGGACATGGCGGTATTTTTCTGGGATTCCGCCATGCAGACCTGTACAGCGCCTGCGGCAGTACCAGCGGCGCGCTGCATGTGAGTGTGATCACACGAGGCTACGATGTTGAAAAAAGACTGGGCGATACCGCTGCCAACAAAAAATACTGGACCGACTGGAGTGCGCTCAATGTGGTGGAACACTATCCCAAAGATTCACTTGCCATTACGATGGACTGCGGTACCGAGGACATGGTGCTGCCGATGAACAGGGCCATGCACGAAAAAATGCTCAGGCTGAAGATCCCGCACGACTATACGGAAAGACCCGGCCAGCATAACTGGGCCTACTGGAATATCTCGATCGATTACCAGCTGCTGTTCTTCCGTAACCATTTCGACAAAATGCTGAAACACGCCTGAAAAAACACGGATGTCAGGTACATAACTTCTTTTCTTTTTTACTTCGTTCTTCTTTTATTGAAATTCCCGGTCCGCGGCCGCCGGGCAGTTGGAATTTACTGTCACCCTCTTAGCGAAACATCCCTGCCACAAAAAAAGCAACCCGAAGGTTGCTTACTAATGCCTTGTGCAACGAAGCCCCGTTAATGTATCATTGTACAGGCACCAGTTTCGTGAAAAGGTCTTGCCATAGGAATATTGGTATCAATAGGTACGAGATTATTTTTTCGCGGGTTGCCTCAGTTGGAGGGCGGCATTGATGCCGAAACTGCTCAGCCTGATATTACCCAATCCCACCCCGCCCAGTGGCAGTTTCGCATAAGGCTCGATCTGCAGGGTCATATTCGAAGCCATCCGCGTTTCGAACCCGCCAGAGATATGCAGGATAGACAGTAGATGCTGATCGTCGGACGCATAGTTCACATTGCGGGTTACCGGGTTGCCCTGGGAGTAGAAGAAATAATTATAGTTCTCATTGGTCATGAAATAGGAGGATAGACCGGTGCTGAGATAGAAATTATTCTTGCCTCTTGGACTGAACGTATAGCGCACTAACAACGGAACATCCCACATCCGGCAATAGCCCT
>JAFBAN010000108.1 GCA_019247775.1 Chitinophagaceae bacterium | reverse complement strand
ATTTTATTCACGGCCAGTAACAGGTCCAGTTTTTCCTTGATGGGAATTTCAAAAGCATTTTTCAGGATCGGTGTTTTCCAGATCACTTCGCCATAACCTTTCTGCGGCGCCAGCTGTACTGGCGCATCCATCAGTTTCGCATTCGCTTTGGCGATCTGTACCGCAAGCGCTGCAGCTTTGGCGATGCCATCGGTGGTCATATTATCCGTAGCGGCAAATCCCCAGCAACCATTGGCGAGCACGCGCACGCCCATACCATACGATTCGGTATTGGCCACAGCATCTACCCTGCGCTCGCGGGTATTGATGAACTGGTTGATGTAACGGCCGATGCGCACATCCGCATAACTCGCACCCCTGGAGCGGGCTGCATTGAGGGCAGTATCCGCCATCTGCTTTTTCAGCGCGGTATCTACAGGACTGAGCGCTTCTTCAATAGAGATATTCCTGGCGAATGCCGGCAGGGCTGCAGCGCTCAGACCGAGGGTTCCGAGATGGAGGAAATGTCTTCTTTTCATGGTTGTAAAATACATAAACTCCCTGTAAGTGCCGCACCCAATAACTCACCCTGACGCGCAGGCGCGTCTTCCCTCTCTACAAGTAGAGAGGGATGGAATTGTTATGGTTTTTTCGCAGAAAAAAACACCCCTCTCTGCCTGCAGGGAGGGGTGACGAGCGAAGCGATGTCGGGGCGAGTAGATGGATTATACAGCGTCCGAGAGCGACGTGAACGTAAAATCCCTCACCTTCAACGGCGGCAATAAATAATGATTATTCGATTCCCCGCTCACACATCTTTCCGGGATACCCATGGCTTCAATATTGTTGAGCATGATCACCGGGCTTTCATTGAACCTGAAATTTTTCACCGGGAACTGGATCTTGCCGTTCTCGATGTAGAAAGTTCCATCGCGGGTGAGGCCGGTGAGCAGGATGGTCTGCGGGTCAACGGTGCGGATATACCAGAGGCGGGTAACGAGTATGCCTTTCTCGGTGCTTTTGATGAGTTCATCGAGCGTAGCGGTTCCGCCTTCCATGATCATGGCATCGGGACCGGGAACAGCTTTCACCCCTTTTTTATTGGCCCAGAAACGGGAGTAGTACAGGTTCTTCACAACGCCCTTGTCGATCCAGACCATTTTTTCCTGAGGCCGGCCATCGCCGTTCCAGCTTGCGGTAGGAAGAAGCGGGTTATGGGGGTCTGAATAGATGGTCACTTTTTCGTCCATCAGTTTTTCGCCCAGCTTGGTTTGTCCGCCGGGCTTGCTCAGAAAGCTGCGGCCCTCATCGGCCAGTCGTCCATCCATCGCGAACAATACATTTTCGAGGAGCACTGATACGGCGGCGGGTTCGAGGATGACGGTGTATTTACCGGGTTCGATTGCTTTAGCTTCGGCAGAACCGCCTGCTTTCTGCGCAGCGATGCTGGTCGCTTTTTTTACGTCGAGCTGGCGAACATCATTGTAACCCTTGGATGCATAACCAGAGCCTTTGCCATCAGTGGTACGCAGTGTTACATTGAAGGCAACGCTGGTAGAAGTGTTATAGGCGAACAGTCCATGCGAGTTCATCATTGCAGCGTAGTTGGTGCTGTTCTCGAGGAAGCCGGCCGCGGTCTGCTTACTGTCTTTGGCTATCTGCAGGCTGGCTTCAACAGCGTCTGCGCGTTCTTTGGGTGAGATGGCTGCCGTGGCATCCACATATTCTTTGGAAGGCGGCGCATATTGCTGCGGGCCAAGGAATGGCATGTACTCGGGATTTTCCGGCGCCAGCCGCGCCAGGTCTTCCGAGCGACGAACCACTTTTTCGAGCGATGCATCGTCGAACTCATTGATGGTGGCTACGCCGAGTTTTTTTCCGAAGGCCGAAGAAACAACCAGCGTGCTGCGGGTAGTAGCGCCGCTTGTGCTTACAGCATTGCGCGCATAACGGATATTTCCGCCCTCTGAGCCGTTGAGGTTCACTTCACATTCATCGGCCTTGGAATAGCTGAGCACTTTTGTCAATAAAGCTTTGGCTTCCTGTTCGGTTAATATTGGCATTGTAGAAAATTTCGATGTTTAAGATGTCTTATGTTTTAAGTTTAAGTTCTGTTTCGCGTTTCGGGTTTCGCGTTTTTATCGAACGCGAAACCCGAAACGCGAAACACGCAGTTACAACTTCCTCGCTGTATTGATCACATTCACCCCATTGAACCTCGCCGTTGATGAACCATGCGATACGGCGCTGACCTGGCCAGGTTGCCCTTTGCCGTCGAAGAAGGAGCCGCCGAGGCGATAGTCGCGCGCGTCTGCGATGGCAGTGCAGGAGTTCCAGAATTCCTGGGTATTGGACTGGTACGCTACGTCTTTCAGCATACCGGCGATCTTTCCGTTCTTGATCTCATAAAACAGTTGTCCGCCGAACTGGAAATTATAACGCTGCTGATCGATAGAGAAAGATCCGTCGCCCACGATATAAATCCCTTTCTCCACGCCGCTGATCAGATCATTCACGCTCTTGCCGTCTTTGCCCGGCTGCAGGGAGATATTGGCCATGCGCTGGAACTGTACGCTGCTCCAGTTATCTGCATAACAGCAGCCCTGTGATTCTTTAAGACCAAGGATATGCGCCTGGTCGCGGATCACCTGGTAGTTGACCAGTGTGCCGTCTTTGATGATATCCCATTGCTTCGTGCCCACGCCTTCATCATCGTACCCGACTGCACCGAGCGAGCCTTTCTGGGTTTTATCGGCTACGATATTGACGAGGTTGCTGCCGAATTTGAAATTCTTCGATTCCCATTTATCTAACGTCAGAAAACTGGTGCCGGCATAGTTGGCTTCATAACCCAGCACGCGATCGAGTTCGCTGGGGTGACCGACAGACTCGTGTATGGTGAGCCAGAGATGCGATGGATCGAGGATGAGATCGTATTTACCGGGCTCCACGGATTTGGCTGTTACTTTTTCGCCGGCCTGGATAGCGGCGGCTATCGCATCTTCCCGCATATCGTAGCGGTCTTTATAGAGCGAAGTAACGCCGCTGATCTTGCCGGCAGCGCCGGCCTGCAAGTATTCATAGCCCATTCCACGCGGAGAGCTGAGCGAATTCCTGGTCTCGAATTTGCCGGTCTTGGCATCTATTTTCGTTACGAAGAAAGTAGGCCAGATGCGGTGTACATCCTGATCGATATAGGAACCGTCGGTGGATGCAAAATATTTCTGTTCATTTACCAGGAACAGGATCGAGTTGATATAATTCGCGCCGTTCTGCATTGCCGCAGCATTTACGCCGAGCAGCAGATCGGCTTTATCCTTCACCGGTACTTCAAATGCATTCTTTTCTATCGGGGTTTTCCAGGATACTTCGCCGTATCCTTTCTGCGGAGCCAGCTGCACCGGCTCAGTGAGCAGCCTTGCATTCTCCTTGGCTACCTGCACCGCCAGCGCCGCGGCTTTGGCAATGCTGTCATTATCTAATTTGTCAGTCGCTGCAAATCCCCAGCTGCCATTGGCGATCACCCGGATGCCCATACCATAGGATTCGGTATTGACAGTGTTCTGCACTTTGTCTTCGCGGGTTACCACAAACTGGTTGAGGTAACGGCCGATGCGCACATCGGTATAGGTAGCGCCTTTGGAGCGGGCGGCGTTGAGCGCGATATCGGCCATGCGTTTTTTAAGCGCAGTGTCTACCGGCGTAAGCGCTTCTTCAATGGTGATATCCCTGCTGAAAGCAGGCAGGGCCACGGCGCCTAAGCCGAGGGTGCTGAGGTGGAGAAAATCTCTTCTTTTCATAAAGTCCGGGTTAAATGCAATGAGGGGTTAAGATAAATAAAACTTTACTAATTCCGCTACCGCTTATAACTCACCCTGACGCGCAGGCGCGTCTTCCCTCTCTACAAGTAGAGAGGGAGGGAACTCCTGTTTATCGGTTTTACAGCACAAAAAAAACACCCCTCTCTACGTGTAGAGAGGGGTGACGAGCGAAGCGATGTCGGGGTGAGTTATACGGCGTCTGAAAGCGATGTAAACGTAAAATCCCTGATCTTCATCGGCGGCACGATCATATTCTCAGTCCTTTCCGGCCGGCCCAGTTCTTCCACATTATTCAGCATGATCACAGGGCTTTCATTGAACCTGAAATTCTTGATCGGGAACTGGATCTTACCGTTCTCGATATAAAAAGTTCCATCTCGGGTGAGGCCGGTGAGCAGCAGGGTCTGCTGGTCTACCAGGCGGATATACCAGAAACGGGTAACCAGGATGCCTTTATCGGTGCCTTTGATCATGTCTTCCAATGATGAATTGCCGCCTTCCATTACTACACGGCCCGGAGGAGGCGTAGCTTCTGCATTTTTTTGCTGTGCCCAGTAGCGGGTATAGGATAATTTTTTCACGACACCCTTATCTACCCATACGGTCCTTTGCTGCGGACGTCCATCAAAAGAAAATGTAGAGAAGGGCAGATCGGGATGAAGCGGATCCGAGTAGATGGTCACTTTATCGTCGAACAGTTTTTCGCCCAGGCGGGTGCCGCCGCCTTTTTTGCTCATATAGCTGCGGCCTTCGTCTGCATTACGTGCATCGAAGCCGCCGAACATATTGCCCATCATATCACTGGCCGCCAGCGGTTCGAGGATCACGGTGTATTTGCCGGGCTCGATGGCTTTGGCGCCAACGGAACCGGCCGCTTTGGTGGCTGCGATCTTGGTCAGGGCAAGTGTATCGAGTTTGCCTGCATCATTATAACTTTTACTCACATAGCCCGAGCCTGTGCCTTCCGGTGTGCGCATGGTAACGGAGAACGACACATCGGTGGAGCGATTGTAGCCGAACAGGCCTTTGGAATTCATCACCGCATTGAAGCCGGTGGTATTTTCGAGATAGCCCGCCGCTTCCAGTTTGGAGTCTTTGGCCACTTTTAAACTTTTCGCTACATCATCCGCGCGCTTATCGGGGTTCATCGCGGCAGTAGAAGCTTTGAAGCCAACCGGCTCGAGATAATTCTGCGGACCCAGGATCGGCATGTACTCCGGATTCTCCGGCGCCAGCTGCGCCAGTTCTTCAGCACGACGCACCACTTTCTGTAAAGAAGCATCGTCGAATTCATTGATAGTGGCCGTGCCGGATCTTTTGCCGAAAGCGGAGGTGACACCCAGCGACATCTGGCTGCTGTCGCCCGCAGTGCTTACTGCATTGCGCGCATAACGGATATTACCGCCCTCGGAGCCGCCCAGGGTTACGGTACATTCATCGGCCTTGGAAAAGCTGAGCGCCTTTTTAAGGATCGCTTCTGCCTGTTCTTTGCTTAGTATTGCCATGGTAGGAAGTTTCGTGTGTTAGAGTGGTTCTGCTTTTTGGATTCCTGATTTTTGTTTCTCGTTTCTCGTTTCGCGTTGAAAAAACGAGAAACGGGAAACGAGCGAAGCGCAACGGATTATATTTTTCTCGCCGTATTGATCACATTAACGCCATTAAACCGCGAAGTGGCGCTGCCGTGTGATACTGCGTTGGATTGCGGGGGCTGTCCCTTGCCATCATTGAAGGCGCCGCCGAGCCGGTAATCGTCTTTATCAGCAATATCCACCAGCGAATTCCAGAACTCCTGCGTGTTGGCCTGATACGCTACATCGCGCAGCATACCCACGATCTCGCCATTTTTGATCTCGTAAAAAGTCTGTCCGCCGAACTGGAAATTATAGCGCTGCTGATCGATGGAGAAAGATCCGTCGCCGATGATATAGATCCCTTTCGATACGCCTTTGATCAGGTCCTGCACACTGCGTTTTTCCTTGCCCGGCTGCAGCGATACATTGGCCATGCGCTGGAACTGCACATCGGCCCAGCTCTGCGAATAACAACAACCGTGCGATTCTTTTTCGCCAATGATATGCACCTGGTCGCGGATGGCCTGGTAGTTGACGAGCTTACCGTCTTTGATCAGGTCCCACTGTTTGCATTTCACACCCTCATCATCCCAACCCACAGCGCCCAGCGAACCGGGTTGTGTTTTATCAGCAACAATATTCACCAGTTTGCTGCCGAAATTAAAATTCTTTGTCTGCCATTTATCCAGCGTTAAGAAACTGGTACCTGCATAGTTGGCCTCGTAGCCAAGCACGCGGTCCAGTTCGGTGGGATGGCCAACAGATTCATGTATCGTGAGCCAGAGATGTGATGGATCGAGGATCAGATCGTATTTGCCGGGCTCAACAGATTTGGCTTTGATCTTCTGTGCCACATCCAGTGCCGCGGCTTTCATGTCTTCGAGCATGTCGTAACGCTTTTTATAGCGTGTAACAACACCCGTTACTTTTTCGTCTGCCGAAGGCGACAGGTATTCATAGCCCATACCCATCGGCGTACTGAGCGAGCGGCGGGTATCGAATTTGCCATTGGCCTGGTCTATTTTAGTAACGTTGAATGTGGGATAGATGCGATGGATATCCTGGTCGATATAAGAACCATCTGTAGAGGCGAAATATTTCTGTTCATTCACCGCGAAGATCGCGGAGTTCACGAAATTAGCGCCGGCCCCCATTGCAATGGCATTGGCAGCCAGCAGCATGTCCACTTTTTCTTTCACCGGCACTTCGAATGCATTTTTTTCGATAGGCGCTTTCCAGCTTACCTCGCCGAACCCGCGTTGCGGTGCCAACTGTACCGGCTCGCCCTGGATCTTCGCATTGGCTTTGGCCACCGCTACGGCACGTTCTGCAACTTTAGCTATGTTCTCTTTTGTTACATTATCTGAAGCGGCAAATCCCCAGCAGCCGTTGGCGAGCACGCGAACGCCGGCGCCGAACGACTCGGTATTGGCCACACCCTGCACTTTGTTTTCACGTGTGGAAACGAACTGGTTGAGATAACGGCCGATGCGTACATCGGCATATGTGGCGCCTTTGGCCCTGGCGGCGTTGAGCGCAGCATCGGCCAGTTGCTTTTTCTGGGCAACATCCATGGCTTCATACGCAGCTCGCAACGGGTCGATCTCCCTGCCAAGAAGAAAGGATTTGGGAATGGCGATCGCGCCTACACCCATGGCAGACATGCGGAGAAAATCTTTTCTTTTCAAATTTTACCCCCTTTTGTTTTGGTGTAGCAATCTATTGATTTTTTAAAAGCCTTCGCTACCGGTTGTAATATTTATTTTCGAACCATAGGAAGGCGAGGGGGATGAAAAACAGGAGGAAGAACCAGAACTTGGGAACAGTTTGGAGTTTGGAGTCTGGAGTTTGGAGTCTGGAGTCTGCGGTCCGAAAATTGTTTGATGTGACAGTCGATCCTCCGTTCCTTGTTCCTTGTTCCTTGTTCAATATTCTTTGTGTTTCCTGCTCCGTTTGGGCCATGCGCGCGGTTTGCCAGTCTTTGCTGTCGAAAGCATACCAGTACCAGGGCGTCCCGTTCAGGGCGATGCCGGTTTGCCAGCCGGGTTGGGCGGGCCAGTAGCTGCCGGTCCACTGGAAAGGGAAATTTATATTCTGGCTAAGGTATACGGCCGCGCCGTTGATCTGCGCCTGGGGGATCTGCTGCTGCCCCGACTGAAGTATGATCGTTGCGGGTTCATGTACGGCCGGCAGCCAGGGTTGCACAGTCCATGATTCTTCAGCCTTATCCCGACCCATAGCTTCGTTGAACAGCGCTGACCATACATTATTGTAACTGTCACGCTCACCTGCTAATATCCAGTTGAAACTATTGTTCAGCGTGGTAGCAACGATCTTTCCCGCGCCGAATAGTGTGGAGGCCGCATACGATCTCCCGCCGGCGGTCAGCAAGGTTTTGGATCCTTCGCGCGCGCGCAATGCCGGTGTGCCTGAAAGATGGAGCGGCGCTAATTGCGTAGCCGTATCGTTCAAATACAGTCGTGTACCCTGCTGTGCTCCCGAATCTGCCGGCATCAGCGCGAACAGCGCAGTATGAAAACCTGTACGAAGGCTATCATTATCGGTTCTCAGGATCAGACCTTTCCGTTTTTGACGGAGATACGATTGAAGTGTACTGCGCTCATTCGCATCCAGCGCGGCCATACTGGCCGCATCTGCCACCACAATATCCACCTGATTGAGTAAAGCATCACTGATCCGGTCAGTAGCTACAGAACGCGTATTGAGGTATTCGCGCGTAAACTTGTTTTTACTGACAACAGTCCTTGTGATAACGGGATAGTTTTTTTCCGCCAGCCAGTTCCGCAGAAACCTGTCCTCGAATCCGGGTGAGGATGCCAGCAGCAGCACCGCGGGAGCGCTGGTTTCCGCTACTTCGAATGGAACAGGCTCATCCTGGAGCGTGTCAGACCTGTTCAATACCGACAGCCTGCAGATATTGCGGCCGATCTGTTTCGGAACAAATG
>JAFBAN010000203.1 GCA_019247775.1 Chitinophagaceae bacterium | reverse complement strand
GATAGCCGTATCGATGATACGATCGGTGAGAATGGTTTTAAAATCATGGGGATCGAGCAGGTAGAACATCAGCAGGATGTACAGGGTCATCAGGATCACGCTGATGAAATAGGTCTTGCGCATAAAACTGTAAGCGCCGAGCATGCTCAATGCAAGGATCACAACGATAGCGGTACGGTCGCGCACCAGGTACAGCACCAGGGCGCCGAGCAGCGCACCGATGATCGTTCCGCCAAGCCGTTCCAGATTGCGGGTGCGGGTAAGGCCATAGCCCGGTTTAAGGATCACGATCACTGTAAGCAATATCCAGTAACCATGGCCGAGCGGCAGGAACCAGGAAATGATATAGGCGAACAATGCGGCTGCGGCGATCCGCAGGGAATGCCGGAAAATATTGGAGCGCAAAGAAAGATTATCGAATACCAGTTGCGGATCGAGCGGCTGATGGCTGATGAAGGTTTCCGGATCCGGCGTCTCGATCTTTTTCTTCCGCAGCTTTTTATCGTAGCCGGTATACTGGTGAAGACTGCGGATGCGGGTAGACAGTTCATCGATACTGTCGAGGATATGCCTCAGGCTGATAAAACCTTCGAGGTTGGCGGGATCGAGTTTTTTCGCACGCAGTGTTTTCAGGTGCTCCCGCTCTGCGCTGATCTCTTCATCCACTTTTTCATCGTGGTCTGAGCGGCGGCCGCTTTTGAGTGCGATGCCTACCTGGTCCAGCTCTTCCGCCAGGGTATTGATCAGTTGCCGGTATTCTTCGAGGATGCCGGTCTCATCGAAATAGCCATGCAGTTTTTCATAGTCCTGGTGTGAGGTCATCACGATCTCGAACAGGTCTGCCACATCCAGAAAGACCATCATCAGCACCCGCCCGATAAAAGTGGATTCTTTTACCACGCTCTGGGTCTTGAACAGCAGCTCGGCCACCAGCGCCTGCTGCGACTGCACTTTCACCTGTACGCTCAGGATATCGGCATAATCCTTTTCATAGCTGAAACCGGTATCGTAAAAACTCGCTTTCGCCCGCAGGTAGGCCGCCACCGACATCACATAATCGCCCAAAGCCTGCTGGATGATGCGGTAAGGACGCAATGAATAAAGCAGGCTGCTCAATACGAGGTACCAGCATCCGCCGGCGAGAATGTACAGCGCATTATACACTACTTCCATCCCAACAAAACGGCGCTGCGTCTGGATCACGAATGCGATCAGCGAAGCGAGCCCCACGCCTGTTGCCCGCGCGCCATATACGCCGATGATCGAGAACACAAAACACATCAGCGGCAGCAGCAGCGCGAAGAGCCAGGGATAAGGTTCCGCAAAACCGGCCAGCAAGGCCATCACGAATACCAGCAGGGAGCAGATCATCAGTCCATTGCGGCGATGCTGAATGGGACCGGGTGCATCCGTAATACTTACACTCAATGCCCCGAGCGCCACCGTAAGCCCGACTGTGAGCATTCCGAAGTAGCCGAATACCAGCACCGGCGTAAGGATAGCCGCAGTGATCCGAACCCCATCGCTCAGGTAATGACTGCTGATGAAACTGCGGTATTGTTTGAGGTAATCCAAGAAGGCAAAATTACGCGTTAATCGTCGGGGGTTTTGTATTTTGGATTGGAGATTGCAGAATTGAAATCTAAAATACGATCGATCTCTCTGCGCCCTTTGCGTTTCCCTGCGTTCTCTGCGTTACTAAATTCTCAGCTTAATAGTAACGCAGAGAACGCAGCGAAACGCAGGGTACGCAGGGAAACTAACTCAAATACCCACCATGACCCTCGACCAACTCCGAGAATACTGCCTCGCCAAACCTGACACCGAAGAAACCCTTCCTTTCGGTCCGGATACGCTTGTGTTTAAAGTAAAGGGTAAAATGTTTTTACTGACCGGCCTCGATAACCATCCGCTGCAGTTCAATGTAAAATGCGATCCCGATAAAGCGATAGAATTACGGGAAGAATTTCCGCAGCATGTATTGCCGGGCTACCATATGAACAAAAAACACTGGAATACCGTCATCGTGGATGGGAAGATCGGGACGAGACAGCTAAAAGAATTTATCGATGATTCGTATGGGTTGGTTGCGGGTGGGAAGAAAAAATGATCTCAGATTATCGCTGATTATCGCTGATTTACACAGAATAAAGCTGTTGTCGTGCCATTCTCATAATGGATTCTGCGCCAACCGGCGATAATCTGCGATGGCTACTTCGGCTTCGCGAGGAATTTGTTATAGTAGTAGCACATCTCCCGCAACCCGCATTCACCGCATTTAGGATTGCGGGCTACGCATACATAGCGGCCGTGCAGGATCAGCCAGTGATGGGCTTTATGGATCAGGTCGGTAGGGATATGTTTGATCAGTTCTTTTTCTACCGCCAGCGGCGTTGTCAACTTCTGGTCAACCAATGCCAGCCGCTTACTTACCCTGAACACATGTGTATCCACCGCCATATTGGGCTGCGCATCGATGACGCTGGTGATCACATTGGCGGTTTTTCTGCCAACGCCGGGTAACTGCACCAGCTCTTCCACCGTCATCGGCACTTCGCCGTTGAATTTATCCATCAGCATATTGGCCATGCCGATCAGGTGCTTGGTCTTGTTGTTGGGATAAGAAATGCTTTTGATCAAGGGGAACAATTCTTCCACCGTTGCCTGCGACATCCGCTGAGGTGTAGGATATTTCCGGAAGATGGCCGGCGTGGTCTCGTTCACCCGCTTATCGGTGCATTGGGCCGAGAGTATGACGGCAACCAGTAATTGAAAAGGATTATCATAAAACAACTCCGTTTCCGCCTCCGGAATATGTTTCTGGAAAAAATCGATCACGTATTCGTAACGCTGTTTCTTCGTCATAGCGGTTTCTCCGCGTCTCAGCGCCTCTGCAGTAAAAAAAATAACCGCGGAGGCGCTGAGACGCAGAGGATTAATATTGGTGGAAGCTGTCTCCGATAAACTTCAATGCATCGGTGATTCCGGTGCGCCAGTAGGTCCAGGTATGCGCGCCGTCGCGGACGCGGAACTCGTGGGCCACCCCTTTTGCGGAGAGTGCGATATGCAGGAGGCAATTGCCTTTGCTCAGAAAATCATCATCCCCGCAGTCGATCCAGTACCGCACTTTACGGAGTTCATCTGCGGATTTCTTATCTACGATCTTCAGGATGGAGTTATTGTACCAGGCATCATTCAGCCGCGCCTTGTCTTTCAGGCCGCGCCCGAACAGCTGACCGAATACTGCTTCATACCGGTTATCGGGTGTGGTAACCATCGCATCATCGTCGAATACGGCCGCGCTGAGCGGGGCTGCAGCGGCAAAAAGTTCCGGGTGTTTCAGGGAGTAGATCAGCGTTCCGAAACCGCCCATCGACAGACCCGCAATGCCGCGGTATCTTTTTTCCGCTTTGATGCGGTAAGTCTTTTCGATAGAAGGCATGAATTCCTTCACAAAGAAATCCTCGTAATTCTCTTTGCCATCATAGGAATTGATATACCAGCTGGAATCGCCGTTCGGCATTACGATGATCATTGGCGGGATAATGCCTTCCGCGATTGCCTTATCGGCATACCGGTTGATCTCACCGAACTGAAGCCAGCCTGTATTATCGTCGGTATACCCGTGGAGCAGGTACACAACAGGATAACTGCGGCTTGAGTTTTCGTAATCGGGCGGAAGGTAAATGGTATACCGCACTTCGCGGTGGAGGATAGGACTGGCTACCACGCGGGTCTCGTACACTTTGCCGGCGGGCTGTGCAGACGCAGCGGCAAACAGCAGGATGGCCATAGCCAGCGCCTGCATTTTCAATAATGTGTTTTTCATATCGCCTGGTTTGATCGGGTGTGTTTGAGCAGGAAATCTACAAACAAGCGTTCATACCAGCGCTATTTTTTACCCGAAGCTGCCCGGGCATGTTCCATGATGGCTTTGATCGATTTTTTGGCGGGGGATCGCAGTCTCAGCTTATCCAGCTGCCTGATGCTTCGGCGCAATACCGCCAGGCGGTCGCGCAGCGCGATGTCCTCGTCCAGCGCCTGTTCGATAGCGGACTTCAGCTTTGGGGGACATTCTTGGTACAGATACAGGATAAGATCCTCTTCCCTGAATTTTTTCATAACACAATACCGGTTAAAATAAGAGGATACGGCGTTTTAATAAAACGGGTATTGTGTGGGAATATTGCAGGAAACAGGCCGAAAACCGGCCAACGATTTTACCGGGATTTTATTTTTGGGCGGCCGCAGAATCTTCGATGATATAGATGTCCTCCCCATCCTTTTTCATCAGGTAATGCTCCCGGGCATATTTTTCCAGTGCAGCCGGGTTGTGCTGCAGGTCGTCAAGCTCCTTTCTGGCTTTGCCTATCTCGTCTACATAGTATTTTTTCTTGGCTTCCAGCTTTTTCAGTTCCGCCGTCCGCTCCCGCTGCTGGAAATAATCACGCCGGTCAAAGAACAGCATCCATACCACGAAAAAAGCGCCTGCTATCAGGTACTTATTGGTGAGAATACGGGCGATCTTTTTCATAGCGTAAATGTAGATTCCCTTAGGTGGGTAGCAATGCGGAAGAAATTAACAGGTGTGAAGAACAGCGGTTCGCTGCTAGCGAAAAAGGCTAACAGCTAACCGCTAAAAGTTAAAGGCTTATCTACCGAATTTCACTTTGCCCTTGGGATAAATACCTGTGTCGCCCAGCATCTCTTCGATACGGATCAGCTGGTTGTATTTGGCGATGCGGTCGGTGCGGGAGGCGGAACCTGTCTTGATCTGGCCGCAATTCAGCGCCACAGCCAGGTCGGCGATAGTAGTGTCTTCCGTTTCACCGCTGCGATGGCTCATGATGGTATTGTATCCATTGTGTTGTGCCAGGGTTACGGCATTGATTGTTTCGGTTAATGTACCGATCTGGTTCACTTTTACGAGCAGCCCGTTGGCAATGCCTTTATCGATACCGGTCTGCAGTCTTTCCACATTCGTTACAAACAGGTCGTCGCCCACCAGCTGGCATTTGCCGCCCAGAGCCTGTGTCAGTGATTTCCAGCCGTTCCAGTCGTCTTCGGCCATACCATCCTCGATTGAAGCGATCGGGTATTGCTTCACCCATTTCTCCCAGAATTTCACCAGCTCATCGCTGCTTACTGCTTTGCCGCTGCTTTTATGGAATACGTATTTTTTCTTTTTGCTGTCCCAGAGTTCGCTGTTGGCCGCATCCATCGCGATCACGATCTGCGATCCGGTCTTAAATCCGGCCGCCGAAATAGCTTCGAGTACGGTTTCGATGGCTTCTTCGTTGCTCTGGATATTCGGCGCAAATCCGCCCTCATCGCCCACATTGGTGCTGAAGCCTTTTTTCTTCAACACTGTTTTCAGGGTATGGAATATTTCAACGCCCCAGCGCAGTCCTTCGCTGAAGGAAGAAGCGCCTACCGGCATGACCATGAATTCCTGGAAATCGATCTTGTTATCCGCATGTGCACCGCCATTGAGGATATTCATCATCGGCATGGGCAGGGTTTTGGCATTGGTGCCGCCGATATACCTGAATAAAGGAAGTCCTGCTTCGTCAGCAGCAGCTTTCGCCACCGCCATACTCACTGCGAGAATCGCATTGGCGCCGAGCTTGCCTTTGTTGGGCGTTCCGTCGAGCGAGATCATCATTTCATCGATAGCCGCCTGCTGCGACACATCGAAACCCGCGATCTCTTTGGCGATAATATCATTCACATTGTTCACCGCTTTAACAACGCCCTTTCCTCCATATTTTTTCTTGTCGTCATCGCGCAGTTCCACCGCTTCGTGGATGCCCGTGCTGGCGCCGCTGGGTACCGCCGCCCGGCCGAGAGCGCCGTCATCGGTCAATACATCTACTTCAACTGTGGGATTGCCGCGGCTATCGAGGATCTGGCGCGCGTGGACTTCAATAATGTAACTCATGATGGAATGCTTGTTTGGTGAGGTTGATTGGGCCGCAATTTAAGGATTTGCGCAGACTTCGGTCCTTAACCATCACCGCTGCTCAACTAACAAGCCTTAGCTTTTGATCGCGAATTCCTGCAGCGGCCCGCTGGTCTTGCGCATGAGGATCTCGTCATGTCCGGCCACGATGTAATCGCGCAGCACGCCGATCGTTTCGTAACCGATCTTCTGGTACAATCGCCGTGCATCGGAATTGAAAGAAGAAACGCAGACGAACACATTGGGACTGGTGCGGAAGATCAGCGATTCGATATAGCGGATGGCGATCTTGCCGATACCCTGCCTGCGAAAAGGCCTGTCGATCGCCACGCATTGAATATAACCCGTAAAGCTGCCCTTCAGCTTGATCACGACAAACCCGATGCGCTCGTGGTCGCGGGTAAGCACATATACATCTGAGATAGGTTCGAGCAGTAACCGCAGCGAATCTTCATAGCCCCGCTGCAGCGTGATCCAGGGTTCATTGGCTGCCATCAGCCTGGCACACCATTCCAGATCGGCGGGTGCAGTAGTCAAAGCAATATTAATATCAGTTCCTGGCAGTTGTTCCATCAGTATTCGATTGTGTGGTTAGGGTACGGAATATTTCTTCAAGAGTATGTACTTCGGATTGTATGGATACGATGTTCAGGTTCTTTTCAACGGCCAGGTTGAGCAGTTGCCTGCGCACGGCATCGGGATCGGCGGTTTCGAGTTTCCAGTTATCGCCGGCTCCCTTGCTTACCCGGTTAACTCCTGCAATATTTTCCATCCACTGCTGCGGGATATTTTCCTTGAAGACCACGGAAACGACATGTGTTCCTTCGCGGCCGCGCTGCAGATTGCTCAGGGTATCATCGGCAACGATCACTCCTTTGTTGATAATGATCACCCTGTCGCAGATCGCTTCCACTTCCTGCAGGATATGTGAAGAGAATAACACCGTTTTACTGGCGCCCTGCTGCCTGATCACATTGCGGATCTCGATGATCTGGTTGGGATCGAGACCACTGGTGGGTTCGTCCAGGATCAGCACTTCGGGATCGTGGATCAGCGCCGCGGCAAGACCCACCCTTTGCTTATATCCCTTCGACAACTGCCCTATTTTTTTGCGCGATTCGGTATTGAGTCCTGTGAGATCGATTACTTTTTCAACCGCCTGCCTGGCATCTGCGACTTCATGAATGCCTGCCACAAAAGCCAGGTATTCCCTTACGTACATATCGAAATACAATGGATTGGCCTCGGGCAGATAGCCGAGCTTTTTCTTAACAGCGATCGGTTGCCTGCGCACATCCAGCCCGCTTACCGTTGCAGTACCGTCATCCGGTTGCAGGTAGCCCGTGATCATTTTCATCGTCGTACTCTTGCCAGCGCCGTTCGGCCCCAGAAATCCTACGATCTCACCTTTTCCCGCTTTAAAAGATATGGCGTTTACAGCTTTCTGTTCCCCGTACTGTTTACTCAACTGGCTGACCTCGATCATATTTTGAATTATATCCCGCAAGGCGGGATGAATGTTGAATGAAGTACAAAAATCAAGTTTCCCGTTTAAAAAAACCGATCGGCTTGCTGTTAAATTTATACTATCCGATTTAACGTTCCTCTCTGCGTAAACTCCGCTTCTCATGTTCTCTGCGGTGAAAGCGGCGGTTTTTTACCGCAGAGAACATGAGGGGCAACGGTTGCGCAGAGTATTAATTGATCAGTTCGTCCGAATTTTCCGGCAGATGATCATATTCGCCCTTGAACGCATACCAGCCGAAAATAACCATGCCAATAGCGATGGGGATGAACACCACCACAAATACCGCCCACTGGATCTTGGTATCCAGCACCGGTTTTTTGCCGATCTCTGTTGCCGCCGTCTTTACCAGGTAATAAACGGCGGCGGGGCCCAGCAGCATCCAGAGGATACCTGCGAATCGCTTGATCTGGTTCATGCAGTAATTTTTAATTAATCATCGATCTTCGGATCGACCCTGTTGTTGATATACAATACGCCGATCACCAAACATAACCCTGCCACGATCAACGGATACCATAAACCCACCAGTTTATCTCCCGTATAGATCGTTGTGAGCAGCGTTGCAATAAAAGGCGTTAGTCCGCCGAATACCCCGTTGCCGATATGATAAGGCAATGACATGGAGGTATACCTGATCCTGGTCGGGAATAATTCCACCAGGAATGCGGCGATCGGCCCGTACACCATCGTCACATACAGTATCATCACAAATACGATGAACACCATTTTCCAGTAATCGCTGCTGCCAAGTGTTTTGGCTACCTTGATATCAGCCTTCACCGTGGTTCTCGATGCGTCGGCATATACCGTATCGGTCTTAGTTTCCACCTGCACCATTTCATCGTCGAAAAAACTCTTTGTAACGGTCTTGCGCAGCGAATCGGCGCTGTTGGCGATCAGCGTAGCGCTCTGCTGCACCTGGCGTTTCTCCACCAGTTCCTGTTTGGCTTTGGGATCGCTGGTATCCAGCAATTGCGCAAAAAGATACTGGTAACTGAGTACCGCCAGCAACATGCCTGTAAGCATGATCCATTTCCGTCCTACACGATCGCTCCAGCTGCCGAACACAACAAAGAACGGGGTGCCGAATAGTATCGCCCAGATAAGTATAGTCCGGGATTGGTCGAAATCCACTTTACATACATTCTCGATAAAGGATTGCGCATAGAACTGCCCGGTATACCATACCACGCCCTGCCCCATGGTAGCGCCGAATAAAGCGAGCAGCACCATTTTCAGGTTCACTTTATGCCCGAAACTTTCTTTCAGCGGGTTTACCGAACGGCTACCGCTGGTCTTCAGTTTTTCGAACAGGGGCGACTCTTTCATCTTCAGCCTGATATAGATAGATACCACTACCAGTACGATCGATACCAGGAACGGGATGCGCCAGCCCCAGTCGTTGAATTTGGCGATGGACTTTGCCCGGTCCGCATCGAGGTTATGACGGGTGAGCAGGATCACGCCCAGGGAAACGAACAGGCCGAGCGTAGCCGTTGTCTGTATCCATGATGTATAAAAGCCGCGTTTATGATTGGGTGAATGCTCGGCCACATAGGTTGCGGCGCCCCCGTACTCACCGCCGAGAGCGAGCCCCTGCAGCAGTCGGAGCAGCAGTACCAGTACCGGCGCCAGAAAACCGATGGAATCGTATCCCGGTATCAGCCCGATGGCGAAAGTAGAGCCGCCCATGATGACCAGTGTAAGCAGAAAAGTGTATTTACGGCCGATCAGATCGCCCAGCCTGCCGAATACAAGTGCGCCGAAAGGCCGCACGATAAAACCTGCGGCAAAAGTGGCGAGTGTGGAGAGTAATGCGGCGGTAGGATTTGTTTTGGGAAAGAACTGGCTGGCCAGTACCGTGGCCAGGCTGCCAAAAATGTAGAAATCATACCATTCGATCAGCGTACCCAATGAAGAGGCGCCGATCACTTTCCAGATGCCTTTGGATTCAGTCATATATTGGAAATCAGCTTTGAACTTACGCCAAAACAAGCACTTAAACAAGGAGTCTGGAGTTAGAAGTCTGGAGTCTGGAGTATAATTACTGGCACCGCAAGCCGTACTCCAGACTCCAGACTCCTAACTCCAGACTTGGCTCAGTATATTTACATTTCGATAAATTGTCTCCCATGCCCCATCCTTATCAGATCCGGACCTTCGAAGAGTACAAGACTGCTTACCAGAAAAGTATTACTGATCCAGACGGGTTCTGGGCAGAGGTAGCCGGGCATTTTCTCTGGCGCAGAAAATGGGATAAGGTGCTCGAATGGAATTTCACCGAACCGAGAGTAGAATGGTTCCGGGGCGGTAAGCTCAATATCACCGAGAACTGTCTCGACCGCCATATCGCTCATAAAGCCGATCAGCCCGCTATCCTCTGGGAACCCAATTCTCCCGATGAGCATAACCGGACCCTGAGCTATAAAAAACTGCTGGAGAAAGTCTGCCAGTTTGCACATGTGTTAAAGAACAACGGTGTAAAAAAAGGCGACCGGGTCTGCATTTATATGGGTATGATACCGGAGCTCGCCATTGCCGTGCTGGCCTGCGCCAGGATCGGTGCGATCCACAGCGTGGTCTTTGGCGGATTTTCAGCGCAGAGCATTGCAGACCGGCTGGCCGATGCACAGGCGGCGTTTATCGTTACCTGCGATGGCGCTTACCGCGGCGCAAAAGATATTCCGCTGAAAAGCGTGATCGACGATGCGCTGATAGGTAACAGCACGGTAAAATGTGTGATCGTATGCACCCGCACGCGTACCCCCGTATCGATGCTGAAAGGCCGCGATCTCTGGTGGGAAGAGGAAATGAAACGCGTGGAAGAACAGGGACTTCATTTTATCGAAGCCGAAGAGATGGATGCTGAGGATCCGCTGTTCATCCTCTATACTTCAGGCTCTACCGGCAAACCCAAGGGCGTGGTGCATACCTGCGGCGGATATATGATCTGGGCCAATTACACTTTTATAAATGTTTTTCAATACCAGCCCGGGCAGATCCATTTCTGCACAGCCGATATCGGCTGGATCACCGGTCATACCTATATCCTTTATGGACCGCTCAGCGCGGGCGCCACTTCGCTCATGTTCGAAGGCATCCCTACCTGGCCGGATGCGGGACGGTTCTGGGATATTATCGATAAATACAAGGTCAACATTTTTTATACAGCGCCCACTGCTATCCGCAGCCTGATGGGCTTTGGTACCGCGCCACTGCAGGGGAAAAGCCTTTCTTCATTGCAGGTACTGGGCACCGTCGGCGAGCCGATCAATGAAGAGGCCTGGCACTGGTACGATGAACATGTGGGCAAAAAGAAATGCCCTATCATCGATACCTGGTGGCAGACTGAGACCGGCGGTTGCCTGATCAGCAATTTTGCCGGGGTAACGCCCGCTGTTCCGGGCTGGGCCACGCTGCCGATGCCGGGTTTACAGATGGTACTGGTGGATGAGAACGGTAAAGAAGTAGTGGCGGAAGGCGATGAAACAGTTTCGGGAAATCTCTGCATCAAAGCGCCCTGGCCCGCTATACTGCGCACCACGTATGGTGATCATGAAAGATGCCGCACGAATTATTTTGCGACCTATTCAGGTATGTATTTTACGGGCGATGGCGCTTTGAGGGATAAGAACGGGTTCTACCGCATCACCGGTCGGGTAGACGATGTTCTGAATGTAAGCGGTCATCGCATCGGTACGGCAGAGGTGGAGAACGCGATCAATATGCATGCAGGCGTGATCGAAAGCGCGGTGGTGGGTTATCCGCATGAGATCAAAGGCCAGGGCATTTACGCTTATGTGATCTATAGCGGCAACCCAACCCATGAAGAGGAACTGGTGAGAAAGGATATCCTCCAGACCGTTTCCCGGATTATCGGCGCCATTGCCAAACCCGATAAGATCCAGTTTGTAACAGGGCTGCCGAAAACCCGCAGCGGAAAGATCATGCGCCGCATCCTGCGCAAGATCGCCGAAGGCGAAACCGCTAACCTGGGCGATACCAGTACACTGCTGGATCCCGGCGTGGTGGAGGAGATCAAGAATGGCAAAGTCTGATACCCTAATTCTTTACACAGTAATCTGATCCTATGAGGATACGAATCCTGGTCATACTACTGCTATTCGCCCTGCGCTCATTGGCACAACTTCCTTCAACTGCGGATTCGGCCTCCCTGGTCAAAGATTTCCGCTCTTGGTGGAATTATTACAATGCCTACACTTTACTGTCAGCCGATTTCATTCCGCTGAATACAAACCATGAAAAGATCAGCAAAGCACAATTCCTGGATTCATTGGTAACGGGCCGGTATATTCCGCAAAGAACCGGCGCTGATGGAGACGAAGTTTCTTATCGTCTGTTATTACTTGCAACCGGCGAGGAAAATCTGGATATGCGGAATATCCGCGCCTCCATCCAGACTGTTGCTTTCGAGGAACAGCGTAACTTCAGTCACGAAGGGCAGCAGCTTCCATCATACGATTTCACAGATCTGAAAGGCAGGCATTATACCAACGGCAATACAAAAGATAAAATACTCGTATTGAAATACTGGTTCATCAATTGCCTTCCCTGCGTGCAGGAAATGCCTGAACTGAACGAGCTGGTTAAAAAATACCGCAGGAGAAAAGACATACTGTTTGTGAGTGTGGCAATGGATCGGCCTGACGCTCTGCAGCGTTTTCTGCTGGATCATGAGTTCAGTTATGCGGTGGTACCGGACCAGAAATCCTGGCTTACCGATACTATGAAAGCTTACAGCTATCCCACCCATATTATTGTAGATAAAAGCGGACGGATCGTGAAAGTGGTGAATACAGCAAGCGGATTGAAACAGTCGCTGACCAAAGCGTTGGCACAATAAATATCACATGAAAAAACTCAGACTGATTGCTGCGCTTGTTCTTGTTGCTGGTTATGCACAGGCTCAATACGGAGCGGCCGACTCCGCGGTGATTGTGAGACCGTTCAAAATATTCGATAACCTCTATTATGTCGGTAACAGTTTTGTAAGCGCTTACCTGCTGAGGACCGACAAGGGCCTTGTATTGATCGATGCGCTGTATGGAAAGGATACCGCATATACGCCGGCCGCCGCCCGGCAGCTCGGCTTCCGCGACAAGGATATCCGGTATATTCTTTGCACCCACGGTCATTACGATCATTGCGAGGGTGCGGGATTCGTACAGCGCATGACCGGCGCAAGGATCGGAATGACTGCGCCGGATTGGGATATGGCCGAAGGAAAAATAAAAGCGCCTTATACCAGCGTCAATAACAAACTCACGCGCGACCGGGTGATCCGCGACGGTGATTCGCTGCAGATGGGTAATACCACCATTTATTTTTTTGAAACGCCAGGGCATACCCCGGGCGTGCTGTCCATGCGCTTCCCGGTACGTGACGGTAACAAAACGTATACTGCATTCATGTTCGGCGGCGTGGGACTGAATTTCGACGGAGTGGAGCGAACGGAAATGTACCTGCGAAGTGTGGATCGTATTCAGAAAATGGCGGGCATAGAGGTGAATATTTCCAATCATCCCGGACCGGGAAAAATATTCGAGCGGGCCAGGCAGTTGGCGAACCGCAAACCAGGAGATCCACATCCGTTCGTGGATGCAGCAGCATTTCAGTCCTGGCTGAACGAATTAAAGCAGGGCGCTGAGCAAAAGCTGGCTGAAGAGAAAAAGAAAGCCGGTTCCCCGCATTAGAACCTTCCCATCAACAATTTTTTTGAGCTGAAAATCAATCAGTGGCCGCAATCGGGCTGCCCCGCTTGTATTTTTTTTTCAGAAGTTCTTGTTTATTCCAAAAGTATTTCTACATTTGTAGAAGCACTTCTAAATATGTAGAGCATGGAACTTACCAAAACCGAGGAGCAACTGATGGAATACCTCTGGCAGCAGGAAACCGCTTTTCTCAAAGACCTGATCGAAGCATTCCCCGATCCGAAGCCGGCGCCTACTACGGTGGCAACACTGCTGAAAAGGATGAGCGATAAGGATTTTGTCGGTTACAGGATTTACGGCAACTCGAGGCAGTATTACCCCCTGATCAAAAAATCAGATTATTTCTCGAAACATGTAAAGGGGCTGATCAGGAATAATTTCAACGATTCGGCCCTGCAGTTCGCTTCTTTCTTTACAAAAACGACCAATCTTTCCGCGGAGGAATTGAAAGAGCTCCGGAAACTGATCGATCAGCAGATCCAAAAAAAGAAAAAATGATCCCGTATCTTATTAAAACCGCCGCCTGTTCGGCCATTTTCCTTTTTGCATACCTGCTATTGCTGGAGCGCGAAAAGATGCATCGCTTTAACCGTTGGTACCTGGTCCTGTCCGTTCTCGCATCTTTTATCATCCCATTGGTCAGCGTTCCGGTATCGCAACCGGTATTTCCTGCGCTTTCCGAAACCCTGAACTTTAACTGGCAGATCCCGGTAACCCCCGCAACCGATCCATCCATAGATGCTGCGTCGAATGCGGCCCGGAGAACGATCCCGGGCTGGATGCTGATCTATTGCATCATCACCGGTGTGCTCCTGTTGCGGATGCTGCGCAACCTGTATTTGCTGAGCAGGGCTTGCAGAAGCCGGCAGGCAATCAGGTACCGCGATGCAAGGCTGATCGTTCGTCAGCAGCATATGAGCAGCTTTTCGTTCCTGAATACCATTTTCATCAGTGAATCGGATTATGACGCCGAAACAGAAACCAAAGTATTGACGCACGAACTGGCACATGTAGCTCAAAAGCATTCGCTGGATATCCTGTTCATCGAACTGGTGATCACGTTCTGCTGGTTCAATCCCCTGTTCCTGCTGTACAAAAAATCCATCCAGGCCAATCACGAGTACCTCGCAGACGAAGCCGTGATCGCCAGGCATCCCGATCCCGTCTCTTATCAATACCTGCTGCTGGAAAAAGCCAGCATGCAAAACCCGCTTCCGCTTACAAGTAATTTTAATTTTTCGGACCTCAAAAAAAGACTGGTTATGATCACACGTCAATACAATCCCTGGAGAGCTTTGGCCAAGAAGTTAACCACCCTGCCCCTGTTAACTGTTGCGCTGATCAGCTTTGGGTCAGGCATCGCGGCCGTAAAAACTGTGGCGAACATACCGCCGTTTGTTCAACCGGCTGATACCACTCCCGGCAAGCCATTCCGCATTATCCGTGCTCCGTTCGATCTGCCGGTCAGTTCCGGCACCGGCATTTCGAAAGAAGAATTTGACGAGTACAACCGTATCGTAGCCGCCAATACAACGAAAGATGCTTGGGGCCATGAAACCATGGAAAAGATTTCGCCCGCCGACAGAGCGCGGCTGGAAACCCTTTACAAACAGATGAACCGCGAACAACGCAGCAGCACAAGGGTCAGCTTTGGAAAAAAGATCCCGCCACCCGACAAGCTCGATATCACCGCAGCGCAAATGGAAAAATGGAAGAACCCGGCCAGCTATGGCGTATGGATCGATAATGAAAAAGTGGACAACAGTAAACTGAATGATTATAAGCCGGCCGATTTCAGCGGCTACAATGAGAGTTCGCTGCGCTATACCGAGAAGATGAAAAAGGATGTGATGGAAAGATTCCACCTCAAACAGATGTACAAAGTTCAGGTTGACCTGATGACAAATGCCTATTACCAGAAAATCCTGGCATTATCCAACGCGCAACCGGAGCATTCCATGTATTACCGCTTCACGCATACCAGGAACGGTAAAAGCGTCGAAGGCTATTGGCTGGTACGCCAATGATATAAACCGCGTGATGTCTGAAATTTACATACTGTGTGTTATCGTGAATTTTAAATTCTGAATTTTGAATTGTCCCGGGTAACCCCCGCCCTAAATTTTCTTGCCAATTCGAAATTTACCAGCTTGCGGGCTAACATTAAACACTGGACTTCCGTTTGTGTAAAACGTAAATTCTCCAACAGTGTCCTTCGTATCTTGGCGGCAATAAGCGCACATGACGACGAGACATTTCTTTCTTATTCCCATCCTGTTTTTTTCAGTACTGGTCGGGGCCCAGACCGGCGGCAGGATTTCCGGGGTTATTGCCGACACAAAAAGGGCCACAGTAGAAGGTGCAACCATCAACCTGTTACGACCAAAAGATTCGGGGCTGGTAAAACTCGGGGTCAGCAGCAGATCGGGGCAGTTCGAGCTGGAGCGAATTGCTCCGGGACATTATCTTTTATCAGCCACGGCCATCGGGTTTGACCGTATGATCGTTGCGATCGATATCAGTTCCGGAACATCCTTGCAAACAGATACGATCTTCCTGCAGCCTTCAACAACTTCTCTTGGAACTGTAACGGTACGTTCGCAAAAGCCTTTTATTGAAATGAAAGCCGGCGTTACGATCGTTAATGTTGAATCGTCTGTGAGCAACGTAGGAGCCAATGCACTGGAAGTACTCGAAAAATCGCCGGGGGTTGCGGTTGACCGCGATGGCAATATCAGCCTGAAAGGAAAGCAGAATGTGCTGGTTTGGGTAGATGGCAAACAGACCTACCTGCCGCCCGCCGATCTTGCCGCTATGTTGGGCAGTCTGCCGGCTTCGCAGCTGGAGCAGATCGAGATCATGACCAATCCTACCGCCAAGTATGATGCGGCGGGCAGCACCGGCATCATCCATATCAAAACAAAAAAACTGCGCACCCAGGGATTCAATGGCAATGCTACCGCAGGATATGGGCAGGGCCGTTACTATAAAACCAATAATTCGCTGCTGCTGAATTACCGCAACCAGGCAGTGAACCTGTTCCTCACTTACAGCTATGCCGCCAACCGCGGCTTCACCGACCTGTATGCTTTGCGGACCTATTATGCAAACGATGACAAGACGGTTAGGTCTTATTATGAACAACCGGGTTATCTTTTCGGGCATGTAAAAAGTCATACGGTAAAGACCGGCATGGATTATAGGCTGTCAAAAAAAACAACACTCGGGGTTACCCTCACTGGAATTTTCTCGCATCGCACCAATGGGGGGAATAGTCCGGCCTACTGGATCAACGCAGCCGGGCAAAAAGATTCGGCCCTGCTCACCACCAGTGATAACAGCAGTAACTGGCGCAATCTTGGCACGAATATCAATCTCAAACACAGCTTCTCAAAAACGCAGGAACTGAGTGCGGACCTCGATTATCTCGGCTATAAGATCGAGAATAACCAGTCCTTCCAGAATACACTCAGTTCTTCCGGACTGACAGACGGATTGAAAGGCTTTCTTCCATCGCAGGTAAATATTTTTTCAGGAAAAGCCGATTATACGCAAACTTTCGGTTCTGGCCTGAAACTGGAAACAGGCTGGAAATCGGCAAGGGTGAACACCGACAATATCGCCGATTATTATGCTTTGACCGGCGGGGCGTATACGCAGGACCTTGGCAAGACCAATCATTTCATCTACCACGAAACGATCCATGCCCTGTACCTGAACCTGAACAAGACAAAAGGAAAGTTCACGATCCAGGGCGGCCTGCGTTTCGAGAACACGGCCTATGACGCCACGCAGAAAGGTAATGCGGCGAGAAAGGATTCTTCTTTTTCCAAAGCGTATGCAGGCTTATTCCCATCGGCGATGTTTACGGTGCAGGCTGATTCCAATCACAGTTTTTCGCTAAGCGCAGGACGGCGTATAGACCGGCCGGCATTTCAGAAGCTGAACCCTTTTGTTTTTGTGATCAACAAATACACCTACCAGCAGGGCAACCCTTTTTTCAAGCCCCAGTATACCTGGAATTTTGAGTTCACGCATAATTTCAGGGACCTGCTGCTGACCAGTCTGAGCTATTCGTACACGAAAGATTATTTCTCACAGATCTTTTATGCAAACGCCAACAATATCATCATTTATTCGGAAGGCAACCTGGGCCGGATGCAGAACTTCGGCATTTCAATAAGCACGCAGTTGCAGCCGCTGAAGATCTGGTCGCTAAACCTGTCTGCCAGTCTCAACTACAAGAAGATCGAAGGTTATGTATGGTCACCGCTCACTGCATCGCTTACGCAGGGCAACCTGAACATGAACAACCAGTTCAGGCTGAAAAAAGGCTGGACTTTCGAGCTATCCGGTTTCTACAATACCAGCGAGCAGGAACTGCAGGAGATCACCGACCCTACCGGACAACTGTCTGTGGGCGTGTCCAAACAATTATTCGGCAACAAAGCTTCCGTTAAGTTGAATGTGCGCGATGTTTTTTATACGCAGGCCATGAAAGGCTTTACGATTTTCGAGCATGCCACCGAATATTTCAAACTTACCCGCGATACCCGCGTAGTAAACCTTGCACTCACCTGGCGCTTCGGAAAGACTTTTAAAGATAATCGCCGGCCCGGGGTTAAGGAAACCGAGGAAAGTAAGCGAATGGGAAACAATTAGAACAGAAGAACAAGGAACAGATGAGCAAGGAACCGACAAACGGCTTTCCTTCACCCTTCGTCAGTTCCTTGTTCCTTGTTCATCTGTTCTTTAGGCTTTCATCACGCCCAGGCTTTGTCCTTCCCAGGTAGGGAATAATTTCTGGTTGTTGTTGATCTTGAGATGGCCATTGGCTACAGCACTGAACACGGAGCGGAAATCGGTGCTCACCGGCAGGTCGCGGTTGTCTTCGAGGTCTTCGCGGGCGAGGGTTTTCATGTTATTGTACACTTTACCGCCCTGCACATCGTTACCGAGTACGAACAGGCAACTGGCGCGGCCATGATCAGTGCCGCCGGTCCCATTCTGGTGGGCGGTGCGGCCGAATTCGGTCATGGTCATTACGGTCACATCATCCTGGTAAGCATCCATATCTTTCCAGAATGCCGCGATGCTGTCGCTGAAATCTTTCAGGTTACGGGCAAGCGCTCCATTGAGTGTACCCTGGTTGAAATGGGTATCCCAGCCTCCGCTTTCCGCAAAGGCCACTTCCAGACCGATATTCATCTTGATGAGGATGGCGATCTGCTTCAGCGAATTACCGAGAGGGGAATTGGGATACACCACACCGCTCACAGGCTGATAGTTCTTAATATTATTTACGTTGAGCATTTTCAATGCATCGAAACTTTCTTTGCCCGCTTTATTCAGGATCTGGTTAGAGGTCTGATCATACAATTGTTCGAATGATTTGGATGCGAGATTCGACGCAAGCGGGTTGCCGCGCATCTGGATCGCAAAGTCCTGCAGGTTATTGATGGCAAGCGCTTCATTATCGCCATACAGGCTTCGTGGCAGCGCGCTTGTCAGGCTCACGGCACGGAAAGGTGTTGCATCATGTCCCATCAAACCCACGGCGCGGTTCAGCCAGCCGCTCGAAGTACTCTTGCTGAACGGCGTTCCGCTTTCCATATAGTCCTGCGCGTCAAAATGGCTGCGGGTATTATTCGGACTACCCACACCATGCACCACAGCCATCCGACCCTCCGTAAAGAATGGCGCGAAGGATTGAAGGGATGGATGCAAAGCGAACCTCCCATCAAGGTCTATCATTTTCCCCTCGGTCTGCGCGGGACTCATATACAGCGTAGGCCTGAGCGTTTTCAGGTTGGGATCGGAATAGGGGCTTACGGCCATCAGTCCGTCCATAGCGCCGCGCTGGAAAATGCAGACCAGCACTTTTCCTTTCTTGTATGGACTGATGATCTTGCGGCTGTCGGCTGCGCGCGCCACAAATCCGGGTACGCCGCCAATTCCGGCAGCAAACAGCGCCATTGCGCCTGATTTCATGAAAGCTCTGCGATTGACCATATCTTATTTTTTTCTCCGCTGAAAAAAGGGCGCGGAGTTACTCGTTATTTGCGTTGAAATTCCGGAGACCCGATAATAATACCGGTTACCTGCGAAACCGTATTCACATTACCTGCCACGTACAAAGTGGTAAGCGGCAGATTTTTCTTACTCAGCGCTGCGTTCTGGTTGCCTTTTTTTCCTCTGGCCGGGCGCCCTGTCTCCATCATTTCATCCTGCGAAGTCATGTTTGCCATACTGGCGTCGGGTGCGGCGGTTTTATCTGCCGCCTCATTGATCTTCTGTTCCAGATTCACATCCCTCACCATCGCCGTAAGTCTCCTGATATTTTCATCCAGGTTACGCTCGGGCAGTAACAGTTTGCTGTATACCATCAGTGCCGCTTCCGCGCTTTCGGGTTCATGATTATCATTGAGCGCTGCCAGGTTGAGTTTAACGCCCGGGATCTTTTCAGTAGCGAACGCCAAGCCGAAATTCATCCTGTTCAGCAAGGAACCGGTATTGATCCAGTAACTCGCGCGATCAGGAAAGCCGGTAGGCGCCTGGTAGAAATAAAAACGTTGCCCCATCCTGGTTACCCAGTTATAGATCTGGAATGGCTGCTGTATATCGGCATTGGTAGCGCGGATGGTACTTATTGCAAATTCAAATGGTGATTTCACTTTTTCACGCAGTGCTTTGTTATCCCAGAATTCCGGACTGTTTACCATTGTGACCAGTACAGCGCGGATATTGCCTCCGGTTTTCAGGTAAGCATCAGACATCTTACTCACCAATACCGCAGAAGGCGTATCCGCCACAAAGCGGGTTGCCAGTTTGGTGCAGATGAATCTGGCGGTTGAGGGATGATTGGCCAGCATATGCAATACTTCCATTCCCTCCTGGTAGCCGCCATTGGCAGGGAATATTCTGCCCAGGATGGTCTTCGCATTCTCATCATGCTTATCGGCGCGGAACATGAAATCGCCTTCGATCACAAACCCTCTTTTAACAAGGTTGTTTACGCCGCCGGCGGCTTCCATCAATTTCATACCGGGTCCTTCTTTGTACAGCGGGGCCACACTCCAGCCCGTGAGCGCCCGCGCCACCTCGGTCACATCTTTTTGCGTATAGCCTCCATCTACGCCAAGGGTATGCAGTTCCATGATCTCACGGGCATAGTTCTCATTCAATCCCTGGGTCTTTCTTGCCTTAAGTGTCTGTTGCAGGATCTTACCGGCTGCCGAAGTATCCTCCGCCATGGTGTCCATGCGTTGCCGCATCGCTTTCAGGTATGCATTATTCTGCTGGCGCCTGGCCATATCGTTGTCATTGCTGACGCTGGTGGCATTGTCGAGGTATTCGAGCATGGCCGGGTGTTTGGCGGTTGCCTCCAGCAGGGTCTCGAAATTATCGAACACATGCGGCCGGATGGCGTCACGTTCATAGGTCATCACATATTGCTGACACTGGCCTTTGGTGAGTGATACATTGAAATGGTTGAACCAGAAATCCGTCAGCAGTTCCTGCAACTGGTTCTGACCATAAGCTGCGCGAATTATTTTCTGATTGATCAGTTGCCGCTGCAGTTCCTGCTGCGGTTTGAAGCCCTGCTGATCCATGAGCTGCCTCAGCTGCTGCCGGTATTCCGGCTTGTCCAGGCTTTTGATCGAATCCTTATCGAGCAGGTTATTTTTCGCCGCCACCCTAACCACCTGGCCGGCATTGAGGTAGGTATTTACGATCGCCTGGTTATTCAGCGCCAGCGCATCATAACCGGCAAGCCGCCTGTTCACCTCATCATCGGGAAGTTTGCCCTCGAGCTGTTGCTCCAGCCACTTTTCTACCCCCATATCCGCCACCGCTTTCACCTGTCCCGGCGTAGCGCCGAAACTGAACCGGCTCAGCAGATGCGCTGCCGCCTGTTCCTGGGTAAGACCCATCTTTTTATACGGTAAACTGATCTTTGGCATGGGAGAAGAATAATTGCCCTGTACAAAGGCAGAGAGCACCGTCAGCACAGCGCCGGCTGTGAAGGTTTTGATCATGCGTTGCCAGTTCATGGATACTGCTTTGGGAGTTTGATATGTTAAAATGCAGATAGTTTAACGGCGCTTTCGAAATTCGGGAAAAAAATTACCGCAGAGACGCAGAGGCGCGGAGGTTGCCCTCTGCGTCTCCGCGCCTCTGCGGTAAAAAATCGAAGTCCAGCTTATAGTTCTGCCTGCTTCTTGATCGCAACCCGGTACAGTATCAACCCCATCAGCACAAAAAACAAAGTACCAACAATAAAATACCCTCCTTCCGACAGGAAATTCGTGAACCAGTTTTCCATGCTCACCATATTCAGGAATTTCTCTCCCCCCGACGAACCCGCCAGGAAAGCGATGATCACCCCGGCCACGGCGCCGCCCGCCACCAGCCCGGTGGCAAACAGGTTGCCCCTGCCCAGTTCCTCCTCCTCCGGATTAAGTTTCCGGTTCTCGCGGCGCTGTTTTCTCTCTACCAGTCCGCGGATAGCGCCGCCGGCGAAGATCGGCAGTGTGGTTGCAAGCGGCAGGTATACTCCGATAGCGAAGCTTAATGATTTGATGCCGCAGAGTTCCATTACTACTGCCAGGAAAATACCGACAGATATATATTGCCAGTCGAGGCTGCGCGATTGGATACCCTTGATCAGGGTGGCCATCAGCGTAGCCTGCGGTGCAGAATATTTTTCAGAACCGATACCATGGGTTATTCCCTGCTGCAGCATTTCAGTAGTAGGCTTATCCAGGAATTTCACCGTGATGCCGATAACGATAGATGACACGATCGCCCCTATGAACAGCGCTATCTGCTGGTTCCGCGGCGTAGCTCCCACGATATACCCGCTTTTGAGATCCTGCGAAGTACCGCCGGCATTGGCGGCCGCAATACAGATCATACCTCCTACCACGAGTACCAGCGGCTCATATGCCTGTCCGCTCCAGCCAACGCTCAGGAAGATCAGGCTGGTACCCATCACCGTAGCGATGGTCATGCCGCTGATGGGATTATTGGAAGAACCGATCAATCCCACAATACGCGACGAAACAGTTACGAACAGGGCCCCGAATAAGATAACCAGCACGCCTACCAATAGCCGCTGAATGATACCATTGCCCGGGATCTGCGGCAACACGGAAATGAGCAGGATCAGTGCGAGACTACCGAAAGCCACTACTTTCAGGCTCAGGTCTTTTTCTGTCCGCAATATGCTGGCGGCTCCCGGCTCCTTCTGCTGACGAAGGGAAGCAATGCTGCCTTTTACCGATTTAATAATAGTAGGTATGGTTTTGAACAGCGTGATCACGCCACCCGCTGTTACCGCTCCGGCGCCTACCTGGCGGATAAATGCATAATAAATAGCCGATGCATAATCATCGAAACGGTGCGTCACGGGATCCCAGCCGCCTTTACCGCCGGGCTTGGCCAGATTGGCAAGATAGCCCAGCTTCACCAACTGTGTGGCGATCACATCCGAAGGCACCAGAAAGGAAAGCAGTGGAATGAACACGAACCAGCTCAGCACGCTTCCGGCCACCAGCACACCGGCAATACGCGGACCGATGATATAGCCGACGCCCATATACTCCGGCGTAATTTCTCCCGCTACTCTTGCAGAAGGAAAAAATTTGTTCAGCTGGCTTGTGGCATAATGCGGGGTTTCGGCAATAACATGTAATACTTTTTGCAGCAGCGCATATAACGATGCAACACCCAGTCCCCAAAAAGCGGTACGGGCAAAATCGCCGCCTTTTTCGCCTGCTTTCAATACATCACCGCAGGCGGTTCCTTCGGGATAGGGCAGCGTATCATGCTCATTAACGATAAGGGCTTTGCGCAAAGGCACCATCATCAAAGTGCCCAGCAGTCCGCCTACAATGGCGAGGATGAGAATGGTAACATAATTAAAATAGTCAGCACTGGTAGGGGCTGAAAGGAACAGGAATCCCGGCAGGGTAAACGCCACGCCGGCCGCAATACTTTCACCTGCAGAACCAGTGGTCTGGATGATATTGTTCTCGAGAATGGTGGTCTTCAGAAATTTCCTGCCCAGCGTAATGGCGATTACAGCAATCGGAATGGAAGCGGATACAGTAAGCCCCGCTTTTAACGCCAGGTACACGGTGGCTGCGCCGAAGATCACACCGAACAGGCTTCCTACCAGAATGGATTTAACTGTGAGCTCTTTCATCTGGGTAGAGGCCGGGACAAAAGGCTTGAAGGCTTTTTTTGACTCAGACATACAATCGTTGGTTTAGAGGGAAGCAGTAAGTATTGGACGAGAAGCCGTCAGCCGGGAAAAAGCTGATAGTTAAAAACTGATGGCTAACCGCTTTTACAATATCTTTAAAAATCCAAAATACGACATATGGCTGATATACAGAACGGGGTTATGAAAAGCAGGATGCCGCGCTCGGTACCCTATATCATTGGTAATGAGATAGCCGAGCGGTTCAGTTTTTACGGGCTGCGTTCCATTATGGTCACGTATATGGCCGTTACCTTCTTTAACCCCACACTGAATCCTGCGCTGAATGTGGAAGCGGATGCCAAGGCGAATGAGATGTCGCACCTTTTTGTGACCCTGGCGTATTTCATGCCCTTGCTGGGCGGTATCATGGCCGACTGGTTCCTGGGAAAATACCGTGTGATCCTGTATGTATCGATACTCTATACCATCGGTCATTTTGTGTTGTCGATCTCGGGCAGCAATTTTACCATCTTCAGTACCGGACTCATCATTATCGCCTGTTGTGCCGGCGGTATCAAATCCTGCGTATCGGCGAACGTGGGCGATCAGTTCGACAAATCAAATGAGCACCTGCTCTCCAAAGTGTATGGCTGGTTCTATATGAGCATCAATACCGGCGGTACGCTTGCGCCGCTGTTCATACCGCTGCTGAAACAATATTATGGTCCGGGGATCGCGTTTGGCGTGCCCGGCATCCTGATGGCGCTGGCAACGATCATCTTCTGGCTGGGCCGGAAGAAATATGTGAAAGTGCCGCCGGCTGGTATCAAAAAAGAAAATTTCGTGACCGTTTCTTTTTATGCGCTGATGAAGTTTTCTGTTTATTCCGTGAAAAAATTGTTCGGCCGCAAACCTGGGCCAAAAGCATGGGATGCGGTGGCGGCAAAATATTCCGCTAGATCGATCGATGGGACCAAAGCAGTTTATCGGGTGCTGGCCGTCTTCGCGTTTACGCCGATCTATTGGGCGCTGTGGGACCAGAACCTGTCTGAATGGCTGTTACAGGCAACCCGTCTCGACTTGACGCTTGTGGGTAATCTCAAACTATTGCCGGAGCAGGTGAACTTCGTCAACCCCTTGTTCCTGGTGTTATTGATCCCGGTGTTTAATTCCGTTCTCTTTCCTTTCCTGGAGAAAAGGGGGATCAAGGTATCGCCGCTCCGGAAGATCGGCGCCGGACTGGTCATTATCGCGCTTTGTTTTGTGATCATTGCATTGCTGCAGCAAAGGATCGATGCGGGCGGCCATCCTTCGGTCTGGTGGCAGATCCTGGCTTATATCCTGCTCGCCGCTTCTGAGATCCTGGTATCCGTAACCTGTCTCGAATACGCTTATACGCATTCTCCCAAATCGATGAAGAGTACCATGAGTGCGTTGTACCTGCTGGGGATCTCTCTCGGAAATTATTTCGACAGCCTGGTCAATAAAAGTATTGCCAACAAAGGATTCTTCAGCCAATACACCGGTGCCAAATACTACTGGCTGTTCATCGGCATCATCAGCGGCTTTATCGTACTGTACCTGCTGGTGGCGAAAAGCCTGCCGGAGAAAAAGTATATCGGGGAAGAAACAGCGGCTGAGATCGATGTTAACAGCGCACAGTAAGAGGTTTGAGAAACCCCTTTGCGCACTTTGCGTTCCTTGGCGTCCTTTGCGATACGGCAGAGCCACGAATTCTGTAACGCAGAGAACGCAGGGGACCGCAAAGAACGCAGGGAAGAAATTTCAATTCCAAAATCAGATCAGCTTATTATCCACCGCATACTTGATCAATTCCATGTTGTTGTGGAAATTCATCTTGTCGAGGATCTTCGCACGGAAGGTGCTGATGGTATTGGTACTGAGGCAAAGTTCTTTGGCGATATCCGAAACCGTTTTACCTCTCCCGAGCAGTTTGAATACTTCCAGCTCGCGGTCTGAAAGGTTCTCGATAGAGCGGTTCTCAAAATTGGTTTCGAAGGCATCGGCGAGTATGGCTGCCACTTCTGCGTTTACATAGCGCTTGCCGGATAACACATGGTTGATGGCTTTCACCAGCTCGAGCGAAGCCGAATCCTTAGACAAGTAACCCGAAGCGCCTGCCTTGATCGCACGCACCGCATAATGCTCGGGCGAATGCATGCTCATGATGATCACCGGCGTAGACGGGGAAATGGATTTGATCTCTTTCACCGCTTCCAGCCCCGAATCGCCGGGAGGCATAGTGATATCCGAAACTATAACATCCCACTTCTCTTTCCGCACCAGCTTCACCAGGTCAACGGTATCGCTGGCTTCGGCTATTTCGGCAAACGGAAAACTTTCTTTCAGCAGTTTGCTGATACCCTGCCTTACAATGGTATGATCGTCTGCAATGATGATCTTCATAAATTTAATTCGGACGTTTTGGTACAAAAACGGTGATCGTCGTTCCTTTTCCCGGCGCGCTGTCAATATTCATCTCGCCGCCTACCGACAGCGCCCTTTCCCGCAGTCCTACAAGCCCAAGATGCGTACTTTTTTGGTTTGTATCAAATCCTTTTCCGTCATCGGCAATACGCAGGCCTATGCGATCGCCAAAATCTGCAATACTTACGACTACCCGGTCTGCCCTGGCATGCCGCATTACATTCGTCAGGCATTCTTGGCAGATGCGGAATAATTCGATCCGGACTTCCTCATCGACGTCTGCCTCGTTTAGCGATTCTTCGAAATCGCATTTTGTTTTATTGATGCGCTGAAATTCCCGGCACTGCCATTTTAATGATGCATTAAGGCCCAACTCTTCAATAATGCTGGGGCGCAGCGACATGGCGATATTACGGATGGTATCGATCATGATCGTTACCGTTGACAATACACTTTTGATCCTTGTCTTGGCATTTGGTTCGATATCCCGGAGATTAATATTCAACCAGTCGACTTCTATCTTGATCGCTGACGCCAGCTGGCCCAGTTGGTCATGTATTTCGCGGGAAATATATTTACGTTCATCTTCCCGCACATTTTTCAGGTGCTTGGCGAGTGTTTTCAATTCTTCGTTTTGCTCAACAAGCAGCTTTTCAGCACGTTCTTTCTTATCGGCCAATTCATGCTTTTCTATTGCCCATTGTATTGCTGAAGGTAACCTGGTAAGTTTATCTTTCAGGATATAATCATCGGCACCATCCTGGAGCGCCTGCACGGCAAATTCTTCCGATACCGTACCGGTAACCAGAATGAATGGAATCCGCGGATTGATCTCCTTATGAATATGCAGCGCCTGGATTGAATTAAAACCGGGCATTGAGTGATCAGACAATATCACATCTGGTTTAAACGACCTGAGCTCATGTTCAAATTCCTGCCGGGTATCTACAGTCCTAACCTCTATGCTTAGTCCCTGGCTAATCAGTTCGCGCTGAATGAGCCCGGCATCATCCCCGGAATCCTCCAGCATCAATATTTTCAATATCTTTTCCATACATTATTTTTTAGAAGGCTGGTTTAACATAAGCCAATACATGCCGAGTTCTGCCACGGCTTTTGCGAAATTTTCAAATTCGACGGGTTTCACCACGTAACTGTTCACGCCCAGTTTATAACTCTCTACAATATCTCGGTCCTCCCGGGATGAAGTCATGATCACTACGGGGATCAGCTTTGTGCGTTCATCCTGCCTGATCATTTTCAACACCTGCATGCCATCTACTTTCGGCATTTTCAGATCGAGCAGGATCACCCGGGGCGTATCGTCGATGTCACGCCCGCCATATTCGCCCCGGGCGAATATGAAATCCAGTGCTTTGGCACCGTCGTTCAGGTGCACCAGGTCATTAACCAGGTTATACTGTTTGAGCGATCGGATTGCGAGCGCCGCATCCTCTTCATTGTCTTCCACCAGCAGTATTTCCGCATGATGCCTTTTTTTATCCATTGCTATTTATGTTTTGGTAATGAAAAATAGAAAACGGCGCCTTCGCCTTCGCGGGCCTCTGCCCAGACCCGGCCGCCATGGCGCTGTATGATGCGATGCACGATAGCCAAGCCTACACCCGTGCCTTCAAATTCTCTCGTACTATGCAATCTTTGGAAAACCCCAAACAGCTTATCGGCATATGCCATATCAAAACCAGCCCCATTGTCTCTTACATAATAGATGTCGCTGCCGTCCTCCGAATATGCGCCGATCTCAATACAGGGATTTTGTTTTTTTGACGAATATTTTACCGCATTGCCAACCAGGTTTGACACCACCTGCTTCAGCATACTGTTGTCGCCGCTGGCAACCGGTAATTCATGCAGCACAACTTGCAACCGGGGCTGCTGGCCTTTCAATTCGTCAATGATCCCATGCACCAATTGTTCCATATTAACAGCGGTGGTTACCAGGTGCTGCTTGCCCAGGCGCGAGAATGCAAGCAGGTCATCGATCAGCTGGCCCATTCGGCGCGCATTTCGCCGAACGGTTTCCATCATCAGGTTGCCGTGGGCATCTACCTGCGGCCCGTATTCTTCCAGCAGTATTTTTGTGTAGCCGTCAATAGCGCGCAATGGGGCCCGCAGGTCATGTGAAACCGAATAGGAAAATGAATCGAGTTCTTTGTTGATCTCTTCAAGCTGTGCAGTGCGCAACTTCACCATCGCTTCGAGATTTTGGGTGAGGTTTTGCAATTCTGCTTCTACGCTTTTTTTTTCGGTGATGTCCCTGAAAGACCCGATCACTGTTTTACTGGCACCTGTCTGCAACAGGCTTAAGCTGATATCTACGGGAAACCGCTCCCCGTTCTTACGTAACCCGGTCATTTCTTTTTTTACAACAATGGCTTTCTCCGGTAATCGGTCCGGGATATTCTCGTAGATATCCTCCCCGCTTTCAGGGATCAGTCTGCCGATATGATGGCCGATGATCTCCTGGCTGTCATATAAGAACATCTCCTTTGCCTGTTCGTTAACCATCGTGATCCGCCCCTGCTCATCAATGCCCATGATACCATCAGGAGCTGCGAGCAGCAGGCTTTCCGCCAGTGCTTTCTGTTCTGATATTAGCCTTGCTGCTTCGCGCTGCCGGGTGGTTTCAGTGGAAAGGATGAAAATGCCGTCCGGTACCGGCTGAAAGCTCAATTCAAACCACTCCGAACTCCTATCAGGAAATTGGAATTCAGTTTCCATAGACACAGGTACCCGCTCTTCCATGCACTGTTTCAGGCACCGGAAAAGTTCTGTCAATTCCACTCCGGGATACAAATCCATGATCGAATGGCCGATGAGTTTATTGTACGTGTAGTGAAATTGTTTAACGAGGGCATCATTTACATAGATGTATTTCCAGTTAAAATCGATGATCTGCACGCCCTCAACCATATTGTCCAGGGTATGCCGGAGCAGGTGTTCCGCACGCGTTAGTTCCTCTGAACGTTCTGCTATCCTTTCCTCAAGTGAATTATTTAATTTCAGGATCTGTTCCTCCGCCCGGATCCGGGCATTAAAATTCCGGTTGATCACCACCCAGGCTATCACCAGGAAAATCGCCATTGCCAGTCCCACCAGGTAGATCAGTTCCCTTGTTTTGACAATGGCTTCTTCATTAGCCTCCCTGCGCTGAACAAGCAGTTTCTGTTCGTCGGACTGCAGCACCGCAATCGCCTTCCTGATCTCTTCCATCAATACCATTCCCTGCTTACTGAGTGAAATGATCTCTTCAGTAACGTGTCCTTCACGATAATGTATTGCGATCTGCTTTTCGGAAAGCGCTATCCGCTTCCTGATATCAGCGGACACGTTGTGTATCCTGCTCTGCTGTACAGCATTATCGCTGGTCAGGGAACGCAGGGCAGCAATATGCGGTTCAATGTTGCTTTTCCCATGGAAGAACGGCTCCAGGAAACGCCTATCGCCCGACAGCAGGTACCCGCGGGTGGCAGTTTCAACATCTTTAACGAGCGATACCACCTGCTCAGACTGGTACAAAACTTTGCTGGTATGTGCCGTCCATTCGGCGGTAGTAATAAAATTTTCATTGTTTTTGTTGAAAAAATAAACCACGCCGGTCAACGCAAGCAATATCACCACCAGGCCTGCTGTCAAACGTTTTCTAAAACTTATAGCTCCGGTCTTATGATAGGTTTTGATCCGTTTCATTCAATACGTTTCTACTACCGTCTGCCAGCAGCCGGTTAGCTTATAAGAATATAAAAGTGTTATCTGCCCGTCAGGACAGTTATTCGCCATCCCCTCTCTGGGATGTGGAAGTTTGACGGGTATGCTGTAACGCCGAGGGGGAGGAAAAATCAGTCAGTTCCCGGAAAAATTTTTCCTTTTTTAAAATTACAGCTAGTCAGGCAGAAAAAAGGCTTGTGGTAGAAACCATGACAAATTTTGTAGGCGTTGCCACCATTTTGCCTGGTGCTGGCATTGCCTTCGTACTTTCGTGCACTAGTTAATTTTCTTCCCTGTTATGAATATCTTATTATTAGGGTCCGGCGGTCGCGAACATGCATTGGCGTGGAAAATGGTCCAAAGCCAGCATTGTGATGAACTGTTCATAGCGCCGGGAAATGCAGGTACAGCGCATTTCGGCACCAATCTGCAGCTTTCCCCCAACGATTTCCCCGCTATCCGGCAAGCCTGTATGGACAATAATATCCGGATGCTGGTGGTAGGCCCGGAAGAGCCTTTGGTACTGGGTATCTACGATTTTTTTAAAAAGGATCCCTCGCTTCAGCATATCGTGGTTGTGGCCCCTTCGGCGGCGGCCGCACAACTGGAAGGCAGTAAGGCGTTCAGCAAGAAATTCATGCAGCGGCATCAGATACCCACCGCTTCGTATGCCGAATTCACCGAGCAGAACCTGGAAGCGGGTAAGGCCTATATCCGCTCGCATAGTCTGCCGGTGGTACTGAAAGCAGACGGACTTGCTGCCGGCAAAGGTGTTGTGATCGCAGGCTCGCATGAGGAAGCATTGCAGGTGTTCGAAGACATGATCGTGAAAAGGCAATTCGGGGAAGCGGGCAGCCGGGTGGTGATCGAATCCTTTCTGAAGGGCATTGAAGTGAGTGTATTCGTACTCACCGACGGAGAGCATTACCAGCTGATCGGCCACGCAAAAGACTATAAACGGATCGGCGAAGGCGATACCGGCCCCAATACCGGCGGCATGGGATGTGTGAGCCCGGTGCCGTTCATGGACGAGACTTTTATGCGGAAAGTGGAGGAAAAGATCATCCGGCCAACCGTAAACGGACTGCACAGTGAGCAGCTCGATTACCACGGCTTCATTTTCTTCGGCCTGATGAATATGGATGGAGAACCGTATGTGATCGAATATAACTGCCGTATGGGCGATCCGGAAACGGAAGTGGTGATGCCCCTGCTGCAGACCGACCTGGTGGCCCTTTTTGCCGCTATGGACAATGGCACATTAGTTGATACCAATATAGTGTTTGACGAAAGGAGTTGTGCAACCATAGTGGCAGTAAGCGGCGGATACCCGGGCAGCTATCGGAAAGGCATGCTGATCAGCGGGCTGACCGATGCGGGATCAGGCGATGGCACGATTGTTTTCCATGCAGGCACCAGAGAGGCCGATGACGAGGTAGTGACCAATGGGGGAAGGGTGCTGGCCGTAACTTCTTATGGGAATACCATCAGCGAAGCCGTGGCAGCATCCAGGGCGGCGCTGGATAAGATATCGTTTGAAGGAATGTATTTCAGGAGGGATATCGGGTATGAGTTTGGAGATCGTGAGGCGTGAGACGTGAGACGTAAGCAGAATTAGCGCCAAACCCCGCTCACGCCTCACGTCTGACGTCTCACGACGCGTTCTGAAAAATCAGTACCTTGGCTTTGTTTATTCAACCAAATTCAGCCACCTTTGCAGGCATAGTTAATATTTGCAACTTTTTTAATATACAATGGGATTATTTAATTTTTTTACGCAGGAAATTGCGATGGACCTGGGTACCGCCAATACCCTTATCATACATAACGACGAAGTTGTAGTGAATGAGCCTTCGATCATTGCACTGAACCGTAACAACATGAAGGAAGTGCTGGCAGTGGGTAAGAAGGCACTGATGATGCACGAGAAAACGCATGAGAGCATCCGTACTGTTCGTCCGCTGAAAGACGGTGTGATCGCCGATTTCAACGCAGCGGAATTGATGATCCGGGAACTGATCAAAATGATCTATCCCAAAAAACCGCTGTTCCCGCCGAGCTGGAGAATGGTGATCTGTATCCCCTCTTCCATTACCGAAGTAGAAAAACGTGCTGTGCGCGACAGTGCCGAACAGGCCGGCGCCAAAGAAGTATACATGATCCACGAACCGATGGCCGCAGCGTTGGGTATCGGTATCGATGTGGAAGAACCGGTAGGCAATATGATCATCGATATCGGCGGCGGTACAACAGGTATCACCGTGATCGCACTGGCAGGTATTGTTTGCGATCAGAGTATCCGTATCGCAGGTGACGAATTCACTGCAGACATTATGGAAGCGTTGCGTCGGTATCACAGCCTGCTCATCGGTGAACGTACCGCAGAACAGATCAAGATCAATGTAGGCGCGGCAATGAAAGATCTCGATAATCCTCCGGACGATCTGCCCGTGAACGGACGCGACCTGGTGACCGGTATTCCCAAACAGATCATGGTGAGTTACCAGGAAATTGCGGAAGCGCTCGACAAAAGTATTTTCAAGATCGAAGAAGCGATCCTCAAAGCACTGGAGACCACACCGCCCGAACTGGCCGCGGATATTTACCGCAGGGGCCTTTACCTCACCGGCGGCGGCGCCCTGCTGCGCGGCCTCGACAAACGCCTGAGCGCAAAGATCAAGTTGCCGGTACATGTAGCCGACGATCCGCTCAAAAGCGTGGTACGCGGCACCGGCCTGGCTTTGAAAAACTATCAGCGGTTTCCGTTTATTATGAGATAACACGAGCCATTGGCTATTAGCTGTTGGCAATTAGCAAAAGATGCAACTAACAGCTAAAGGCTAACAGCTAACAGCTAGATTTTGAAAAATATCTTCCTCTTCATCCGCCGGTATTTTACGCTGCTCAGCTTTCTGCTGCTGGAGGTACTGGCTATCGTGCTGCTGAGCAATGCAAGCAAAAGCCATGAAGCTTTCTTCTCTTCCGCGGTGAATGAACTCACAGGTCATTTCAATGGATGGTACAGCGGCTTCCGCGGCTATTTCGGGCTGAAAGAAGCCAATCGTCAGCTCTCTGAGGAAAATGCCCGGCTCAGAAATATGATGGCCTCCAATTTTCAGGCCCCCGATACCACAAGAAAGCTGGTGACCGATACCCTGGTACGCGATACAATGGGCAGGGTGCGCAAATTCACCTACCTGCCCGCACGGGTCATCGGTAACACTTATACACTGCAGGCTAATTTTCTCACGCTCGAACGCGGCAGTGCACAGGGCGTAAGAAAACAGATGGCGGTAACGGGGCCCGAAGGCATTGTCGGCGTTGTGGTAGAAACCAGCGCCAATGTGTCGAAAGTAATGAGCCTGCTGCATCGCAACAGCCGGGTCAGCGCCATGCTTAAGAAAGACAACAGTGCCGGCAGTATCGAATGGGATGGAAGCAATCCCTCTTTCCTCACCATGCGCAATGTTACCAAAGGCGCCAAAGTAGCGGTGGGTGATACGGTGGTAACCAGTTATTATTCCGCCAACTTTCCCGCCCGGCTGATGATCGGAAAAGTAGCATCCATCAGCTCCGATCAGGCCAGTAATTTTTATACGCTGAAAGTAAAGACCGCCACCAATTTCTTCAATATCCAGTACGTATACCTGATCGAGAACGCCAGGTATGGAGAACAGGTGCAGATCGAATCCAATACACCAAAAAACCAATGAGCAGCCTGCTTAAGAATATCATCCGTTTCATCTTCTTTATCCTGGTGCAGGTGCTGATCCTGGACGAGGTGCCGCCATTGCACCAGTTCATCGTGCCTTACCTGTATTTCCTGTTCCTGCTCTGGCTGCCTTTCAGCATCAACCGGTTCTTTCTGCTGATCATCGCTTTCATGTTCGGGCTTTCGCTCGATTTCTTTACCGGAACGCCTGGCCTGCATGCAGCGCCCTGTGTGCTGATCGCCTATATACGGCCCTTCCTGCTTAACCTGCTGATCCCCCAGGAAACCACTGAGCAGAGTTACCTGGAACCCAGCCCGAAAAATATGGGATGGGCGCCCTACGGTCTCTATGTGGGTATACTGAGTTTTCTCCATCATTCCTTACTCGTACTGATCGAATGGCTGCAATTCGGGAACTTCATGTTCTTTATCGGCAAAGTGCTGGGTACAACCGCCATCAGCCTGCTGCTGATATTCCTGACCGAACTGCTGCTGAGCCGGAAAGGCAGGCACCGGACCAATGCCGCCTAGCGGGGAAATACCGGTCGGCACAGGATTTTTATCCTTCTGTTTCCGCTGTTTTTTAATTGGAGTTTTTTTAAAAAATATTGCAGCCGGAACCTGCGAATTCAGCAACTTTGCAGGTAATCTTCACTACATCTTCATTCTGACTCAGCGGTATGCCGGAATTCAATCAAAGCAGGGGACGGATCGTTCAGATAATTTTTGCGCTGGTTTTCCTGGTGATCATCGGACAACTGATCAACCTGCAGATCTTTTCGGCAAAATATAAACTTGCCGCAGAAAACAACGCCGTTTTCCGTAAAGTGATCTACCCCGACCGCGGTATTATTTTCGACCGCAAACGAAAAGCCATTCTTGAGAATATCAACAGCTTTGACCTGATGGTTACACCCTCGGAAACCAAGGGTATCGATACCTTCGCTCTCTGCGCGCTGCTCAACATCGATACTGCTGAGTACAGGAAACGGATACATGAGTTGATCTTTAAGAACGGATATGTAAAAACAAGCGTATTCGAAGCGCTGCTCGGTCCGGAAATGTATGCGCGGCTGAATGAAAATATTTATAAGTTTCCCGGCTTTTCGCTCTACGAACGCTCTGTAAGGAATTATCCCTATCATGCCGCCGGTCATGTGCTGGGTTATATTGCTGAAGTGGATACGGGTTTCCTGCGGCGGCATGGAGATGAGGGCTATCAGATGGGCGACTATACTGGTTTCACCGGTCTTGAGCGCACTTATGAAAAAGTGCTGATGGGCCAGCGCGGCATTCAGAACTTTATCCGGGATAATAAAAGCCGTATCCAGGGTGCTTATGAAAATGGGGCCTATGATACCCCTGCCATCGCCGGCAGGAACATTCACCTTTCGCTGGACATAGAACTCCAGAAGATGGGTGAAGAACTGATGCAGAACAAAGTGGGCAGTATCGTGGCCATCGATCCCAGAACAGGCGGCGTTCTCTGCATGGTAAGTGCACCCACCTATGACCCTAACTACCTGACCGGTAATCAGCGCAAAAAACATTTTGGCGAATTACTGCTCGATCCGCGCAAGCCATTCAACAACCGGGGCCTTAGTACTTACTACTCGCCGGGATCCACATTCAAAACAGTGAGCGGCATCATCGGTCTTACCGAAGGCGTGATAGACGAAAGAACTACCGTTGTTTGTCCAGGTTATTTTACCGGCTGCGGCACCGGCAAACCCAAATGCCTGGATAAGGGCGTATTCAGGTTTAAAGAAGCGGTTGCGCATAGCGATAACAGTTATTTTTCAACGGTGTTTAAACGCCTGCTCGATCAGCCAAGGTACCATGGCGCCGATAGTTCATTGACGGTATTCAATAGCTACGCATCCACGTTTGGCATGGGACAGAAACTTGGCATCGATCTTCCTTCCGAGAAAAAAGGTAATCTTCCCACTTCTGCCTATTACCGGAAAATTTTCGGGCCCAAGTGGTATTCATGCAATATTATCTCCAATGCCATCGGTCAGGGAGAGCTGCTTACTACGCTCACCCAGCTGGCCAATGTGATGTCGATCATCGCCAATAAAGGCTGGTACTATACTCCGCATCTTGTAGATTCCATTGAGGGGGGCGATGAATACAATATGCTCGATCCCTATCAGATAAAGCATCGTGTAGATCACCGCATTCCGGATACCGTTTACGCAGCCGTACATGAAGGCATGCAGGCCGTGGTAGACTATGGAACAGCCGCGCGTTCAAAAATACCCGGCATAGTAATGTGTGGCAAAACAGGTACAGTAGAGAATTCGGCTAAAGTAAACGGAAGGATGGAAAAGCAGCAGGACCATTCCTTCTTCGGCGGTTTTGCCCCGCGGGATAATCCAAGGATAGCTATTGCCGTGATCTGTGAAAATGCGGGGCAGGGCGCCTGGGCAGCTGCGCCGATCGCCAGCCTGATGGTGGAAAAATATCTGCGCGATTCCATAGTGGGTCCCGAGCGTAACGCGATGTATGAAGAATTCAAGAAAAAGGAAATTATCCCCTTGTACATGAGGATGGAAATCCAGAAACAGGATTCTGCACGGCATGCCAGGCAAATCAAACAGATGCAGGAGAAAATAGAAAAAGGCGAGCCGGATTCAACTGAAACAGAAGAGTTCATCCCGCTTTATAATGAGCCTCCGCCCACAAACAATAAACCGGCGCCAAAAAGGAAAACGGTGATCTCGGCCGTTCTTCCTGATGAACGCAAAAGCAAAAAACCCAACGGTCGCGCATGAGTACCCGAAATAATTCTATTTCTCAGGGCGTTGACTGGATGATCATCTGGCTATATGCGGTATTGGTTGCAGTGGGCATCCTGTGCATTTTCATGGTGGAATATAAACCGGATACCAACTGGGTATCTTCTTTTATTGGCGGCAAGACCAGTTACAGCAAGCAGCTCATTTATGCCGTTCTGTGTACGGTGATCGCAACTTTCATCCTGCTTACAGACAGTAAACTGTTCACCGCTTTTGCCAACCTGATGTATGCAGGAGGTATTCTGCTGATGCTTGCCACTTTCGTGCTGGGTAAAAATATCAATGGCTCCAAGAGCTGGATCCCGATCGGTGGTGGATTTAACCTGCAGCCCGCCGAGGTTTGCAAAATATTCACCGCGCTTGCACTGGCCAAGTTCCTGTCGAGACAGGAAACAGAATTTACAAAACCGAAATCACAGATCATTGCGAGCTTACTCATTTCGGCGCCGGCCATATTATCGATCGCGCAGCATGAACTTGGACTGGCCCTCGTGTATTCTTCTTTTTTATTGGCCATGTACCGCGAAGGCTTGCCGGCGCAGATCCTTATCTACGGCTCATCATTCGCTGTACTCGTGATTGCCACATTGGTAGTTGAGCGCAATACCCTCGCCATTATTTTGACAGTTATTGCCGGCTGCATTTTCTTTATCCTCCGCAAACAGGCCAGGCGAAACCGGAAATCGCTGGTATTGGTGGTGGGCTTATGGCTGCTTTGCGTGGGCGCACAGCGTTTTGTAGTGCCTTATATTTTTGATAATGTGCTGGAATGCTACCAGAGTACGCGCATCTACAGCATGGTGGGCAAGGAATATGATTGCAGCCAGAATAAAAAGTCGGCCCGCAAAGAGGGCGAAAAAGCAGCGCACAAGCCCGATGACTATAATGTACGCCAAAGTAAGATCGCGATCGGCTCAGGTGGCGTAACGGGCAAAGGATTTTTGAAAGGCACACAGACCCGCGGCAAATATGTGCCGGCACAGTCCACTGATTTTATTTTCACTTCATTAGGTGAAGCATTCGGTTTTGTTGGCTGCTTCGCCTTCCTGGCTATTTACCTGTTCATGCTCTACCGTATTATCCGGATTGCCGAACGACAACGAAGTACGTTCAGCAGGGTGTATGCGTATAGCGTGGCCAGTATCCTGTTGTTCCATATCGCCGTTAATGTGAGCATGACGATTGGCCTTTTCCCAATTGTGGGTATCCCGCTGCCGCTGATCAGCTATGGCGGATCTTCTTTACTGACCTTCACGATTCTTATTTTTATTCTTCTGAGATTGGATGCCGACAGGCAGATGGTCTTGAGGTAAATGATCCTCTGTGAAGCTCGGTGGATTCTGTGGCTCTGTGGTAAGGCCTCCGGGACTCTGTCAACTCAAAAGACCTCGGTCTTATTTCACCACAGAGACACAGAATACACAAAGCTTCATAGAGAATTACGATATTGGCATTTCATCCGAATTTGAGCTTATGCAGATTTTCCCGGTTTCCGAAGGCGCGTTTACAGTAGATAAGACCAAAGTGTTTGTTCCTTTCGACACGGCCACTGAGCAGCTTAGTACCCGGCCGGCCGGCAGCCTGCTGGTAGAGATCCAGCCTTTCGCGGTGATCACTTCAAAAGATATCATCCTCTTCGATACCGGCCTGGGTTATAACGATGCAGAGGGCAGGTTCCGGCTGCATCAGCTGCTGCGCCAGGCGGGTATCGATCCGAATAAAGTCACCAAAGTGCTGATAAGCCATCTGCACAAAGACCATGCGGGAGGCGTATCGGTAAAAAGCAGTTCCGGAGAACGGTTTATCAGTTTCCCCTATGCTACCTGGTATGTGCAGCGAAGAGAGTTCGAATTTGCAACAGGTGCGGGCACGGCATCCTATATCACGGAAGATTTTGCGTTGCTGGAACATTTCAGCCGCGTGGCCTGGCTGGATGAAGATGAAGGCATGATCGATAATTATATCCGTTACCAGCTTACCGGTGCTCACAGTAAATTTCACCAGGTATTCTGGGTAGAAGAAGACGGAGAAAAGATCTTCTTCGGGGGAGATGTGGCGCCGCAATTACAGCAGATGAAGAACAGGTTCATCGCTAAATACGACTACGACGGGCGCAAATGCATGGAGCTGCGGCAACAATGGTGGGAACAGGGGCAACAGGAGCACTGGACATTCCTGTTCTATCACGATATCAAGACTCCTGTTTGGGATGGAAAGTAAAAAGTCAAAAATCAAAAGTCAAAAAATGAAAATCCTTTTGACTTTTGATTTTTTACGTTTGATTTTGTCTTGCCGTGCTTAGCTTTTTTCTTTCCGCAATTCTATCCGCTGCTGCAGTTCCTTACGGATCATGTTATTGAAATCACGTTCAACGGTAAGGGCTTTCAGGGCGCGGTCATCGGTATTGAGCAGTTTTTTGAACTCCCCGCGATATCTTTTACGCAGGTTCAAAATGCTTTCTTCAATTTCCAGTACATCGCCGGTTTTTTGCTCCTGCCGCATTTTTTTAAAGTCGGCGGTGTAAGCGTGGTAAACCGGCCAGAATTTTTCTGCCTCTTCGGGGGTCAGGTTCAGTTGTTTGGTCACATAAGCCGTTTTCAGCGCCTCCAGTCTGCGCCCGGGTTTGGGCTGAGCAGCCTGCACAACACCCAATTGGCTCAGCAGTACGCAGGATAACAGGAAAAGTTTCAGCTTTTTCATGGCTAGTTCGTTGCAGTGGAAGTCAGTTCGTCGGCATGCTCGGTAAGATACTGATCAAGCTCCTCATCACTTACTGCGTGAATATTATTTTTTACATCGGCCGCCACATCACTGGAAGCGGTTTGTGGATGTTCGGGGTTATCGAGATAGTTTACCAGCTCGCCGGCACTCAGTTTGTTCAGTTCAGCAGGCACATCGGTTTTGTCGTTGCGCAGATCGCTTCCGCTATCGGTGTACAGGAATGCTCCGGTAACCAGTATCCCGCTGATCACAGCGGCTGCGGCATACTGCATCCAGCGGCGCGCTCTGCGAAATGGAACCACTCTGGCCTCCTTCTTCGGAGGCAGGGCCTGCAATTGTTCAAAATAACCGGCAGGAAGCTCATATGGATTTTTACGACTGATCTGGTTAAGCAGGGGTGCTATCGTTTCCAACTCCGTTCTTACCTCATTTGCCCCGATCTTTTCCAGGATATTTCCCGCAAGGCTTTCGAAATAGCCCTGGGGCACTTTAAATGCATTTAACTGATGATCCGCAGATAAGAACGGATCCTGTACCCGATCCATTACCATGGCCGGCAGGTTGTCAAAATAACCCGATGGCACCCGGAATGGGGTATTTACCGGCACCTGGGCCAATAAGGGGCTGATCTTCTGCAATTCATCCAGTATTTGCGCTCGCTGTTCCATCTCAGTAATATTTGACACCGATACGACCTGTTGGTTTAATTATTTTTCAGGAATTCCTCTATTTTTTTGGCTGCATGATGGTAGCTGGCCTTCAAGGCCCCCTCGCTGGTCTCCAGGATCCGGCTCATTTCCTGGTAGGGCAGCTCGTCAAAATAACGAAGATTGAACACAAGTCGCTGTTTATCAGGAAGTTGCTGAATAGCCAGCTGCAGCTTCCACTCCAGCTGACCAGGGTCGAAATTGGCTTCTGCTTTGATCTTATCGCTTAGCCCTTCCTCCACATCTGTTAAACTGACCGTATTCCGCTTTTTTTGCTGTTCCAGGAAACTGAGCGCCTCATTGGTTGCGATGCGGTAGAGCCAGGTATACAGCTGGCTGTCTTCCCTGAAATTCTCCAGTCCCTTCCACACTTTGATGAACATATTCTGCACCACATCATTGGCATCGTCGTGATCCACCACCATCCGCCGGATATGCCAGTACAGCTTCTCCTGGTATTTCTTGATGATAGCCGTAAACGCCCGCTCTTTTGTGGCATCCTGCCTGAACTCCAGCAAAAGCGTTTTATCGTCTCCCTGCATGCGGAACAATTTTTATAAATATAGTGAAGTTAAAATGGTTAAAAAGGTAGCGGGTCACTGGCCAGAGGCTAAAAATCTGTGCCGCCTTTCTTGCCCGATTTGCTCAACCCATCCACCGCTTTAACCGCTTTAACCGTTTTTACCACTTTAACCCCATTACCCAGTTTAACTATTTCAACCCAAATCAACTAACTTCAGCAAGCAAGCAATCATGTCATCTTCACTATACATCAGCAATTTCAAGCGGAATGTAACGGACAAGTATGTTATCTACAACAGCCTTTTCGCCGCACTTCCTTTTTCAGGCATCGCCAATGTAGGCGCATTGTTACCCATTTTACTGCAGGCCTGCATCGACGGCTATGCAGAAGGGCGGAATCCGATGCAGATCATCGACCATTTTTTTGAACAGCATACTACGGTTAAGACCGAAACCGAAAAAGTAGACCGGCTGTTCAAGTTCGTGCAGTACATAGAGCGGCAGATCGTGCTGTTCGATGCCATCGAGGACGCGGCTTTCACCACCGTCAACAATATGGATGGCGCCGGCAGCCTCAAAGGCCTGTTCAATGAAGCTGCATTTGCCGGCAAGACCCAGGCACTGAAGAACAAGCTCCGGAAATTTAAAGTGCGGGTGGTATTAACAGCGCATCCCACACAGTTTTATCCCGGTTCCGTACTAGGCATCATTCACGATATGAGTGAAGCCATTAGCCGGAATGATTTTCATACCATCAACCAGTATATCCAGCAACTCGGCATCACCCCTTTCTTCAACAAGAAGCAGCCGACCCCTTTCGACGAGGCGGTGAACCTGATGTGGTACCTCGAGAATATCCTCTACCATTCGATCGGCAATATTTATAACTACATCAACCAGGAAGTATTCGACAGCCAGTTCGACGGCGATAATCCGTTTATCGAACTCGGTTTCTGGCCCGGGGGCGACCGCGATGGCAACCCTTTTGTTACCGCCGATATTACCCTGCGGGTAGCCGAAGCGTTGCGCAGCGCCATTATCGTATGCTACTACCGCGATGTCCGTAAACTCGCACGTCGACTCACTTTTACCGGTGTGGATACGATGATCCACAGCCTCGAACAACAACTGTACGAAAACGTGTTCAGGCCCAGGGAAGCCAAACGCCTTACGGCACAGGACCTGCTGCAGCAACTCTATGCCATGCGCGAGCTGATCGTATTGCAGCATCATTCGCTGTTCCTGCAGCGCCTGGACAGCCTGATCCATAAAATAAAAATATTCGGTACGCATTTCGCCGCGCTCGATATCCGCCAGGACAGCCGGATCCACACCAAAGTACTGGCCCAGGTAAACAGTGAGTTGAAAGCCGCAGGTCAGCCCGGGATCTTTCCAGACAACTACGATTCGTTCTCACCTGCCGAAAAAATGGAACACCTTGCGGCCATACGCACCAGGGTTGATCCGCAGTTGATGAAAGATGAGTTGACCAAAGAAACCTTACTCAGTGTCTGCGCCATCCGCACCATCCAGCAGCAGAACGGCATCCAGGGATGCCAGCGTTATATCATCAGCAATTGTCAGAGTGCGGTGAACGTGATGGAAGTGTATGCCCTTGCGCGGCTCTGCGGCTGGGATACGGAACAGCTGACACTCGACATCGTTCCCTTATTCGAGACCGTTAACGATCTTGCTGCGGCCGAACAGATCATGGAATCCTTATACCGGCTGCCGGTGTATAAACAGCACCTGGAAAGCCGCCAGCGCCAGCAAACCATCATGCTCGGTTTCAGCGACGGCACCAAAGACGGCGGATACCTGCAGGCCAACTGGAGCATTTACACAGCCAAGGAAAACCTGACCGCGATCTCGCGCAAATACGATATCAGGGCCAAGTTCTTCGATGGCCGTGGGGGACCACCTTCGCGCGGCGGCGGCAAGACCAATAAATTCTATGCCTCGCTCGGCAGTACCATCGAGAATGAAGAGATCCAGCTTACCATCCAGGGGCAGACCATCACTTCCAATTTCGGCACCATCCAGTCTTCGCAGTTCAACCTGGAGCAGCTGTTGAGCGCAGGGGTCAGCAATGAACTATTCAGCGACACGCGCGCGCAGATCTCCAACCACGACCGGCACCTGCTCGAAGAACTGGGCAAGATAAGTTACGAGGTTTACCAGTCTTTTAAAACCCATCCGTTATTCCTGAGTTACCTGCAGCAATTCAGTCCGCTGGATTATTACAGCAAAAGCAATATCGCGAGCCGCCCTGCCAAACGCGGCGGCGGCGGTGGACTGAAATTCGAAGATCTGCGTGCGGTGCCTTTTGTAGGAAGCTGGAGCCAGCTCAAGCAAAATGTACCTGGTTATTTCGGTGTGGGTACGGCCTTGCAGCAGGTAAAGGAAAAAGGAATGTGGGAGGATGTGAAAGCCATGTTCCGGAATACGCTTTTCTTCCGCACGCTGATCGACAACAGCATGATGAGCATGCTTAAATCGAATTTCGCACCCACACGATACATCAAGGAGGATCCGACCTATGGCCCTATTTGGGAACTGATCAAACGCGAATTCGACCTTACCGCCCAACTGGTACTGGAGCTATCGGGCTCAAAAGAGTTAATGCAGGACGATAAGACAGGCCGCGCTTCTATCCTGATGCGCGATAAGATCGTATTGCCGCTGCTTACCATTCAGCAATATGCCCTGCATCACCTGCACAGCAACGAAACAAATGCGGAAACCAAAACAGTGTATGAAAAACTGGTCACGCGCAGTATGTTCGGCATTATCAATGCCGCAAGGAATTCGGCCTGAGCAACCCCCTTGTAAGCACCGGAACTATTTCTGCACAGGCGTATTGTCTTTCCAGCGCCAGAGATGCAGGCAGGCATAAGTGCGGTAAGGGCTCCATTTTTCTGAGAGCTTCAGCATTTTTTCTTTCATAGCTTTTTTGTCTGCCGGATCCAGTTTGTACAGCTTGATCATGGCCTGCTGGATACCCAGATCATCCACTGCAAATACGTCTTCCCTGCCGAGAGTGAACATCAGCAGCATCTCCACCGACCATTTGCCGATGCCTTTGATCTGCACCAACAGTTCAATGATCTCCTCATTGGACATCGCCAGCAGTTTCTTATCGGTTATTTTGTGATCGATGCAGAACTGCGCCACATTATGAACATAACTTACTTTGGCATTGCTCAGACCGATGGCGCGAAGTTTTTCAGCGGGCGTATCCAGTACCTGCTGCGGTTTAGGCTCCTTGCCCTTATAGAGATCGAGAAAACGCTTGAAGATCACTTTAGCAACCTTGGTACTTAACTGCTGACTGATGATGCTGGCCATAATGCGTACCGGGATATTCTTATGCAGTGTCAGTTCATGCAGATCCTCCCCGATCGTTTTCGCCAGCCTCTTGTCCTTCTGTAAATGTGCAACATATTCCATCCGCCCAAGATAATAAAAAGCCCCCTCTTACCCGCCAACCAACCTTCCCTTCTCCCTACCTTGCTCTATCTTTATCCCAAACTCCAAACTCCAAACTCCAAACTCCAAACTCCTAACTCCTAACTCCAGACTCCCATTGCGTCAACTCCAACTCACCGCCGACGGCTCGCATACCATCTCCATTCCGGAAATGAATGTGAGTTACCATAGTCACCACGGGGCTATCCAGGAAAGCATGCATGTATTTGTGCGGTCGGGACTGATGGTCCTGTTTGAAAAGTTCCCGGGTGATCCCTTGCGTTTGCTGGAGATCGGTTTCGGCACCGGGCTGAATGCGCTGCTTAGCGCGCGGGAAGCGGGCCTGCATCAACGCTGGATCCGGTATTCCGGTATTGAAAAATATCCCCTTACCGAAGCAGAAACAGGACAGCTGAATTATGGCAGCCTTATGGCACAGCAGGAGCTGTTCAACAAAATACATGAAGCCGAATGGGAAAAAGAAACCGATATCAGCCCTTATTTCAGTTTACTGAAACTGCAGATCGCACTCCCCGCAGCACTCCCGCTCCAACCTGTGCATGGCATCTACCTCGATGCGTTCGCACCGGATGTGCAGCCCGAGCTATGGAGCCAGGCATTCTTCGAACAGTTGTATGGGCTGCTGCTGTCGGGCGGTGCCCTGCTGACGTACAGCAGCAAAAGCAATGTTCGCCGGGCGTTGACAGCCGCGGGATTCGACGTCACCAAAATACCCGGTCCGCCCGGCAAACGGGAAATAGTAAGGGCCTGGAAATAATTGCGGTTTTTGTGTAGCTTTCATAAAAACAACAGCATGCCATCCGGAACCCGCAAGAACCATTTACCGCTTTTTACCACTTTAACCATTTTTACTTTTCTCTCGCTCTTTACCTATGCCCAGTCTAAAGACGAACAGGCCATCCGGCAATTGCTGGCCCGCCAGACCGAACAGTGGAACAAAGGCAATATCGAGGGCTTTATGGTGGGCTACTGGAACAACGACAGCCTGCTGTTCGTAGGTAAGAACGGACCGAGGTATGGCTATCGGGCGGCACTTGCGAATTATAAAAAAGGATATCCCGATACCGTGGCCATGGGCAAGCTGCATTTCGATATCCTCAAACTGGAACCTGTGTCCGCCACCAGCTATTTTCTGCTTGGCAAGTGGACATTACACCGCAGTATCGGCAACCTGGAAGGATATTATACCTTGCTGCTGCGTAAGATCGATGGGCAGTGGGTGATCGTGGCGGATCACAGCAGTTAGCTGTAATGTTTTTGCAGGCTCAGCGACTGATAGATCAATTCAACCAAAACTTTCTATATGGTACTCATCATACTCGGCGTCATTATCCTGATAGCCGGACTCGTTATTGCCAGGCAGAATGAAGCGCTGCACAAAGTATCCAATGGCCTGCGCATCGGTGGCATTGTCATTATCATTATCGGTTTTCTTACTTCCTGTATACAACAGATCGATGCAGGCCAGGTAGGCGTTAAATCCCTGTTCGGTAAGGTGGACGACAACGTGCTGTACAGCGGACTCAACCTGGTCAATCCACTGGTGGATGTAAAGACAGTTGATGTCAAAACCCAGAATTACACCATGAGCGGCGTGCACGACGAAGGCGATAAGGCCGGCGACGACGCCATCCGTGTACTTACTGCCGATGGCCTGGAAGTGATCATCGATCTGACTGTATTGTACCGGGTGATCAGCAATGAAGCCCCGCGCATCATGCGCGAGACCGGCCTGGACTACCGCGACAAGATCGTAAGGCCCCTTACCCGCACCAAGATCAGGGATAATGCGGTTTATTTTACAGCGGTAGATCTGTACTCCAATAAACGTGATCTGTTCCAGGGCCGGATCTTCAAAAGCATTGAGGAAGATTTCAAAAAACGCGGGCTGATACTGGAACAGCTGCTGGTACGCAACATCACACTGCCCTCGACCGTAAAAGGTTCGATAGAAGAAAAGATCAAAGCGGAGCAGGATGCACAGAAAATGGAATTCGTGCTGCAGAAGGAGAAACAGGAAGCCGAGCGTAAACGGGTTGAAGCGCAGGGTATTGCCGACTACCAGCGGATTATCAGCACGGGACTCAGCGATAAACAGCTGCAGTATGAGCAGATCCAGGTCACCAAAGGACTGATCACGTCACCAAATTCGAAAGTGATCATTATGGGCGGTGGTAAAACACCGGTTATACTGGATGCGAAGAACTGATGAGCGACCGCGCCGATCTATGCAATAGCCTGCTGAATACAAGATGACCGGCAAATACGCCTACCACAGAAAAAACAATATCGAGATAATCGAATGTGCGGCCGAATACGGGGATGCGCTGCAGGTACTCGTTGATGATCACCAGCAACAATCCGAATGAACAGGTGCGGTTGAGATCGGCGGCGGTTTGCAGGCGGAATATCTTTCTGAAGAACAGGTAAGCGCCGAAAGGCAGCAGGAAAGAACCGATCAGGTTCGGTGCAAATCCAACAAGCGGTTTCAACGCAGCAGGAATATGTACAAAGGGCCTGATCACGAATTTCACAGACCAGATCATTAAAACGCCCGAGATCATCATCCATTTTGAAATCTTCTTCAGAGACATGCCCATGGTTTGAAACTGAAAGTAACGAAAAGCCATCCGTTAACAACCTGAAGCAGGGATTATTCTTCGAAATTTATCGGCTTACTCCATATTTTAACGACCCACCAGAGAAAAGCGGTAAGGCTTGCCAGGAACCAGGTGTAGAACAGAATATTGCCGATGCTCAACCGGTCGTGAATGAATGCATAGTCATACATGATCCCGAACGTACTGTTCAAAGCCATCCAGAGCAATCCCAGCGACAAGGTGTTCACGATCCTGATCAGGTATTTTTTTACACCGGGCTCCATTTGCTAAAGTTCGGAAATAATCATCAGGAAACGTGAGACGTGAGGCGTGAGACGTGAGACTTGAATATTAGGCGTTAAACAGGAATGTGGGGAATAGGCGTGACGATAAACTACAGCTTTACTCACGTTTCACGTCTGACGTCTCACGATTGACGCCCACGATCCCTAATCGAAGCTCTGATTGCTCGCTGCGGCCAGTTTCAGGATCCTGTCGAACTGGGCCGGTGTGAGATCATTGTAGAAATAATAAATGGGGTCGACCGCGATGCCATTGCGGTGCACTTCATAGTGGCAATGCGGACCTGTGCTTTTACCGGTATTGCCGATATAACCGATCACTTCGCCTCGCTTTACGCGCTCGCCTACCCGCGCTTTGATGCGGTACATGTGTCCGTACCAGGTTTCGTAACCATATCCATGACGGATGATAACGCGGTTGCCGAAACCGCCGGTATTGAAACCGGCATCGCTCACCGTTCCGTCGGCGGTAGCGTAGATGGGTGTTCCCTGCGGGGCGGTAAAATCGAGACCCATATGCGCTCTCCGCTCTTTATACACAGGATCGATACGATAGCCGAAACCGGAAGCGATACGGCTGAGTTCCTTGTTGCTCACCGGCTGGATGGCTGGGATGGCGGCCAGCAGCTTTTCTTTGTTCTTTACCATATTATCGATCTCATCGAAGGACTTCACCTGGTAAGCCGTGCGAAGCAAAAGATTATTCAGCTGTGCGGTAATACTTTTCACCAGCTCCGTTTCACCCATCTGCTGCACCAGTTTCACTTCATTTTTGCGTTCCATATCCAGGATTCGGGCGCTGTCGGGAATGGGTTGCGATTCAAAAATGGATCTGTACACGGTATTATCCCTGTTCTCTATCTCGTCCATCTGCAGTTCCAGTTGCTTGATCCGTTCTGCAAATACACTGTAACTTTCCTTGAGATCGTCATTCTGTTGGCGCAGGAATTTTTCTTTGGGAGAATCGATGTATTGAAATGCAATGGCGAAAATAATGGCTCCGGTCACAATAGAAGCTGCAATAAACCCGATCACACGAAGCAGCCGTACCCGCAGCGGCGTGTCAAGCTTCTCATAGCGAAGCGTATGGGTGTTATAGTAGTATTTGACCTTTTTCATATGGATCGCGAGGCGTGGATCGTGAAGCGTGAGACGTCAGTCGTGAGACTTCGATCGTGAATGGTGAATTGTGAATGGTGAATGGTGAATGGTTGCTTTAGCTG
>JAFBAN010000201.1 GCA_019247775.1 Chitinophagaceae bacterium | reverse complement strand
ATACACCCAACTGCACCACAGAACCTGTCAGCGCCACCACCCGTGCCTGCCGCAACCCGCGGCAAAAAAGCAGAACAAGTGCGGTGAGAAAGGGGATCAGTATCAGTAGTGTAAGGTTCATGCAGTTTTATTTCCAGAGATAAATGAAAAAGATGGTCAATGCCGCTATCCCGCCAAAAAAATATAGGGCATATGCCTGCACCTTCCCCGATTGCAGCCCTTTGATCCGGTTGGAGACAGCAGCTGTTACCGTTGCAAGTAGATTCATCGATCCGTCTACGATATTCCTGTCTATCCAGGCAGCCGGTTGTCCTACCAGCGGAAAAATGATCTTTTTCGTCACGAACAGGTAAAGCTCATCGATATAAAATTTTCTTTTTGCACCCCGGTACAATCCGCCCGCAGCCGCCGCAAACTTTGCGGACCGCTCATTTTCCGTTTTATAGAATCGCATCGCGATGAGAATGGCAAGAACGCTTAATACGACAGGCGCCGCAGAGAAACCCAGGTCGATGGAGGTTTCCAATGGCTTTCCATCGGCAGATACATAATGTGCGAATGGAATAAGGCCTGCGGCTATCGTACATACCGCCAGTACCGCCAGCGGTAATTTCATCGACACCGTTCCCTCGCCATGGTCGTTATGATGCTGAGACTCTTTTTGCCAAAAGATGGAAAAATACAATCTGAACATATAGAAAGCGGTTAGCGCCGCCGTAAACAGCCCGATGCCGAAAACAAGTTTATTGGAATGCCAGGCCGCGGTCAGTATTTCTTCCTTGCTGAAGAAACCCGAAAAAGGCGGAATGCCGGCAATGGCCAGGCAGGCGATCAGGAATGCGAGATGCGTAAGCGGCATCTTCTTTCGCAATCCGCCCATATCATTCATTTCATTGCTGTGCACAAAATGGATCACTGCGCCGGCACACAGGAACAGCAGTGATTTAAAGAAAGCATGCGTAAATAAATGGAACATGGCGGCCATATATCCGAGGCCCTGCTCGCCGTCTATTTTTGCGACGCCGAGTGCGAACATCATATAGCCGATCTGCGACATGGTGGAATATGCCAGCACTCTTTTGATATCGGTTTGGGTACAGGCGATGATCGCCGCGAGCAATGCGGAGAAAGCACCCACCCAGGTGATCAGTTGCATCACCGCCGCATCCATTGAAAACACCGGGAACAATCTTGCCACCAGGTATACGCCAGCGACCACCATTGTGGCCGCATGGATCAAAGCGGAAACCGGCGTGGGACCTTCCATCGCATCGGGCAGCCAGATATGCAGCGGGAACATCGCCGACTTACCGGCGCCGCCGATAAATACCAAGACCAGCGCCCAGCTCAAAGCGGTAAGGCCCAAAAAACCGGCAGATGCCATGGCCAGGAACTGCGGTGATTGCGGCGATGAGAGCCGATGGATCAGTTCAGTGATATCCAGCGTACCGCCATAGAATGCAAGCACCAGTATCCCGATCAGGAAACCCAGGTCGGCAAAACGGGTAACGATAAAAGCTTTTTTGGCCGCCGCCACCGCGGATGGCTTGCTGAAATAATAACCGATCAGCAGAAAAGAAGAAACGCCCACCAGCTCCCAGAAAATATAGACCTGGAACAGGTTGCCGGAAAGTACGAGTCCCAGCATGGAAAACGTGAACAGTCCCAGAAAAGCATAATAGGTTGCAAAGCGTTCCTCCCCTTTCATATAACCAAGACTGAACAAGTGCACCATGAGTGAAACAAAACTCACCACCACCAGCATCATTACGGAGATAGGATCGATGATCACGCTCATATCGATGGATACCTGCGAAGAAAAATGCAGCCATTCGAATTTGAAGGGGATGATCTGCCGGTATGTATCGGCTGTTTTCCCATCAACGAAAAAATATTGCCTGGCCGCCATCAAGGAAAGTACGGTACTGCCGAGCAATGCAAGGGCACCGACAGTGCCGGATGCTGTTCTGATATATCTCCTGCCAAAAAGACCCAGCACTATAAAACTGAGCAAAGGCAGCAGCGGTATCCAGATAACATAAGCATAGTTACTCATGCGGTCAGAATTTCAGGTCGGTTGCATCTTCCACATCGATGGACTGATGTGTACGATATAAGTTAATGATGATGGCTATGGCAACAGCCGCTTCCGCAGCCGCAATGGTGATGATGAATACTGTAAAAAAAACGCCGTCCAGTTTATTCGGATACAAATACTTGTTGAATGCAACGAAATTGATGTTCACGCTGTTGAGCATGAGTTCCACCGACATCAGCATCGTGATCATATTGCGTCGCGTGAAAAGTCCATACATGCCGATAAAGAACAGGGCAATACTTACGAATAAGATATAGGACAAAGGCACTGCGTTCATCGGCTATCGGTTTGGGTGGAAGAAACAGGTGTTTTATCTTTCATGGCGATCACTATACAGCCGATCATAGCCGCGAGCAAGAGCATGCTTACTACTTCGAACGGCAGCAGGTAACCGTGCTCGGTTGTGCTCAGCAACTGTGTTCCGATCTCTGACATGGATGTATTGAAAGGACCGTGTTCACGGTTATCGGTAAAATATTGTTTAACGAGTAAGCCGGTAAGAATGATCCCGAACAATGCAGCCAGCACGGAAAATACGATCCTGCGCGCCGGGGGTCTTGGCATTTCTTTGCCCGACTGCTGTGTGAGGAAAATGGAAAAAATGATCAGCACCACGATGCCGCCCACATAGACGATGATCTGCACCGCAGCGATGAATTCAACCTGCATCCAGAAATACAGGGCCGCAATGCCTACCAGTGAGAACAGCAGCCAGATAGCAGCGCGAAATATCTTCCTGGCTGTTACTGCCAGTAATCCCGCACCAAGGATACAGGCAGAGATCAGGTAGAATATGATGGCCGATGCATTCATTTATTCAACGCCCTCCCTGATCTTGGAACCGGGCAGGTTCAGTTTTTTGGTGAGTTTATTCCGGTCGAACACACTGTGTTCGAAATTCTGCGCCATTTTGATCGCATCCGTAGGACAGGCCTGTACACAGAGATTACACATGGTGCAGAGCTCCAGATGATAAACAAAAGTATCCAGCGCTTTCTTTTTCTTGCCCTCGGGTGTGATATCGAATTTGGTAATGATCTTGATAGTACCGTTCGGACAAGCGAGCTCACAGGCCGTACAGCCGGTACAGGCGTGTTCGTTGTTGGCATCATGCGGCATGACCACTTCACCACGGAACCGTTCGGCCAGCTTCAGCGTGTCGCGGTTATCGGGGTATTGCTCGGTGATGATCTCTTTCGGGTGAAAGAAATAATACCCGGTCTTACGCATCCCCTTCAACAGCGAAGCCACCCCCTGCCACACATCTTTTATATAATCCTTCAAAAACGCCACGGTATTATTTTAAATTTTAAATTTTGAATTCCCCGGATTATCTCGACTCTTATTTTTTATTTGCTTTTTGCCTTTTGCCTTTTGCCTTTTGCCTTTGCTTTTCGCCTTTTTCCTTTAAAAATGCCATCCCATGATCGCCACCACCGTTACCAGTATCAGGTTCAGCAT
>JAFBAN010000234.1 GCA_019247775.1 Chitinophagaceae bacterium | reverse complement strand
ACGCCGGTCTATCTTGCGGGCGGTCTGCATGCAGACAATGTTCGCCGTGCGATAGAAACCGTTCAGCCATACGGCCTCGATCTCTGCAGCGGCGTGCGCACCGATCAGCGTCTGGATCCCGTTAAACTGGCGCTGTTCATGAAAGCGGTAAATGAGTAAGCCGAAAATTTAGTCAGCAGGAAAATAGACCGTGAATACCGCGCCATTGTTCAGACTGCTGTTTACCGTGATGAATCCCTGGTAATAGTCCATGATCTTCCTGCACATAGCGAGCCCGATACCTGTGCCCGAATATTCGCGCCTGTTGTGCAGTCGCTGGAAAAGACTGAAGATCTTTTCATTGTATTTAGCCTCGATGCCGATGCCATTGTCGCTAATGCTGATTGCATGATATTGCTGACCCGGATCCGCTTTGACGCCCCTGATATCTTCGCCGTTGACTTTTTCATAGCGGATATCGATCTCAGGCGGAATACCTGCTTTTCCATATTTGATGGCATTGCTGAGCAGGTTCTGCAAGAGTTGGTATACCAGGGTTGGCCGCGCCTGCAATACCGGCAGTTGCCCGGCATGGATCACCGCTTTTTTATCGGCGATGATCAACTGGTAATCATTGATCACATCCTGCAAAATGGCGTTGGCATCTGCCTGTTCGCCGGCGTCTTTGTCTTCCGTAAGAATAAAAGAAAACGAAAACAGGTCATCGATCAGTTTGCGCAGCCGGGTAGCGGCCATATGTATCTTTTCGATCGTAGTGCGTTGCGACTCGGGTTCGCGTTGCGGTGCATCTTTCAGTATGGAACAGAATACCTGTATTTTTCGCAAAGGCTCCTGGAGATCATGGCTGATAGCATAATTGAAAGATTCCAGTTCCTGGTTCTTGCGCTGCAGTTCATCGTTCTTCTGGCCCAGGAAACGATTGAGTTCACCCAGTTTTGCTTCGCTCTCCTGCAAACGGGTGATCATGCGATGGCGGTCTGTGATGTCCATCACCGTTCCTTTTATCTTAGCCGGCTGACCATTTTCAAAGGACACCACTCCCCTCGACAGTAATACTTTCTCGGGTCCATCCTTCTGGTAACGATACTCGCATTCATATATCCCATTCGGATCATTATATGCCTGCTCCAGCGCAGCTTTTACTTTTTCGCGGTCATCGGGATGCACCCAGCGGAAAAATTCCGCAAGGGTACCCCGGCCTTCAAGGCCGAAGATCTGCCGCATCATGGGCGACAAAATGCTTTCAGACCGGCCCATATACCACTCAAAACTGCCGAGCCGCGCTAAGGTTTGTACCTCTTCCAGTGCAGTATTGCTTTTGCGCAGGGTTTCATTGATCTTGTTGATCTCTTCGTTTTGCAGCGCTAGATAGGTATTGAAACTGCGCGCTTCGAACTCGGCGATATAACCGTCGAATTCATCCATGATACTGGCGATGAGGTTCAGGTCTGCAGTGTAGTCCTGCACAAAAGAACGGAAAGTACGGCGCCGCATCAGGCTGATGGAAGTGATGTCTTCCGCCACGATCTGCTCGCGGCTCAGCATCGGCAACTGGTTGTTCACCCAGCTCTGTACGGATCGCTCCATATACGCTTCCATACTATTGCTCTCGATGGCCAGCAGAAACTCGGCTGCGGATGTTTTACCGAAATTTACCAGTTCTTCCTCGCTGAAATGATTGAAGAACCTCAGCAGCGGAATTTCCTGTTCGCGGGCGATCTGGAGCTGGCGGCGCACGAATGCGTCAAGCTTCTGCTCGCGGATAAAGCGGGCATAGCTGGGGAGATACGTAAAATGAAGTCTGACAGCAGGCATGAAGTTTCCGGTGGATGATAAATATACTGATTCTTTCAATCCACTTTGATCGCCTGTGTTCTTTTACCGATACCGTTCTCATTGAAAGCTTCGATCTGGAAATAATACGGGCGGTCTTTTTCCATCGCAGTGAAATAATATTCGTTCACGCCGTACAATTGGATACTGGTATATAATTTATCCGGCGCAGTGCCGGTATAGATCGTATAGCCCGTGGCCCGTTCATTCACCTGCCATTTCAGCCAGGCATTTCTCCGCTCGCTGTCGCCGCGAAGCGCTATAAAATGCTGTACCGTATCGGGCGCGGCGCCATTGCCTTTGCCGAATACCCTTATCCCGCTGATCGCGAATTTTCCTGTGGGCATATGGATATTTTCAAGTCGTATGAACCGGGCTTTAACAGGAGCCCGGAGTTCGAGGTAATCGTGGGGGATATCGGTCTTGTTATTGCTCTTATCCGCGACCACCGTCCAGCTCTTTCCATCTGCTGAAGAATACAGTTTATACTGATGATAGATGCCCTGCTGTTTGCCCATGAACTCCGCATCCTGATCGGCATAATTGACCTGGATGGCACGTACTTCCGAGAATGCGCCCAGATCAGTCTGGATCCATTCGCCGCTGTTGCCTGTAGCCGCGCTCCAATAGGTTTTCAGATCCTCATCCACCGCATTGTTCGCGCTGAATGCCCCAAGGGTGGAAGATACCTGTACAGGCTTGTTATAGTTCAGCAGCATCCACCCGGTAAACTGGCTTTTATTGTGATCCGCGGTTGTATTCGGCAGCCAATGTGGGTAATCGCCATAGGCGGTATTGGTATAAAGAATATCGTCCTTATCGAATTGCGCCGGCCAGATACCGATACGCCTTTCGAAATTATTTTTTACTGCGATGACAATGGTTGATACATGCCACCATTGCTGGTACAGATCCTGGTAAGTGGCCCCATGCCCTGCGCCCCGCGCAAAACCACCCGGCTTATAGGAAAACGGATTATGCGACTGGTAAATGAATGGACCCATCGGATTTGTTGCCACATACACGCCATCTCCATACCCGCTGAATTCCGTTCCGGGCGCACCGTATTGGAGATAATATTTTCCATTGTGTTTGTTCATCCAGGATCCTTCGATGAATGGCGGGAGAAAAGTATTGTCGTTGTGCTCGCCGAAACGTTCCCAGCCGTGGATATCGTCGTGCAGGCGGATCAGTTCCTTTTTTTCGCCGATCGGCTGCAGGGTTTTGCGATCTATTTCCTGGCCGTAGAGCGGATAGAAATTGCTGGAACCCCAGTACAGGTAAATGCGTTTATCATCATCCACAAAAAATCCCGGATCCCAGGCGCCCGCCTGAAATGAATCCACAGCTTCCTTCCATTCATCCCGCTCGGGATGGGTGCTCATCCAGAGCGGGAAATTCTTTTCATGCGTAGATCCGATCACCAGCAGGGTATCGCCCAATACCAGTGTGGCCGGCGCGCACAACTCATCGTATACATGATGCCAGGGCTTCAGGAATTTGCGCGGTATGAAATTCCACTGCGACATATCATTGCTCCACCAGTAGCCCCATTGATTTGTGGAGAACAGGTAGTATTTATTTTTAAAGACCGTGATCACCGGGTCGGCGGTGGCGCGATGCTTTCCCTGCTCGGAAAAATTGGGGATGGGGCAATAGCCGTAGTCGATATTGATGGGGTTGCAATAGGTCTTGTTCTGTGCAACAGCGATCTGCGCAAAGGCCGAAAGAAGCGTCAATAAAAATAACCGGTAGAATGTTGACATACCAATCAGGATGGATGTTAATTTTTTGTCTTCACAGAGTGCCCGTCTCCGCAGATGTCTCCCCGTCAGGGGGACTCTGCGGTCGGAGTGCCGCACCTGACCGCTGTCTCGCCGAGAGTGTACCACGGAGTCCTCTGCGAGAGACGTCCGCGGAGACCGCTGATGTTTGAGCGGCCGAAAACCACTCGTGTCATCCAAGCTACAAAAAAAGCATCACGCCCGAAAAATTCGTACATTTCATTACCGTACATTCAACACCAAACGATTGCTATTATGGAAAACAAACCTCTCCACCAGAGCCGCCGCAAATTCGTAAGGCAGGGCCTGCAGGCCGCCATCGCATTTACTATCGTACCCCGTTTTGTACTCGGCCGCGGCTATATCGCGCCCAGCGACCGGCTCAACCTTGGATTTATCGGAACCGGCAAGCAGGGCAAGATCCTGCTCGGTTATTTTTATAAGAATACACAGTGCCAGGCCATTGCCGGATCGGATGTAGACAGCCGCAAACTCGCCGCATTCCAGGCAGCCGCGCAGAAAGCTGCGGGGGAAAGTGCGGGCAAGGATAGCTATAAAGGTTTCACTGGCTATCCCGACTTCAGGGAATTATTACAGCGCAAGGACATCGATGCCGTGGTGATCGCCACACCCGATCATTGGCATGCAGTGATGGCCGTGATGGCTGCCAATGCAGGCAAGCATGTGTACTGCGAAAAACCGATGGCGCATAGTGTGGGTGAGGGAAGGGCGATGGTGAATGCGATGAAAAAGAATAAAGTGATCTTCCAGACCGGCAGCATGCAGCGCTCCTGGGATAAATTCCGCACTGCGGTGGACCTGGTACGCAATGGTTATGTGGGACAGGTGAAAGAAGTACTGGTAACAGTGGGCGATCCCGCGGTTCCATTCGATTTGCCGGGCATGCCAGTGCCTGCCAACCTGAACTGGGATGCCTGGATCGGGCCTTCGGTGGTGAGGCCTTACCATACCGAATTATCTCCGCCCATCGAGCAGGATGTGTATCCGCATTGGCGCAATTACAAAGAGTATGGCGGCGGTATCCTGAGCGACTGGGGCGCACATATGTTCGACATCGCGCAATGGGGTCTGGATATGGACCGCAGCGGACCCGTAAAATTCGAACCGCCCGCCGGCGATGCGGTAAAAGGACTGGTAATGACTTACGAGAATGGCATCGTGATGAAGCATGTGGATTTCGGACGGAAGTTCGCTGTGCGGTTTACCGGTGATAAGGGCTCACTTGATATCAGTCGTGATTTTCTCGATAGCAATCCGGCGAATATTGCCACTGCAACTTTAGGATCCAATGCGAAACGTGTGTACAACAGCAATAACCATTACCAGGACTGGATAGATGCGATCAAGAATAATACGCAGCCGATCTGCGATGTGGAGACAGGCCACCGCAGCAGCAGTGTTTGCGCCCTGGCGAATATCGCTTACTGGTTACGCCGGCCGCTGGAATGGGATCCGCGGAAAGAGCAGTTCAGGAATGATGCGGAAGCCAATGCATTGTTGACGGCGCCGATCCGGGCTCCGTGGAAACTGGTGTAGAGATTTTATCTGCTCATCAGCCAGTCTTTCAATTCCTGAAAACCGGCGTTCATTTTTATTGCCTGCTTCTGCCTGCCGAATAATGCAGTGGCTGCTTCCGGCATGGCAAGGCTTTGTCCGATCGCAGCCTCAACTGTTTCCGGAAATTTAACCGGGTGTGCGGTTTCCAGTATGATTCCTTTTCGCCCGGGCTTATCTGCAAGGAATTGCTGCAGTGCATAGCAGGCAACGGCGCCATGCGGATCGAGTACATAGCCTGATGATCTGAAAATATCGGCAATGGTCTGCCTGGTCTGATCGTCTGTAACGGTATAACCGGTGATATGCTCAACAATACGCTGATGATCGTTGCCAAAGATCTCGAGCAGCCTTACAAAATTGCTGGGCGCACCTACATCCATTGCATTGGAGATCGTTGGTATTGCAGACTTCGCCGAGTAGTTCCCTGTTCGCAGATATTCCGGTACCGCGTCGTTCACATTGCAGGCTGCGATAAAATGTGTCACCGGTAATCCGCCTGCAAAAGCCATCAACCCGGCGCAAAGATTTCCAAAATTGCCGCTTGGTACAGCGATAACGGGCGGTCTCGATCTATCCTGCCATTGCTGGTAAGCGAACAGGTAGTATAATTGTTGCGGCAGCCATCGGGCTACATTGATAGAGTTAGCAGACGTAAGCTGCAGCGTTCGTTGCAGATCGGCATCCATGAATGCATCTTTCACCATCGACTGGCAGTCATCAAAACTGCCGGCTATTTCGAGGGCGGTGATATTCTGTCCGCAGGTGGTGAGCTGCAGTTCCTGCACGGCGCTTACCTTGCCCGATGGATACAGGATCACTACATCCACTCCGTCAACACCCAGAAATCCATTGGCCACGGCGCCGCCGGTATCGCCGGATGTGGCAACCAGTACAGTGATCCGCCCCTTATTTTGTTTGGAGAAATGACCCAGGCAACGACTCATGAAACGTGCGCCCACATCCTTGAAAGCCAGGGTAGGTCCATGAAAAAGCTCCAGCGAGGATATCTGTTCATTGATCTGCAGCAGCGGAATGGGAAAGCCGACGGTTTCTGATACGATCCTGAAAAGGCTTTCTTCATCGATGGCATCGCCAACATAGGGACGCATGATGCGGAATGAAAGTTCTTCCCTTGAAACATCGGCAATGACCTGCAATAAAGCGGGATCGATAACGGGAATATGATCCGGGAAATACAGGCCTTTATCCGGCGCCTGCCCGGCGATGGTAGCTTCGCGGAAGTTAACGGATGGGGATTGTTTATTGAGGCTGTGGTATTGCATGGGTGAATGGAGAATGGTCAATGGTGAATGGTCAATCGTTAGTTGATAAGTTTTACGCCTTCATTGTTGATGGTGGTTACATAGGTGTAGTGTTCGAGGCCGAGGCGGTTGTAGATCGTGTGCATTTCTGACTCGACGGCTTTAGCAATGTTCTCGTCTTTACTGAGCATGAACAGGGAGGGACCGGAGCCGGAGATGCCTCCACCTAATGCGCCGGCCTCTTTGCTTTTTCTTTTCACTTCATCAAAACCGGGGATGAGGATACTGCGCACTGGTTCTATCAGAACATCTTCGAGTGAGCGGCCTATCAGTTCATAATCGCTTTTGAGCAGTCCCGCAACCAGTCCCGCTATATTGCCCCATTGCCGGATCGCATCTTTCAATTGCACCTGTTGTTTTAAAATACTCCGGGCATCGGAGGTGCGCACTTCTATCTGCGGGTGAACGATGGTGACATGCAGGGGCGGAGCAGACAACTGCACGATGTCGAGCGGAAAGATCGAACGCACCAGGGTTACGCCTCCATAGATACAGGGAGCGATATTATCCGCATGTTTCACGCCGGATGCGAGCTTTTCGCCATTCATCGCAAACCGCACCAGGTCTTCTTTGCTGAACCGGTTCCCCAGCAGGTGATTCGCCGCTACCACTGCGCCTGCCGCACTTGCAGCGCTTGAACCAACGCCGCTCCCGGGTTTAATATGCTTACGGATCCGCAATTCAAAGCCGGGATGTTCAGGTACTTCGTCAAGCATCGCCTGCAATGCCGCACCCGCTACATTTTTTTCCGGATCTGTCGGAAGGTTGAACTCATCCTCATTCACGATCACAATGCCCGGGCTGTCGGTCAGCTTTATGCGCATCTCATCATAGGGATCCTGCACTGCAAAACCGAGTACGTCGAAGCCGCAGACGATGTTGGCGACGGTAGCGGGACATAAAACCCCCCAGCCCCCTGAAGGGGGAGTTAGGGATTCTTTATTGAGATGTTCATCATGCACCCCCCCACCCCCTGAAGGGGGAGTTAGAGATTTTTCATTAAGATGTTCATCATGCATAATAATATCTTCAAAATTTTCGTGTTTCACCTTTAAAAGAAATATCAACTCCTCCTTTAGGGGGCTGGGGGGCTTGATCTTATTATATCCGCAAACACCCCAGATGCCGTTACGTCCGCTCCCGCTCCGGCTCCTTTGATCACCAGTGGCTGCTCGGGATAACGTTCGGTGTAGAACAGTACCAGGTTATCCTTGCCATAGAGATGATAAAAATCCGAATTCGCGGGTATATGTTTCAGTCCAACCGATGCATGCCCGTTCTCATACGAAGCCACGAATTTCAATTTGCAGTTGACCGCTGCTGCGGCTTCGAATATTTTTTTGAAATGCGCTTCCTGCCGGAACATCTCTGCGTAGAAATCATCGACAGTTCCTTCAAAGCAGCTGGCGGGCAGGAAGTATTCGTTGCTGATATCCTCCATCTCGAGGTGCTGTCCTGCTTCGCGGGCGAGGATCATGATCTTACGCATCACATCGGTTCCGCCCAGGTCGAGCCGTGGATCGGGTTCGGTGTAGCCTTCGTCCTGCGCCTGCCTTACTACTTCGGCAAAAGGGCGGGAGCCATCGTAATGATTGAAAACAAAATTGAGCGTTCCGGAAAGCACGGCCTGGATCCGGTTCACTTTGTCACCGCTTCGCAGCAGGTCGTTTAAGGTACCGATCACAGGAAGCCCGGCGCCAACATTGGTCTCGAACAGGAATGCTGCATTGTACTCACGTGCCAATGATTTCAGGTGTTTATAGGAATCGAACGAAGAGGAACAGGCGATCTTGTTACAGGCTACCACCGATACGCTTTTTTCAAGCAGTGCGCCGTATACCGAAGCCACTTCGGCATTGGCAGTTACATCCACAAAAACGCTGTTGCGCAGGTTTCGGCTGATGATCTGATCCGTAAAACCGAATATATTACCGCTTGGCGCTAATTGCAGCTGCTCTTTCCAGTTATCGAGATCGATACCTTCTTCCCGGATCAGGACCCGTTGGCTGTTGGCCAGTCCCACTACCTGGATCTGCAAACGCATATCGTGCTGGAGAAATCCGAACTGTTTGCGGATCTGCCCGATCAGTTTCCCACCCACATTTCCGGTGCCGGCGATAAATACATTGAGTTGTTTATAAGTCGTCTCGAAAAATTCTTCATGCAACACGTTGATCGCTTTCCGCACATCGGTCTGAGAGATGACGGCAGAAATATTTTTTTCCGACGAACCCTGGGCAATGGCCCGCACATTGATACCGTTCCGGCCCAGGGCGCCGAACATTTTTCCGCTGATCCCCGGATGACTTTTCATCTGCTCGCCCACCAGGGCAAGGATCGACAAACCGGTTTCTACTTTTACCGGTTCGAGCTGCCCGTTATTGGTCTCATAACTGAATACATGGTCGATCGATCTTTTGGCACGGGCGGTATCGGCTTCATTGATGGCGACGCAGATAGAATGTTCTGAAGAACTTTGGGTGATCAGGATCACATTCACCCGCTCATTGGCCAGGGCTTCGAATAAGCGTTTGGAGAATCCAGGTATACCGATCATGCCGCTGCCTTCCAGGCTTAACAGGTTAATACTGGCGATACTGGAGATGCCGCGGATAAAGCTATCGGTGGCGGCGGTCTTGTTTTCGATCAGCGTTCCGAAATCAGCGGGCGCAAATGTATTCTTGATCCATACCGGGATATTCCGGCTCATCACCGGCTGTATGGTGGGTGGGTAAATGATCTTGGCCCCAAAATGGGAAAGCTCCATCGCTTCCTGGTACGAAATACGCTGGATGGGCTTTGCATTGGGCACCAGTCGCGGATCTGCCGTCATCATCCCGCTCACATCGGTCCATATTTCGAGTACTGATGCGTCGGTAGCTTCGGCATAGATAGCGCCGGTATAATCCGATCCCCCTCTTCCGAGTGTAGTAGTATTGCCCGCTTCATCACTGGCGATGAATCCGGGAGCGAGATACAGCCGATGCGGGTTCGCTTTCAGGAATGCGTTGATATTATTGCGGGTTACATTGAAATCAACCGCTGCATTGCCATAATGATTGTTCGTAACGATCAGTTTGCGCGAATCGAGCCAGCATTGATCTGATTGTAACGATTGCAGTTTTGCCGAGATCATCAGCGAAGACAGCAGCTCCCCAAAAGCAAGGATCCGGTCGCGGGTTCGCGGCGATAATTCCTGCAGCAGAAAAACGCCGTCGCAAATGCCGTCCAGTTCATTGAATTGTTGCTTTACCAGACTTAGTGTGCCGCTTTGCTGCTGAATCGGAAGCAGTTCGCGAACGGCTTCCAGGTGTCTGCTTTCCAGTTCCTGTAAAAGTTGTTTATAGCTTTCGTCGCCCGCGGAAGCCATTTCGCCCGTGCGGAGCAACTGATCAGTTACGCCGCCAAGTGCGGATACAACCACGATAGTATCTTCTTTCCGGGCGGCCGATCCCATTATCGACACCGCCTGCTGAATGCTGGCGGCGCTTGCAACCGAGCTGCCGCCGAATTTTAAAACCTGCATATAGTTGAATGTATAATTAAAGAATGCCGTTCCTTCCGGAGAACAGCCTGTGTAAGCCCTATGGTGATATGATACTGTTTAACCCTTTACAGGGTTGTGGTAGTTGTTGTGATGGTGATAATAGCAGTCGCAAACAGGGAAACTGTTTGTGTAGCGATTGTATATGACTGCTGCTGTTGCATAACCATCAAAGGATATTCGGAAGATACGGATTTTATAACTGTATCATACCAGGTAACCGAACAAATTATCGTTGCGGTTCAGTTCTGTGTAATTGATATGGCATCGTTGCATGTTCTCTATCAGCTTCTCATAATCATGTCGCGATTTAAGCTCGATGCCTACCAGCGCAGGGCCGGTTTCCTTGTTGTGCTTTTGCATGTACTCGAAACGGGTGATATCATCGTCCGGGCCGAGTACATCGTTCACAAATTCTTTCAGCGCGCCCGGCCTTTGTGCAAACCGGATCAGGAAATAATGTTTGAGCCCTTCATACTGCAGCGAACGTTCTTTGATCTCCTGCATTCGGTCTATATCGTTATTGCTGCCGCTGACGATACATACGATCTTTTTACCCCTGATCTCTTCCGCATAGTCGTCCAGTGCAGAGATTGAAAGCGCGCCTGCAGGCTCTACCACGATCGCTTCCTCATTGTACAATTGAAGTATAGTGGAGCAGGTTTTGCCCTCAGGTATAAGATGCATATCGTCCAGCACGTCGCGGCAGATGCTGAAGGTGAGGTCTCCTACCCGTTTCACTGCCGCACCATCCACGAAGCGATCGATAGTATCCAGTGTTACGGGATGTCCGGCTTTCAATGATGCATACATGGCAGGAGCTCCCTCAGGCTCCAGACCAATAAGCTTTGTTTTGGGCGAGAATGTTTTTAAATAAGCGCCCACGCCCGAACAAAGTCCGCCGCCGCCAACCGGGATGAACAGGTAATCGATATCCGGCTGGTCTTCCAGTATCTCTATGCCCACTGTAGCCTGCCCTTCGATGATTCGAATATCTTCAAAAGGCGGGATAAAGGTCATGCCATGCTCCGCGTTGAATTTTTTGGCGGCCACGGCGCAATCATCGAATGTGTCCCCCACCAGTTTGATCTCGACATTGTTTTCTCCGAACATTTTTGTCTGGTTCACTTTCTGGTTGGGGGTGATGATGGGCATGAATACAACACCATGTACGCCCAGTTTGTGACAGCTGTAGGCGAAGCCCTGTGCATGATTGCCGGCACTCGCACACACCACTCCTTTTTTAAGTTGGGCTTCAGGCAGGCTGCGCATCATATTGTAAGCGCCGCGCAGCTTGTAAGAACGCACCACCTGCAGATCTTCTCTTTTCAGGTACACTTCGCAGCGGTACCTGCGCGATAGATTGTGCGAGTAAGTGAGCGGCGTACGCTTGGCAACATTTTTCAGCCGCTGGGTGGCGGCCTGAAAATCGAGCGCCGGTATCGAACCTGTGTGTAACTCTTGCATGGTGTCTGGTTATTCTCACCCTGAGGTGAGCATGAGCTTATGCTTCAACCGCCTCGGGCACTTCCTGGTTTTCCGGCCGCAGGCTTCTTACGGTTTTACCGGCCTGCCACATTTCGCTGTCGCGAAGCTCTTTCAGTTCAGCTTCCAGTTTTTCGCGGTAGTCGGCCTTGCTGTTGCTTTCGATAGATTTTGCAGCTTCCTTACCTGCAGCCACGCTTTCATACAATTCAGTGAATACAGGAAGGGTTGCATCGCGGAATTTCTTCCACCAGTCCAGTGCTCCGCGCTGTGCGGTAGTTGAACAGTTTGCATACATCCAGTCCATACCATTCTCTGCCACAAGCGGCATCAGTGATTGCGTCAGTTCCTCCACCGTTTCATTGAAAGCTTCAGACGGAGAATGGCCCTTGGAGCGGAGTACCTGGTATTGTGCGGCAAAAATGACCTGGATGGCTCCCATCAGGGTACCGCGTTCACCGGTAAGATCGCTGTATACTTCCTTCTTGAAGTTTGTTTCGAACAGGTACCCGCTGCCGATGGCAATGCCGAGTGCGATCACGCGATCGAAAGCTTTGCCCGTAGCATCCTGGAAGATGGCATAACTGCTGTTCAATCCGCGTCCCTGCAGGAACATGCGGCGAAGCGAAGTGCCGGATCCTTTTGGAGCCACCAGAAAAACATCCACGCCCGCAGGCGGAACGATACCTGTCTGGTCATTATAAGTAACCCCGAAACCATGCGAGAAATACAGGGCCTTGCCGGGAGTCAGGTGTTTTTTAACAGTGGGCCACATGGCGATCTGTGCAGCATCGCTCAGCAGGTAGCAGATAATAGTGCCCCTCTGCAGTGCTTCTTCGATCTCGAACAGTGACTCTCCCGGCACGAATCCATCGCGCACCGCTTTATCCCAGCTCTTGGAATTCTTGCGCTGCCCAACGATCACATTGATGCCGTTCTCTTTCTGGTTCAGCGCCTGGCCCGGACCCTGCACGCCGTAACCGATCACCGCTACTATTTCATCTTTCAAAACTTCCTGGGCTTTGGCCAGGGGAAACTCTTCGCGGGTCACAACATTCTCTTCAACGCCGCCGAAATTTAATTTTGCCATGATTGGGTTTTTTATTGTTTGGTACTGGTTATCTGGTGTTATATACATTCCTACATCGTAAACACTTCCTGCTGCCTGTTCAGGAATTCGTTTTCGATCAGTTCCGGTCCGGGCTCTGTCTGTTCGAACTCTTTGAGCTTCTCGTGGAACCCTTTACTGTCCTTGATGATCGCCACCCGGGCGCTGCGAACGAATTCGATGAGTCCATACGGCGCCAGAGCAGTCACAAGCCGGTCCGTTTCTTCGCGGTGCCCGCTGGCTTCGAAAATGGTGTAGTCCTTTCTGATCACCACCGCCCTTGCGCCGTACTCGCGCAGCAGCCGTTCTACTTTTACTTTTTCAGCGATCTCATCGGTGGGCACTTTATACAATGCCAGTTCCTGCCATATGATCTCCTCATTATTGTTGTAATAGACCTTCAGCACTTCTACCTGCTTCTCGATCTGCCGCGCCAGCTTACGCACGACTTCTTCCGTTTCGTGGATCACGATCGTCAATCGGTGAATACCCTCCGACTCCGAAGGCGAAGTATTCAGGCTTTCGATATTGATCTTCCGCCTCGAGATGATCGTTGCCACACGCACCAGCAAACCGATATGGTTTTCTGCGTAAACTGTTATGGTATATTCCTGTTTCATACCCACCCCCTAACCCCCTAAAGGGGGAATTTTATTTATTATTTATTCTTACCCGCCCTAACTCCCCCTTCAGGGGGCTGGGGGGTGAATTACTTTAATCTTATCTCGCTCACACTACACCCCTGCGGCACCATCGGGAACACATTGTTCTCTTTGCCTACCATCACTTCCAGCAGAAAAGATCCCGGATGGGCCAGCATGCGTTCCAGTGCGGCACGGAGATCCTTACGGTCGGTTACTTTCTGTCCTTCGATGCCATAGCCTTTTGCTACCTGCACATAATCCGGACTGGCGATATCTACAAAAGAGTAACGCCTGTCGTGGAACAATTGCTGCCATTGACGTACCATGCCGAGGAACTGGTTGTTCAGGATCATGATCTTCACATTCACTTCGGTCTGCATGATGGTGCCCAGTTCCTGTATGGTCATCTGGATACCGCCATCACCTATTACAGCAACTACGGTGCGGTCAGGCGCTCCGAATTTGGCGCCTATGGCTGCGGGAAGTGCAAAGCCCATGGTTCCAAGTCCGCCCGAAGTAACATTGCTCTTGGACTGATTGAATTTCGCATACCTGCAGGCCACCATCTGGTGCTGGCCTACATCGGTAACGATAACGGCATCACCGTTGGTGAGTTCGTTCAGGTTGCGGATCACTTCCCCCATCGTCAGGGTTTCGTTCGAAGGATGCAGTTCTTCAAAGATCACTTCCTTGTTCTCTTCCTGGTCGCAGGTGCGGAATTTCTCCACCCATTGCGGATACACTTTTGTTTCCACCAGTTTTGTAAGCATAGGCAGCGTTTCCTTGCAATCGCCCCAAACGCCAACTGTCGCTTTTACATTCTTGTCGATCTCCGCAGGGTCGATATCCAGGTGGATCACTTTCGCCTGCTTTGCATATTTATCCAGCCGCCCGGTCACACGGTCGTCGAAGCGCATGCCGACAGCGATAAGCACATCGCATTCGTTGGTGAGCAGGTTGGGGCCGTAATTCCCATGCATGCCAAGCATTCCTACATTAAGCGGATGATCTGTAGGCAGCGCACTCAATCCGAGTATCGTCCATGCAGCCGGGATCCCGGTCTTTTCAATAAAACACCTGAATTCTTTTTCGGCTTTACCAAGTATTACACCCTGCCCGAAGACCACGAACGGTCGTTCAGCCGCATTTATAAGCTTTGCCGCTTCTTCTACATATTGTTTTCGCACGATCGGTTTGGGACGATAACTGCGCACATGGGTACATTTTTCATATCCCGGGTTGTCGAATTTCTGAAGCTGGGCATTTTTTGTGATATCGATCACCACAGGCCCCGGTCTTCCGCTGCGGGCGATGTAAAATGCTTTGGCCATCACCGCGGGAATTTCATTGGCGTCGGTTACCTGGTAATTCCATTTGGTAACAGGTGTAGTGATATTGATCACATCGGTTTCCTGAAAAGCATCTGTGCCCAACAGGTGCGCAAATACCTGTCCGGTAACCGCTACAATTGGCGTGCTATCGATCATTGCATCGGCAAGGCCGGTTACCAGGTTGGTTGCACCCGGACCGCTGGTCGCAAACACAACGCCCACTCTTCCCGATGTGCGTGCATATCCCTGCGCTGCATGGATGCCACCCTGCTCATGACGCACCAGCACATGTTTCAGTTTTTCGTTATAGTCGTACAACGCATCATAAATAGGCATGATGGCGCCGCCGGGATACCCGAAGATGGTGTCGACGCCTTCCGCAAGGAAAGCTTCGAGCACCGCGGCACCGCCTGAAATAACAGTTGCCGGTTTCGTTATTTCCTTTTCTTCTATTACAGCTACGGGTTGCATAAAAATTCTTTTAAACTATTTATCAGTTACCTGAAAAGTGATCGATTGCCTATGCCTGAACAGCACAGGCTTGTTGTTTTGTGTTGCAGCGATCCATCTGGGAGATTTCTCCACTACTCTCACCGCTTCTTCCGCAGTTCCGTAACCCGGATCTGTTTCTGCCCGCACGTTGGACACCTTGCCGTCTTCCGCTACTTCAAACGCCACGACCACCGTGTATCTTCCCACCGGCGCCTTGTTCTTGATCGGAACATTGGTCTTTAAATTTTTCTCGAGGTATTCCGTCCATCCCGCCAGACCATCTTTAAATGCAGCCGGGGTGACAACTATTGTCAGAAGCGGGTTAACCTTTCCTTTCTCGTCATATTCTTCAATTTTGGTAACCCCGCTCACGCGGTTCACAAAACTGTGGGTACTCAGTTTTCCATTCTTGTGGAATGCATACTGATGGAAGGGAAATCCCTGTGAATCGAAAAGTATAGAATCTTTAAGCTCGCCGGTTTCCGCATACCTGTGCAGTGTTCCGATGCCCTTCTGAAACAAGGTATCCGCATAGATGCCTTTACTTAACGGGCGATCGGAACCTGCATAATAAGAAGCGACCCGGTAAACATTTCCCTGTTTAACAAAGTCTGTATAGTATGCGGCACTTGCTTTTGGTCTTGGTATCCACAACGTATCGAAATACCGCCTTACACTATCGGTTTGACCAATGGCGTTCAGGCTAAGTATCAAAGCGGTTATCGCAATTATTATTTTCATTACAATTGTTGTATTAGGCTTCATCGGTTACACATCCCTGTGATGCATCTTTTACACACTGTGCGTATTTGAATAAAATGCCTTTGCCTGCTTTCAGTGCCGGTTGTTTCCAGCCGGCTTTTCTTTTTTGAATCTCCTCTTCCGGAACTTTCAGTGTCATCTTCTTGGTAGCCACATTCAATTCGATGATATCATCGTCCTTTACAAATGCCAGTAATCCTCCATTGTGGGCTTCGGGTATGATATGGCCGACCACGAAGCCATGCGTTCCTCCGCTGAAACGGCCATCGGTGATCAGCGCCACTGATTTGCCAAGCCCTGCACCGATGATAGCAGAAGTAGGTTTCAACATTTCAGGCATACCCGGCGCGCCCCTGGGGCCCACATACCGTATTACCACCACATCGCCCTCTTTGATCTTGCCGGAGTTGATCCCGTTGATCAGTTCGTGTTCTCCGTCGAACACACGTGCGGGTCCTTCGAATCTTTCACCTTCCTTACCGCTGATCTTGGCTACACTACCGCCCTCTGCCAGGTTACCGTACAGTATCTGCAGATGACCGGTAGCTTTGATCGGATCTTCAAGCGGACGGACGATCTTCTGGATGCTGAAATCGAGATCCGGGATGTCCTTTAAATTATCAGCAAGGGTCTTACCGGTAACTGTGATACAATCACCATGCAGCATGCCGCGCTGCAGCAGGTATTTCATTACCGCAGGTATTCCACCATACCGGTGCAGGTCCTGCATGAGGTATTTTCCGCTCGGTTTGAAATCGGCAAGTACCGGCGTTCTGTCGCTGAACAACTGAAAATCGTTCTGGGTCAATTCAACGTCCACGCTTTTCGCCATGGCGATCAGATGCAACACAGCATTGGTGCTTCCGCCGAGGACCATGATCACTGTGATCGCATTTTCAAATGCCTTTCGTGTCATGATATCTTTCGGCTTAATATCTTTTTCCATCAGGTTGCGGATGGCTTTACCGGCCGCTTTGCACTCCTGCTGCTTTTCATCACTCAGCGCAGGATTGGAAGAAGAGTACGGAAGACTCATCCCCAATGCCTCTATCGCAGATGCCATCGTATTGGCCGTATACATGCCTCCGCAGGCGCCCGCGCCCGGACAGGAATGCTGCACTATGCCTTTGAAATCTTCTTCACTTAGTTGTCCGGCAAGTTTCTGTCCCAGCGCTTCAAATGCCGATACGATATTCAGGTCCTGGCCTTTGTAATGACCGGGAGCGATCGTACCGCCATAGACCATAATGGACGGCCTGTTCAGCCTTCCCATAGCGATCAAGGCGCCGGGCATATTCTTATCGCAGCCGGGTATCGCGATCAATGCGTCGTAATATTGTGCGCCGCAAACCGCTTCGATCGAATCTGCAATGATATCGCGGCTCACCAGCGAATACCGCATGCCATCGGTGCCATTGCTCATCCCATCGCTCACACCAATCGTGTTAAAGATCAAACCCACAAGCTCATTATCCCATACGCCCTGCTTTACCAGTTTGGCGAGGTCGTTCAGATGCATGTTGCAGGTATTGCCGTCATAGCCCATACTCACCACACCTACCTGCGCTTTCTGCAGATCGGTATCGGTTAACCCAATACCATAGAACATCGCCTGTGCTGCAGGCTGGGTAGCATCCTGCGTGATCGTCTTGCTGTATTTATTCAACTGTGTTGCCATGCTCGTTATTTTGACTTCCTCTGCGCTAACTCTGCCTCTCATGTTCTCTGCGGTGAATTCTAAGCTCGCTTCCTCCGCAGGGCCGTATTTTTACCGCAGAGAACATGAGTTAGCGGAGGTTTCGCTGAGGTTTACTCGATCCCCGCGATCTCGTTGATCAGCTCCTGCTTGTTCTCTACGATCAGGTTTTTATAGGCGGTTTGCACCAGTTTGCTCACGGTATTGTCCCAGTCCATTGTAAATTTCCTGTCGTCAAGTGATGCGATCCCGATCACCTCCGCGGCAGTGCCGCAGAAGAATGCGGCATCGGCGCCGTACATATCTTCTTTACTGAACATCTTTTCCACCACACGAATGTTCAACTCCGCGCAGAGTTCGATCACGGTTGCCCGGGTAATACCAGGCAGGATATTTCCGGTGGCCGGAGTGTACAGTACTCCGTTCTTTTCATAGAAGACATTGGCACCGGGCGCCTCCGCTACCTGCTCATTCATATCGAGCAAAAGCGCTTCATCGTATCCTCTGGCTTTTGCTTCCTGGCTGGCAAGTATTGAATTTACATAATGGCCTGCGGCTTTTGCATGGATCTTAAATGCTTTCGGATTGGGCCGCTGGAATGTTGAGGTCATTGCCCGCAATAATTTATCGCCGAGGAACGGCGCCATCTCCCATGCTTCGATGACGATCAGCGATTCGGTGTTCACCACAAAAGTCATGTTCGTTGGTGCATACACCACCGGGCGGATATAGGCGTTGCTGAGCCCGTTCCTGCGAAGCACTTCATAGGTAGCGGCGATCAGTTCATCGGCTTTATAAGGATAAGGCAGGTTTAATGCATTCGCCGAATTCTTTAACCGCTCAAAATGTTCCTCCGCCTTGAAGATTCTTGTCTCGCCGCTCACGGTCTTATACGAGCGGATACCTTCGAACACGGAATATCCGTAGTGCAGCGACTGGCTGTACAGGTCCATCTTTGCATCGGCGGCCCTTACAAAAGCGCCGTTGTGATAGATGATCGTGTTCTCGTTGTAATAGTTTGTCATATCTGGGTTGTTCTTTAACAGGGTTTAAAACAAAAACCCCGCCTTGAGGAGGCGGGGTTGGTATGTTAGAGTTTGTTAGACTAAATAAGAACGCCTCCTCCTTGCAGTGCAGGGACAATAATGACTACCACAATAATGATGGTGGTAATGACACGTATTGTATTTGATCTGCTTTGCAACATAGAAGACATCGTTAACCGAAAGTACGCCCGCCTTATCAAAAAACAAAGAACTGTTGTTACTATTTAAATCGATGCGCCCGTTCTTTTACAAACGTGCGTTAGTCGTCAGATGATCGTTGACTGGTTCAGGCTTGCATTACTGCTCCGCCTGCCACCGTCCCTGTTCCTTTCTATATGATCGCACACCAGATCGCCGATAGCGGTGGTTGAATAATTGTTTATCGGATCGATATCCTTCGAGACAAAACCGTTCGCCAGGGTCCAGTCAACCGCTTTTCGCACCGCCTGCGCTTCTTCATTCAGCTGAAAATGATCGAGCAGCATCGCTGCCGACAGGATAGAACCGAGTGGGTTGGCAATATCTTTCCCTGCAGCCTGGGGGTAAGAACCGTGTATCGGCTCAAACAAGGCGGTCTTATTACCCACCGAAGCCGAAGGCAATAATCCCAGCGATCCGCTCAGCACGCTTGCTTCATCGCTGATGATATCGCCGAACATATTCTCAGTGAGGACCACATCGAATTGAGCGGGATTGAGGATGATCTGCATGGCTGCATTATCCACGAACATATAATCTACCCTTACCTCTTTATATTGTGCTGCTATCTCCTGTACTACTTTACGCCAAAGCCTTGATGTTTCCAGTACATTGGCTTTATCTACAAGGGTCAGCTTTCTTTTTCTTTTTTCCGCATACTGAAAGGCCAGATGCGCCACACGTTCTATTTCGGGCCGGGTATAGCTGCATTCGTCGCTTGCCCTGGATTGGTCTTCGCTTAATTCTTTTTTGCCGAAATAAATACCACCGGTCAGCTCGCGGAAAATGATAAAGTCAACACCTGCCAGCTGCTTTGTTTTAAGGGGCGACAGATGCTGCAGGGATGGATAAGCGCTTACCGGCCTGATATTGGCAAATAACTGCAGCTCCTTGCGCAGCTTCAGCAAACCCTGCTCGGGGCGTACTTTGGCTGACGGATCATTATCGTATTTGGGATGGCCGATGGCGCCGAACAGGATAGCATCGCTGTTCATGCATGTGGTGATGGTTTCATCCGGCAAAGGATTGCCGGTCTTATCGATCGCATCTGCACCCATGATCGCTTCGCTGTAATGAAATATATGGCCGAAGCGGTTGGCAACGGCATTCAATACCTTGATCGATTGCCTGGTCACTTCCGGCCCGATGCCATCCCCTAATATCACTGCTATTTTCTTATCCATCCTGTTTGTTTTCGTCTTTTTATTGGCGCTTTTTAATGTGGCTGTCCTTCAAATGCTTCTATCGCCGGCCTGATACTTAACAGGTAGTCGATATCATCGTACCCATTGAGCAGGCAGGTCTTCTTATATGGATTGATCTCGAACTTCTCCTGTTGCCCTGTCGCATCTATGGTGATCGACTGGCTTTCCAGGTCTATCGTCAGCGTAGCTTCATTCCCCTGCGCAAATATCTGCGCCAGGAAAGCATCGCTTACCGTTACAGGAAGCAAGCCATTGTTCAAAGAATTATTCCGGAATATATCCGCGAAAAAGCTTGACACCACCGCTTTGAAACCGTAGTCCTGGATAGCCCATGCAGCATGCTCGCGCGATGAACCGCAGCCGAAATTTTTACCAGCCACCAGGATCTCTCCGCTATACTGCGGCTGGTTCAATACGAATTCGGGCTTCGGCCTGTTCTCATCATCATGCTCATAGCGCCAGTCGCGGAAAAGGTTCTTCCCAAACCCTTCACGCGTGGTCGCTTTCAGGAACCTTGCCGGAATGATCTGGTCAGTATCCACATTCTCTGGTGGAAGCGGAACAAAACGGCTGTGTATTTTTTTCAATGGTATCATACCCACCCCCTAGCCCCCTAAAGGGGGAATTAATGTGTCTTAATATTTTTAGTTTATCGCTTCTTTAGTGGTCTTCCCAACTCCCCCTTCAGGGGGCCGGGGGGTTAAGTCTCTTACATCGGTGACTACCCCTGTGATCGCTGCTGCAGCTGCCGTTAACGGGCTTGCAAGCAATGTTCGCGCACCGGCGCCCTGTCTGCCTTCGAAATTGCGGTTGCTGGTGCTGATGCAGTATTCGCCGGCGGGTATCTTGTCTTCATTCATCCCCAGGCATGCGCTGCATCCGGCCTGCCTTACTTCGAAGCCGGCTTCTGCAAATACTTTGTCGAGCCCTTCAGCTTTAACCTGTCTGGCCACCTGTTGTGAGCCCGGCACGATCATCACATGCACATGTTCATTTTTTTTCCTGCCCTTCACCAGTGCTGCCACCTGGCGCAGGTCTTCGATGCGCGAATTGGTGCAACTGCCGATGAACACATGCTGTACCGGCATCCCGAGTAAGGGTTTGCCGGGTTCGAGACCCATATACTGCAATGCCTTGATGATATTTTTGCGCTCGCCTTCATCTGGGATCGAATCAGCCACCGGAATAGTTCCATTGATGGCAATCCCGAGCCCGGGATTGGTGCCGTAAGTGATCATCGGTTCGATCTCTTCCGCTTTAATGAAAATTTCTTTATCGAATACGGCGCCTTCGTCGCTGAACAATGTTTTCCATTGCTCCAGCTTTTCTTCCCACTGACCATTGCCCGGTGCAAACTGGCGGCCTTTCATATACGCGAATGTTGTTTCATCCGGAGCGATCATGCCGCCTCGGGCGCCCATTTCGATGCTCATGTTGCAGATCGTCATGCGGGCTTCCATAGAAAGCGCCCTGATGGCGGAGCCGGCATATTCCACAAAATAACCGGTGGCGCCGCTCGATGTGATCTTTGAGATAATGTACAGGATAATATCTTTCGATACCACGCCATCCGGCAATTCGCCATCGATATTGATGCGCATCAGCTTGGGATGGCTCTGCAGCAGGCACTGCGACGCGAATACCATTTCCACTTCACTGGTGCCGATGCCGAATGCAATGGCCCCGAACGCACCATGCGTTGACGTATGACTATCGCCGCAAACGATCGTCATGCCCGGCTGTGTAATGCCCAATTCAGGACCGATCACATGCACAATACCCTGGAAAGGATGACCGAGCCCGTATAATTCTATATCATGTTTTTTACAATTCTCGATCAGCTGCTGCACCTGGATGCGAGAGAGTTCATCTTTGATGGGAAGGTGCTGGTTGATCGTAGGAACATTGTGATCTGCAGTAGCCACTACCTGCTGGGGACGGAATACTTTCAGCCCGCGTTTTTCCAGTCCCTTGAACGCCTGTGGGCTGGTTACCTCATGAATAAAATGTTTGTCGATATACAGTACGGATGGCCCGTCCTGCACCTGCTGAACCACGTGCTTATCCCAGATCTTATCGAACAATGTTTTCGCCATAATGCTGTTTAATTTAAGCGTGGCGCAGAAGCGCCACGCCACTCAAACTAAAACTATACTGATGAGAAAATCCTAAGCGATGACCGGCTCGGGCCTGTAAGCCTTTGCCAGCTGATGCAGATCCTCCTCCTCAACTTCTTTTTTTCTGTCTGCTACCTGCAGGAACGATTCATACAGAACGTCTATATCATTTCGGTTGAATGAATAACCCAGTTTCTGAAAACGATGCGCCAGCGCGCTGCGGCCGCTTCGCGCAGTGAGTACGATACGGCTGCCGTCTGCACCTACTTCATCAGGATTGATGATCTCATACGTCAGTGAATCTTTCAGGAATCCATCCTGGTGAATACCCGAAGAATGCGAGAACGCATTGCCACCTACAATGGCCTTATTCGGCTGTACCGGCACGCGCATGGTATCGGCCACTTCCCGGCTGATGGGGTTGAGCATCTGGGTCTGGATATTGGTATATAATCCCAGCTGCCTGTGTTGTTTCAGTACCATCACCACTTCTTCCAGTGAGGTATTGCCCGCCCTTTCGCCCAAACCGTTGATCGTACACTCGATCTGCCTTGCCCCGGCGATAGCGCCCGCAATTGAATTGGCAGTAGCCAACCCGAGATCGTTATGACAATGGCAGGAGAGTATGGCTTTATCAATATTGGGCACATGGTTGATCAGGTAAGACATCTTATCGCCATATTGCTGCGGAAGACAATACCCGGTAGTGTCCGGAATATTGAGTACGGTGGCGCCGGCTTTGATCACTGCTTCGCAAACGCGGGCGAGGTACTCATTGTCGGTGCGGCCCGCATCCTCTGCATAGAACTCTACGTCGTCGGTATAATTCCTGGCCCAGGTAACGGCCTGCACGGCACGCTGCAATATTTCGTCGCGGGTTGAATTGAATTTGGAACGGATATGAAAATCGGAAGTGCCAATGCCGGTATGGATCCGTGAACGGCGGGCATGCCTTAGCGCCTCACCGGCCACTTCGATGTCTTTCTGTACCGCACGGCTCAGTCCGCACACAACCGCACGCGTCATGATCTTCGAGATCTCTTCCACGGACTTAAAATCTCCGGGGCTCGATACCGGAAAACCGGCTTCGATGATATCAACGCCCAGCGCCTCCAGCTTAAGGGCCAGTTCCAGCTTCTCCTTGGTGTTGAGCTTGCAGCCCGGCACCTGCTCCCCATCACGCAACGTGGTATCAAAAATGAAAACCTGGTCCATCCATCAATTTTTTACAATCGTTCAGATAAAAAGAGCAGGCTATTTATTTTTGTTACCGATTGCCTTTAATAACAAAGAGATAGCCTGCCATTATCGAATTTAGCTGAGTATCTTCGGGTTATTCAATCAAAATTGGAGCTATTTTACGCTCCATAAACCCGGATGGACGGCCTGAAACCCGCGCCGGTACTGGATTTCGAGCCAAAATAATTACGATGCCCAACCGCTCTGCAGATGCCGTATACCAGCTTGTCCATTCGCTCGAAAGATCCGAGAAAAGGAACTTTAAGCTCTATATGACCCGCAATTCGGGTTCGGGCGACCTGAAAGTGGTACAGCTTTTCGATGCCCTGGATAAAATGAAGCAGTACGATGAAGAACAACTGTTAGTTAGGAATCCGGTCATCCAGAAGCAACAGCTTTCTAACCTGAAAGCCCATCTGTACCGCGAAATACTCAGCAGTCTGCGCCTTCTGAACCCGGATAGTCATATCGACCTGCAATTACACGAGCAACTGGATTTTGCGCGCCTGCTTTACAACAAGGGACTTTATCACCAGAGCCTGCGCATCCTCGATAAGATCAAGGACCTGGCCCGTGCAAATAACCAGACGACTTCATTGCTGCAGGTATTGTTCCTGGAAAAAAAGATCGAGTCGCTGCACATCACCCGCAGTATGCAGGACCGGGCAGAACGGCTCAGCGCCGAATCGGAGGAAGTGAATGAGAAACTGGCATTGATCAGCACACT
>JAFBAN010000121.1 GCA_019247775.1 Chitinophagaceae bacterium | reverse complement strand
TCTTTCAGCGCATCGAGATAATACCGGATACCCGTGTCGAAATCACCCTTGTCCTGGTACATGCCTCCTGTCAGGCTATAGAATGATGCGAGATAATAATGACTGCCCGCTTTCATTGCGTAATCGATCCCCAGCGCATACATTTCCTGGCACCCGCGAAGATCCTGGTTCACTACTTTTACAAAACCCTTGATCCGGTAGGCTTCTGCAAGCCGGAGATAATCGTTTACAGGGGAGGATATCCTGATCATCTCATCAGCAAGGCGAACCGCTTCATGCTGGTTGCTGTAACGCAGCTCCCATCCCAATACACCGTACAGCCCCGACACTGCACTGTCCGATCCTGCATGTGCGATCTCGCGGCGTATGGAATCTTTATCGATATTGAGATACTGTGCATCACACCGTATCGGCATGTAGTAAATGCATGCCATCAACAGCACCAGTTTTCTCGCCTGGAAGCCATGAGCTGATATGCGGGAGCGATCCACCATTCCTAAGCTGTAAAAATGAAGCAATATGACCCGCTGCGCAAAAATTAGGTACAAGATGCAGGAATTTGGGTACAACCTAAGCCGCTGCGAGTGTTTACTCACTGAACCCGGTTCATTCTCGCCAAAAAATCGTCCTTGTACATGCGGCTGAGCGGGATCTCATGGCCTTTGATGCTGATGTCGGTATAAGAGAACCCATCCACTTTGTCGAGCCGCACCATGAACGATTTATGCACCCTGACAAATTTTTCTACGGGAAGGTTCACCATAAAATCCTTGAAATTAGAGCGGACGATATGCTTCCCGTTTGAGGAATGGACAAAAATATAATTGTGTTCCGCCTCCAGGTAGCAGATATCTTCCACGCTCACCTTCACAAAATTCCGGTCTGTTTTGATAAAGATGCTGTCATTCACCCTTACGCCGGCATCGGCAGCCTGCGGCAATCCTTTTCTACCCGCAAAATTCGCGATAGCAACTTCAATGGAAGTGAACAGATCGTCGGCGTCGAATGGTTTAACAAGATAGCCGCTGGGCTGCGCAGCCACGGCATCGCTGACGGTATGCCGGTCGGAATGCGAGGTCACAAAAACAAAAGGGAGCTGGTACTTTGTATTCAGCACATATGCCAGGTCGATACCCGTTTTACCCTCGCCAAGGTTAATATCCAGCAAAACCAGGTCGGGTTTGCCGGTATCGAGTTGTACCAGCGCTTCTTCATAATACATGGCAGAAGGGAGCACTTCATACCCGAGCCGCTTAAGGGTATCGGTCATATCCATAGCAACAAGTGATTCATCCTCTACGATAAGGATCTTGCAGGGGGACATCAGCAGTCAGGTTTGGTCAGCCTTATGAAAATAAGGGATTTTCTGGAGTAAATAAACAGCGATTACAGCCCAGGAGCTATTAAAAACTTATTGCCATTTTCAATGATAGTGGCAACCAGTTTATACTCTTCAGAATTTTGCGTCCGGGGGAGACATCTGTAGAAAAGATCGACGATGTGTCGGTGACTTTTCGCGGTCAATTTTCTGCTAGTGCTGTTTTTATTTTTTCGATAATGTCTTCTTTAAAATTCTCTCTTCCTGTTCCGGATTCCCGGTGGATGATCCTGCCATGTTTGTCGATAATATAGATACTGGGGAAGACGATCAGTTTGTATTTTTGAGCGATCGTATTACCGTTCAATGCAATCGGATAAGTAAATCCACGTCGTTTTACAAATCCTCCTGGATCGGCTGATTTTTCAGTTTCCACGGAAACGCCGATCACTGTAACCGGTGATGTTTTAAAGTGGTCGGCAATTGCCTGTATATCGGGCATTGATTTAATGCAGGGCACACACCAGGTACCCCAGAAATCAAGTAGCACCACCTTGCCTTTCAGTTTGCTTAAGGTAATATCCTTTCCGCCAGGGGAGGGAAGTACCCAGTCGGGCGCATCAATACCAACAGGCAGTAAACCTTCTGCGATCGACTCCTGGCCCGTAACCGTTTTGATATTGGCCAATGATGCAAGCGCAAAGAAATTATTTTCATACACTTTGTCGATTTCCCTCACCCTGATATATTTTTTTGAGAACCCGTTTTCGATACCATAGAGTAGCATATCGTTTTTGCCGATAAGCAGTGTTGTTTCAAAAGTTGTTTTACCGCGCGTGGGATCGTTTACCTCGTAGCCTACGCGGATCTTATAACATGGAATGCTGTATATAGTCGTGTCGTTTAATTTGTCGGCGTATTTCAGGGTTTGAATAAAAGAAAGCAGCGGCTCTTTCTGCTGATAAGGAAAAATGGGGATCGATAATTCCTGTATCAATCCGGTATGCCAGATCTTGGGCATCGTGGCGCTGTCGATCCTTGTCAGTTCATTTGTCTTCGGATCCAGGTATTCAAACCGGCTTCCGTCAGAGGCGAACCTCACCTGCCGGCTTCCGGTATCGGCCATTACAAGGCCTGTTACTTTAATTTGCGCGAATTCGAATACCGGGAAGTCCTTTACGCGGTTTATGGTGATATCAGCATTAGCCTTTTCTTTTCCGGTTTCAGAAAAAATATTGTACGTGATTGAACGCAGGGTTTTTATTCTCGCGGCCGATTGTTTCAGGATCTGTTCACCTGATAACTGGGCGGAGCCGCTGTTCACATAGCATAGTAATAAAAATTGGATGTATTTCATAAAGGGTGTTTTGAATAGTTAGGGCAATACCGGGCCAGGTCACTACATAATGACAAAAAAACCGGCTTCTTATGTGGACTAAATGATCCGCTTCCGCTGCTGAAGCCGCTCCAGCTCTATTTTATATTGATTATCGTTGTTTGTTCGCAAAATGGCGCTGCCCCCCTTTTTCGGATCAAGACCGGTTTCCAGTTGTTTTTTTGCATCACTGCCGGCGGGCTGGTTAAGATAATTCTGGGCGGCCCTGTACCCATCTTTAAATTCCTGCGATTCGCCGGCTGGCACGGTATCGCGTGGAATGGATTTTTGCAAAGAGTTATCAGACACCACAGGCTTTCCGTAACTGCCGATCGTAGAGCCATGAGAAAGCTTTCCATAGGTTGCGGACGCAGGCTTTTTTTGAGCTTCTTTTGCTGAAGTGATAGCTGGGATGGTTTTAGCTTTCGGAGCAGCAACCGGATTTTTCGCCGGAACGGTCGAGAAAGCCATCAAGGCAATGCCGGCCAATAAACAAAGCAGGCTGGAAATTTTTTCGGGAAGGCCTGCTTTTCCGTAGCGGCCGTGGATGATCCTGTAAACCCGTTCTGTTAAAGTAACCGCATTGTTCCCGTTCGCGTACAGCACTGCAGAAGCCGATTCGTTATGGAACCGGGCAAACGAGAGCAATGCATTTATGAATATTTTTTTATCGCCTGATGCCGAAATAGCAATAGCATCACAACAGAATTCCCTTTCATTCCTGATCAAAGTGGAGAGCGCGGTCACCGCAGGATTAAAAAAGAAAATTGTGGTCGTAATCGCCTGCATGCAGTTGACGAGGTAGTCTTTCCGCCTGATATGGGCTAGTTCATGCAACAATATCGTTTCCGTTTCAGCAGGTGGCAAGGTTGTCAGCATGGCCAGCGGGAGCAGGATCACAGGTTTGAAAAAACCGGCTACCAGGGGCTGGTGCACCATTTTAGATTCTTTCATCAGGATACCCTTCTTCAGTGCTATGCCCCGGCTGAGCTGATCGAGCCTTTGTTGCCAGGCAGGCGTTACCGGCGTAGCGTTACGGGCAATATGATGGATGGAAAGGATCGAAACTGATGTCTGGATACTTTTCAGAATGAACAAAGCCAGCCAGACTAAGCAGATCTCATTCGAATGCGCAGCACACCAGGTTAGCAAAGACCAACCGGCAGCAGTTGAGTTAATGATGACTGACGTACTATTGGAAAGACCCGGCGGCTGTAGACCTCCGCCGGCGGGTAAAACTGCTGCGAATGTTATTGCCGCTCCGGTTATGAACACGACTAGTCCCGAAAAACTGATATAATAACGAAATACCGGCGACCTTCTTTCTGAAAGCAGTAAGGCTAGTTTCACGGCAAAATAAATAAGCAAAGCCTGCCAGATAGAATGAATAAAGGTGAGGCTGACGGCTTTGGTGATCTGCTCCATAGCTTATAGAGGTTGTTGATTAGTCTAGATTTTTCAGCATTTCCTTGATAGCCTGTATTTCTTTTTTTGATGTTTTTTTCTCTCCCAGCAGCTGCAGCACCAGCTGGCTTGCCGAACCCTGGTAAAATGAATGGACAAATTTGTTCAGGAACCTAGATTTTACATCCTTTTCTTTTTCCGCCGGGGTATACACATGTTTCATCTGGCTTTCATCCCTGGTCAGCAAACCTTTTTCAGTCATTACCTGCATTTGTTTCAGGGTTGAGGTATACTGGACTTCTTTTTTCTGACCGGTTAGCTTTTCATGTACAAAGCGAACGGTAGAAGGCCCAAATTCCCATAACACCTGAAGGATTTCGAGTTCTGCATTGGTAGGCTCGGCGGCCGTTTTTGATTTTGGAGGATTGCTCATGTATCAAACATACGATTAAAATCGTACGATTTGCATTATTACCTCATTTTTTTTTGAATTTTATTTGTGGCCCGTGCTTTAAGGCAGAACCTTCTGGTCTGTAACGTGCAGTTAAACGATGACTGGGGAGCTAAAACGGAAAGACTCCGCCGTGTTCGTCGCCTGATCAACAACTATTTTTCACAGTTTAGCAAGAAAAAAGGGAAAGACTCTCATCTTTCCCTTCGTTGGCCTAACTGGATTTTTTTCCAACCATTTCTTAACTGACATGAAATTGTTAGGGCGGATATAATTTAGATAATCAGTCTTGGCCGGTCATGCTTTTTATAAGATTAGTCGCTTCAGAAATGCCTCGAGCTGTCAAGGTGTATCCTGTATCCTTTGCACCAGATACTTCGGCAGCAAATGACTTTACATATTTCGCGAAATTCGGTGAATCCCATGCATCGTAATGCAAGCAAGTTTCTTTGATTTGTTCATAGGTAGTTCTTGGAACTCCGGTTCCAAGATATGCTGCGATGCCTTTTAAAAGAAATATACTCCTTGTACGACTAGCTTTTCCGTTGCCGGGAACCGATTTTGAAACCAGATCGATTTCGTCAATGCCTAAACTGAAAATTGACATCAATTTTTGGGCACTAATCCCGCTTCTTGCAATCCATTTTTTTGCAACCGGGCTTATTCCTTCAAATTCATCCTCAGTTGTAGGTGCATGTGCAGTTTCGTATGGTCGCTCGTCTCGTTCGGACGATGCTTCTTCGTTGACTAGATTAGTCGACCTCACAATGTTGAACTTTTCAGAAACATAATCTAATACCCGTTTGCGAGCGTCAGGGTCAAGATCTTTTAATGCAGCATATACCTCACTAATTGCAGCAATTTCGGGGTCGATTGTCGGTTTAGTTTGCTTTGCCATGTTTTTTTATTTTGTTTTTTGCCAAAGTGCAGCCCATTCAGTTTTTAAAAACTCATAAGCGAACGTAGCAGCCGTATACGCCGCATATTCTTGCCAAGAATCTGTTTTTTCAGCTGCGAAATCACATACTGCCTTAAACGATACAACTCTTGGTTTAGGTTCAGGCGCTTCATACACAGCTCTATATACACCATATGTCTCCATTTCAACACCTATCAATTTGCGCCAGTTTTTTTGTATCTCTATTATTCGAGTAGCATCATCTATAACCTGATCAGCTGCGCCTAACGGACCGATATGAAGATGGTTTACTTTTGATGGAGCAGTTCCTGGCCATTGCTTGCGAATTTTTTCAAAGACCGGATGATTGCCGCGATATCTTGCCAATACGCTTCGTAGACGCGGATTCAGCCCGATTGGATAAGGATCAGGTTGAAAATCCCTAATTCCGTTGTCATCTACCACCTTTCCAGAATTGTAATCAATACTTGGATCAGCAGTCAAGATGTCTCCAAATTGCTTACCCCCGGAGCGAGTTCCGGCAGCGATTCCGACCATAACAACAATTCGAGGCTTGAATTGCATTATCAATTGTGTTGTAGCAATCGCAGCAGCAGTTAGTCCCATTGAAGTGGAGGTTGTTCCAATCAATCTTAAATTTTCATTTGAATTCGTTTTGATACTAGATTCTCTGTAAACATGGGTGTATTTAGGATCAACTAATTCCTTCCACTCGTGTTCTTTAAAAGCGTCGATTACTGCAGCAAATTCTGGGAATTCTAAAGCACAAATAAGTCCTATATCAGTTTCAAATTCTTTCGCATCTGTTTCAGACTTAAGTTGCAATCCGCTCATCGAGCGTAATCGATTTAGGCCGTCCGGAGTTAACAACCAGAGAATTGGCGGACCTTTTTGGACAGGCGATACGAGACCGACATAGCTTCGCAAGCTACTAGTTGGATTCGTAGGTAAATTTGAGGTTAGGTGTAATTTAAGTAAGTCAGTTATCTGTTTACTTGATACAGGGTTAATTTGAGCTGATAAACAATATAATGCTGCCAGAATCAAATACTGATCTGTTCTTTCTTTCTTTTTAACCGCACCTAGAAATGCTGAAAGTTGAATCATGAATATTCTACTGTTGAAGATGAACAGATGTGGAGTCGAGTGGAGGATATTGAGAGGGGGAATCTGAAAGTAAACCTAAAATTTGGAACTGGCAACAACTACCACGAAAAAAAGGGAAATACTCCACGCCACTGTTGGTCGCCGCCAACAACCTTACCTTTGATAAGCCAATAAAAAAGCGGAAGACTTTCATCTTCCGCTTCGTTGCCCGACCTGGATTCGAACCAAGACATACTGAACCAAAATCAGTTGTACTACCCTTATACTATCGGGCAATCCTCACATTCTTTATCGGAATGGGGTGCAAAAATAGGTTCCCGAAAGAATTGTTCCAAATATTTAACGCAGAGACTTAAGATTAGCGCTGATTAGAACGATAGTCCCCCGGGGGAAGGGTGCAGGTACGACAGATCAGCCCAGTTGCTCCGCGTCTCTGCGCCTCCGCGGTAAAAAAAGGGCCCTGCACATCCAGCCTTTTAGTATATTGACGGACCAACTAAAAATACCGGCACATGAGCAAACTCATCCTTCTGGCCCTTTTTGTAGCAGGTATGATCCTGATGTCATTCAACTACCAGCGTAAGAAAAAAGTCCTGTTTTTCGGCGACTCCATCACCCAGGCCGGCGTTAACCCCGGCGGCTATATCAAACTCATCGATTCCCTGATCCGACAGGAAGGACAGGAGAACAACTACGAGACCATCGGCGCCGGCATCGGCGGCAATAAGGTATACGACCTGTACCTCCGCATGGAAGACGATGTGCTGAAAAAGAGCCCCGATATCGTGGTCATCTATGTTGGCGTGAACGATGTCTGGCATAAAGCATCCAGCGGCACCGGCACGGATTTTCCCAAATTCGGCAAGTTCTATGAGACCATCGTATCCAAACTGCAGGCGGCCGGTATCAAAGTGATCATCGCCACACCGGCAGTCATCGGCGAACGCTACGATAATTCCAACCAGCAGGACGGTGATCTTAACCTCTACAGCGGCTGGCTCCGCACCTACGCAGCCAAGAACGGTATCCCGTTGGTGGATCTGCGAAGCCTTTTTCAGCAATACAGTGTTAAAAATAACCCCGATAACAAAGAATTGGGTATCCTCACCACAGACCGCGTACACCTCAACCATAATGGCAACCTGCTGGTGGCCGAGGAGATGTGGAAAGTGATCAAAACTGTGAAATAAGTTCCACGGCTAAGGCTGATTTTGTCTGGAATGCGGATTGCATTTATAAATTGAAACAAAATCAGTGATATGAAAAAGATATTAATGGCAAGCGGCATGATAGGTTTAGCGGCAGCAGGTGTGTACTACTATTACATGCGGAACAGGAATGCTACAGCTAATGGCCTGCATCGTTTTGCAGATGCCGCCGGTGATGCCCACGAAAGCGTAAGAAAATATTTCCGCAAGGCCAATCATGAGGCCAAAAGGGATTTTGAAGATGCAATAGCATAGTAAGGATTAACAGCACGGATTTGTATTAATAAAGAGGTATCAGTTTCTGTAAAAGAGCTGATACCTCTTTTGCTTGATTGACCACCATCAAATGCCCGCCATTCTTAATAATATAGTCAGCTCTTACATACCGCAGCGGCAACAGACGATCCGCATCCCCATGAATATGCGAGGCATTTGCAGGCGGCTCCGTATTCTTCCAGTTAATCACCTGGTCGATCGCCCATTCATTAAAACCTTCGATCGTATTATCGATCACTTTTTTCAGACGCTCCCGCTGCTCACGCGTGCGGGCGCCTAACACAAGGTTCATGATGCGCCTGTTGGAAGCCATCTTATTCAGCGGAAGCCAGCGATGCAATGGAATATACCGGCACACGGAAAAATAGGAAGGGAGTTCTTTCCGGTGTTTGGCGCTCGACAACAGGATCAGTTTTTTTACCGGGATCAGTTTTGCGATCTCGATAGCCATCATCCCTCCAAAAGACAATCCTACGATCACCGGCCCGGGCTCCGTGATCCGCGCAGCCATTCTTCCGGCATAAGCCTCGATGCTTTCCTTCTTTTCCGGTACCAGCCAGTTGAGATGGACCTTTTCAATACCAGGCAGGCTGAGTTTACTGAAAGCAGTTTCATCAGCTCCCAGCCCGGAAATGAAATACACTTTCATGGTAAAGGTTTACACCGCTTTCACGAGGAAATAATTCTTCTTGCCTTTCTGGACCAGCAGGTATTTGTCCTGCAGCAGATCCTTGGTATTGAGTGAAGTTTTATCGGTGCTGATCTTTTCCTTGTTCAATCCCACACCGCCCGACTGCCACATCTTGCGCGCTTCGCCCTTGCTGGGGAAGATATTCGTATCGGCGAGAAAACTCACCAGGTCATAACCATCCTGCAAAGCGCTGCGCTGCACATCGATGGCGGGAACGCCTTCCATCACCTGCAGCAACTGTTCTTCGCTCAGGGTCTGCAATATTTCCGTGGTCGCATTCCCAAACAGGATATCCGATGCTTTTACGGCAAAATCGAAATCGCTCCTGCTGTGTACGAAACAGGTAAGCTCTTCCGCCAGTTTTTTCTGCAGCACACGTTCATGCGGCGCCGACTCATGCCTGCCAAGCAGTTCCTCGATCTCGGGCCTCGGCAATAAAGTAAATATCCTGATCCATTTTTTCGCGTCCTCATCGCTTGCATTCAGCCAGAACTGGTAGAACTGGTAAGGAGATGTTTTTTTAGGATCGAGCCAGATATTCCCTTTCTCGGTCTTGCCGAATTTTCCGCCATCGGCCTTGGTGATCAGCGGGCAGGTAAAAGCGAATGCTTCCCCGCCGGCCTTACGCCTGATCAGTTCGGTACCCGTAACGATATTGCCCCACTGGTCGCTGCCGCCCATCTGCAGTTTGCAGTTCTTGTGCTGGTACAGCCAGTAAAAATCATAACCCTGCACCAGTTGGTAAGTGAACTCCGTAAAGCTCATACCCGTATCGCCCTCCAGCCGTTTTTTCACGCTGTCCTTCGCCATCATATAGTTAACAGTGATATGCTTGCCCACATCACGGATAAAATGCAGGAAGCTCAGGTCCTTGAACCAGTCATAGTTATTCACCATCTCCGCAGCATTGGGTTTGCCGGCTGTAAAATCAAGGAACTTCGACAACTGCGCATGCACCCCTTTCTGGTTATGCAGCAATACCTCCTCACTCAGCAGATTTCTTTCTTCACTTTTTCCGCTAGGATCGCCTACCATACCCGTGGCGCCGCCCACCAGTGCAAAAGGTTTATGCCCCGCTTTCTGCAGATGCACCAGTAACAGAATAGGCACCAGGCTGCCGATATGCAGGCTGTCCGAAGTAGGATCGAAGCCGATATAGCCGGATACCATTTCTTTCTGAAGCAATTCTTCCGTCCCCGGCATAATATCCTGGATCATACCCCGCCACTGTAATTCTTCGATCAGGTTCATCTGTTTTGGTCTTTCGGCAAAAGTAAGGAATCGGGAGACGTGAGGCGTCAGACGTGAGGCGTGAACCGTGAGACGTGAGGCGTCAGTCGTGAGGCGTCAATGGTCAATGGTGAATGGTGAAAGGCCGGGTCCATAGACCACAGTGCATCGCCATGGACCATGGACCATGGACTATGGACCCCAACAGAGCCATGCCCCCAATAAAGCCAGGTCTTAAACATTTACTCACGCCTCACGCCTCACCCCCTTGCGCCTTTTCGGTAAAACTTGCAACGCATCAACCAAACCTCAAACCCCAAACCCCAAACCCCAAACCCCAAACCCCAAACCCCAAACCCCAAACCCCAAACCCCAAACCCCAAACTCTTCTTACTTTCGCCCCATGAAACCTGTCGGCGACGGAACCCGGATCCTGAATTTCCTGGTAGATACCCTGCTCATTTTTATTATCGCATACTACAGCTACAAAGCACATAACTGGTACGTGACTTATTGGGGCTACACTTATTATAATTTCGGCTGGTTCTTTTTCGGTGCATTGTTCGTTTACTATTCCCTGTTCGAGTCCGTTTTCGCCAGAACACCCGGCAAATGGTTTAGTTTTTCCAAAGTGGTCAATAAAGCAGGCCGGCGGGCGGGTATCGGCCGCATCCTGCTGCGCAGCCTTGTACGGCTTACGATCATCGATCTGTTTTTCATCCCCTTCCTCGGCAAACCCCTGCACGACTATCTCAGCGGCACGGCAGTGGTGGAAGCGTGACGCGTGAATGGTGAATGAGGCAGGGTCCATAGTCCATAGTCCGTAGACCATGGACTATGGACTATGGACCATGGACCTCCGCTACTGTCGAGCAGATCCCATTCACAATTCACCATTCACAATTCACCATTCACTACTTTTGCAATTGAAATATCCAACATGGCAAAGATCGCAATCAACATAGCAACAGGCAGCCTGCAGCAGGAGGAGATGATCGTGGGAATAGATCTGGGAACGACGAATAGTCTTGTCGCCATCATTCATCCCGAAAGCAGCCAGCCTGTGGCACTGAAAGAACACGACAGCAGCAGCCTGGTGCCAAGTATCGTGCATTTTGATGGGTCGGGGAATGTGATCGTAGGAGAGGAGGCCAAAGAATATCTCGAAACAGAACCCCAGAACACGATCTTCAGCGCCAAGCGGCTGATGGGCAAAAGCTATCGCGATATCAGCGAACACGCAGATTTTTTCACCTATAAAGTGATCGACGATGATGCCGAAAGCCTGGTAAAAGTGCAGGTAGGCAATAAATTCTACTCGCCCATTGAACTGTCTTCCTTTATTCTCAAAGAACTCAAGCAAAGGGCCGAACATATCCTCAAAACCCCGGTAAGCAAAGCGGTGATCACAGTGCCGGCCTATTTCAACGATGCACAGCGGCAGGCCACACGGGATGCAGGAAAACTCGCCGGACTCGATGTGCTCCGTATTATCAACGAACCCACGGCGGCCAGCCTGGCGTATGGATTGGGACTCGATAAGAACGAACAGAAAACGATCGCCGTTTATGATCTCGGCGGCGGCACATTCGATATTTC
>JAFBAN010000014.1 GCA_019247775.1 Chitinophagaceae bacterium | reverse complement strand
ACTTTCATACCCAAAGCCTCGGCCAGCACACTCACCTGTGAGCCGATATTGCCGTAGCCGATGATGCCCAGGGTCTTGCCCCGCAGTTCAAAACTGCCTTTGGCATCTTTCAGCCATACCCCTTCATGGGCCGCTTTGTTCTTGTCGGGGATCCGCCTGATCAGCATGATGGCAGCGCCTATCACCAGCTCGGCCACGCTGCGGGTATTGCTGTAGGGTGCATTGAAAACGACCACGCCCGATCTGGTAGCGGCTTTCAGATCTACCTGGTTCACCCCGATACAGAAACAGCCGATGGCCTGCAGTTTGGTGGCCGCAGCCAGCACCCGGGCCGGGATATGTGTTTTTGACCGGATACCCAGCAGGTGCACATTCCCGATCTCGCGGATCAGCTCTTCCTCGCTGAGCGCCCCGCCGAGGCGGCGTACATTGGTGTACCCATTCTGTTTGAACTGCTGTACCGCTTTATCGCTGATATTTTCGAGAAAGAGGATATTAATACGCTCTTTGGGGTAGCTTGTAATAGCCGTTTTGCTCATGGAGCGAAAATAAATGTTATTATTTTTGAACGGTGGGGATAGTTTTCCACGGAGTTGTGGCCCGTAAGCGCAGGTCTTATATTTGCAGCTTCAGTAGGTAAAAGACCTGATGTTCAGAACGATGATAATCCCGATCCTCAGTTTACTGATCACCGCATGCGGTTCGGCGCCTACCCCGCCGCCACCCGATACGGTAGCAGTAGTAACCCCCGTGAAATTTTCGGGGCTGGGGCCTGCTGCAAAGAATTACTACGCCAACGCGATCGAACCCTTATACGAATCCCTTTTACTCAAACGCGGTTTCAACGGCGCCATCCTGATGGCCAAGAACGGCGAGATCGTATTCGAGGATTACCATGGACTGATCAATTTCCAGACAAAGGAACCGATCACCGAGAATACTCCTTTTCATGTAGCCTCCATCTCCAAAACATTTACGGCCACGGTTGTACTGAAACTGATGGAGGAAGGTAAGATCAGGCTGGAGGATGGCGTGGAGAAATACCTGCCGAATTTCCCCTACCCCGGCATTACCATCCGTGATCTATTATCGCATCGTAGCGGACTTCCCAAATACGAGCATTTCATGGACGGCACACAAACCATCGTTACCACCGTCCGCAACCGTCGCGGTAAAATGGTAAAACGGACCCGCACCATCAAGGCGCCGATCGATGTTACCGGTCTTGCTACTAATAATGATGTGCTGGATTACATGATCCGCCACCGTCCTGCATTGGAAAGCTCACCTAACCGGCATTTCTATTATTGCAATACCAATTTCGCCATGCTGGCGCTGATCGTTGAGAAGCTCACGGGCACGCCGTTCCCTGAGTACATGCAGCAGACCGTATTCAAGCCGCTGGGAATGACGCATACTTATATCTTCAGCGTAAAGGATACCGCCAACTATGTGCCTTCCTATAATCCGAACAGAACGCCGTTCCGCCTGGAAAAGCTGGATTGTGTGTATGGAGATAAGAACGTTTATACCACCGTCCGCGATCTGCTTTTATGGGATAAGGCCCTGTACGACGGAAGTTTTGTAAGTCCGCAGACGCTCGAACTCGCATACCGGCCATACAGCAATGAGCACCGCAGCATCAGGAATTATGGCCTGGGCTGGCACCTGCTCATCAAACCGCCGGAGCCTACCATCGTTTATCATAATGGCTGGTGGCATGGTAACAATGCGGTATTCAAGCGACTGATCGCAGACACTGCAACAGTGATCATCCTGGGCAATAAATTCAATCCCAGCATCTGGGCCGCAGGCAAGATCAGTTCTGTATTTACCGGGCATCCCGATACTACGCAGCTCGAGGAATCGGGCGGCGGAGAATAGCGCTTATTTTTCCAAAGACCGGTTCTCAGGGTATTTCACGCTTTACCTGCATAAATCTTACGGGAAAATCTACTTTTTAACTCCCGGTACAGGCGTAGCAACTTAGGAGTTTTACCCCTATTTTTGCAGACTTTTCAAACTAATACTGACAGAACCAGACTTATGGACAAAATGTTGTTTTACGCTGTTCCGGCGATGGGAGTGATAGGTCTCCTGTACACACTGATCAAATTCAACTGGGTTTCAAAACAGGATGCCGGCACTGACCGGATGAAAGAGATCAGCAATTATATCGCCGAGGGCGCGATGGCATTCCTCAAAGCAGAATGGAAGATCCTTGCCTTTTTCGTACTGATCGTTGCGTTTTTACTGGGTGTGATGACAAGAAGTAACCCGCATTCACACTGGTCTATCGCATTTGCATTTATTCTTGGCGCTGTCTGCAGCGCCGTGGCCGGCTATATCGGCATGAAAGCCGCTACCAAGGCCAATGTGCGTACCGCACAGGCAGCCAGAAGCAGTCTTTCCAAAGCTTTGCAGGTTTCTTTTACCGGCGGAGCCGTGATGGGATTGGGTGTGGCCGGACTGGCCGTACTGGGACTGGGTTCGGTTTACCTGATCTTGCACCGGATCTTCGCGCCGGATGCTGCCTCCAACTCATCGGAGATGCTCCGTACCATTGAAATACTGACCGGGTTCTCACTGGGCGCCGAATCCATCGCCCTGTTTGCCCGGGTAGGCGGAGGCATTTACACCAAAGCTGCGGATGTGGGCGCCGACCTGGTGGGCAAGGTTGAGGCCGGCATTCCTGAAGATGATCCGCGCAATCCTGCAACCATTGCAGATAATGTAGGCGATAATGTAGGCGACGTGGCCGGTATGGGCGCCGATCTGTTCGGCTCTTATGTTGCTACGGTACTGGCTACGATGGTGCTTGGCCAGGAAACCGTTTCGGTTGATAAATTCGGAGGCTATGCCCCTATCCTGCTGCCCATGCTTATCGCGGGCGTAGGCATCCTGTTCTCTATCATCGGCACTTTCTTCGTCCGCATCAGCGAATCTGCAGGCGTGAACACTTCCACCGTGCAGAAGGCGCTGAACATGGGCAACTGGGGATCGATCATCCTCACCGCTGCCGCCTGCGCCGGACTGGTCTACTATATTTTACCCGAAACCATGCACCTGCGCGGTCTCGAATTCACCCGCAACGGGGTATTCGGCGCCATCCTGGTTGGCCTGGTTGTGGGTACCCTGATGAGCGTTATTACGGAATTCTATACGGCCATGGGCAAACGGCCCGTGATGTCGATCATCAAACAATCCTCTACCGGACATGCAACGAATGTGATCGGCGGACTGGCGGTGGGTATGGAATCTACTTTCCTGCCCATACTGGTACTGGCTGGCGGTATCTGGGGTTCTTATGAGTGCGCCGGGTTGTACGGTGTGGCCATCGCTGCCGCAGGTATGATGGCAACCACTGCCATGCAGCTCGCGATCGATGCGTTCGGTCCTATTGCAGACAATGCCGGCGGTATCGCCGAAATGAGCGAATTGCCGAAAGAGGTACGCGAAAAGACCGATGTGCTCGATGCGGTGGGTAATACCACGGCGGCTACCGGTAAAGGCTTCGCGATCGCTTCCGCGGCCCTGACCGCGCTGGCTTTGTTTGCTGCTTTTGTGGGTGTGGCCGGTATCCCGGGTATCGATATCTACAAGGCGAAAGTGCTGGCTTCCTTGTTCGTGGGCGGCATGATCCCTTTCATCTTCTCCTCCCTGGCGATCCGTGCGGTTGGTCAGGCAGCGATGGCGATGGTGGAAGAAGTACGCCGGCAGTTCCGAACCATTCCCGGCATCATGGAAGGCACCGGTAAACCTGAATACGATAAATGTGTGGCGATCTCTACAGAAGCTTCTATCCGCAAAATGATGCTGCCCGGCGCCATCGCGATCGTTTCGCCGCTGGTGATCGGCTTCCTGCTCGGGCCCGAAGCCCTGGGCGGTTTCCTGGCAGGCGCTACGGTGAGCGGCGTACTGATGGGTATGTTCCAGAATAATGCCGGCGGCGCCTGGGACAACGCAAAGAAATCGTTCGAGAAAGGCGTTGAGATCAACGGCCAGACCTATTACAAAAAATCAGAGCCGCATAAAGCTTCCGTAACCGGCGATACGGTGGGTGATCCTTTCAAAGACACTTCAGGCCCTTCAATGAATATCCTGATCAAATTAATGTCGATCGTTTCACTCGTGATCGCCCCTACGCTCGCGCAGATCCACAAAACCGCCGCCGCCACACACGCCGGACAGCCGGTAATAGAGCAGATGACGGAAATCAAAATGACCGATACCGCAGCATCGCCGAATACAGCTGTTGCGGGCCAGCCTGCCGTTGAGGTAAAAACCACGCAGGATTTCCAGGCGCTGATCGATGCGCTGAAAAAAGACGGTTTTGCAGAAGGTAATAAACTTACCGTTGAGTACAGGAACGGCATACTTACCATCAACGGAAAAGACCAGCCGGCAGCAGTGCTCGAAAAATACCAGCCCTATTTTAACGGCGCAAGGAATTTTGAGATCAAGATGAAATAGATCCTGCTAAAAAATATCATCCTGAAAAGATCCCGTTCTTAACAGAGCGGGATCTTTTTTTGTCTGTCGCCGAATCAGGTTATTATGTATTTTGGCAATATGAAAAGATACGCGCTGATCCTTTTGCTGTTCGCAGCTGCATGCCAGACGCACACCGAAACCTCTGCCGACAAACCAAAGACCATTATCATCAGCAACGATACGATCCCTGAAACCCGCAGTTCGGTTAACCGGGCCCCGGTAGCCAGTTACAGTGAGGCTGTAAAGGACGAACTCAACGACTGGAAATTCGCCGTTGCGGCGTACGAGACCCCGCTCACTTTCCGGTTTATTTTGCGTATGCAATACAAAGAACTTAGGATCAGCGATTCGCTCAAAATCCCCAATTTCGGGATGCAGCCCAAACTTGAGATCCGCAAGGGAAGTGAGCCCCTTTCCTGCATTATTGGTTTCTTCGATACCAAGGGCCGGTTCAAAGAGTACAAAAAGGCCGCGATTAAAAATGAGCAGCTGAAACTGACCACCCTCAACAATTACTATGTCGGCTCCTACCGGACCCCGGTCCACTAACTCCGCCTCTGCGTCTCCGGTAATAATTTTTAGGAGCCCATCCGTTTTTATAACCGCTCAACGAAAAAATATTTCCCTATCTACGATCCAAATCGTAAATTGCTTACGAACAAAATCGTATCAATGGCAGCGAAAAATATCAAACCCACCGAAAGCGAGCTGGAGATATTGCGGGTGTTGTGGGACAAAGGAACGGCCACCGTTCGGGAAGTACACGAAGTACTGGGCGAATACAAGGATGCTGGTTACACCACCACACTCAAGCTGATGCAGATCATGTTTGAGAAAGGCATCGTAAAACGCGACGACAGCAGCAAGACACATATCTACAGGGCGAACATCAGCCGGGAGAACACCCAGCAGCAACTCGTGGGCAAAATGATCAATTCACTTTTCGGCGGATCATCCACACAACTGGTGATGCAGGCCCTCGGCAATCATGCACCCAATAAAGCCGAACTCGAAGAAATTCAAAAACTACTGGATAACCTGAAAAAACAATAGCGCTATGCAGCCTTTGTTCCAGTCCGCTTTTCTGCAGGCCCTGGGCTTTGCCATCGCTAACAGCCTCTGGCAGACCGCGCTTGTATGGCTTCTGTATTCTTCGGTCAGTTATGCATTGCCGCTTTCATCGGCAGCGCGTCATCGTTCGGCCGTGGCTGCGCAGCTGATCAGTTTTATCTGGTTTGCAGTTACGATCCGCTTCTACTATACCGGGTTGCTGCAGCATACGGCTGGCGCCCCTTCCGATACGCCGGGCATCCAGGCAGTGATCTCCGGCAGCCAGGGTTTCAATGCGGTATTGCTGAAGTATGTAGTGAGGGCGGAACAGATGCTCCCCTATGTATCTGCAGCTTACCTGCTGCTGATGCTCATCCTTTGCATCCGCTGGATCAGCGGTTACCGGCAAACGCAACAGATCCGCAAACAGGGGATCCACAAGATACCCGTAGAATGGCGGCTGTTCGTTAAAAAAATTGCGGGGCAGCTGGGTATCCGTAAAGAGATCCGCATCTTTCTATCCGAAACCATCAGTACGCCGCTCACCATCGGATTCTGGAAACCCGTTATCCTGGTACCTGTGGCCAGTATCAACCACCTTACTACAGAGCAGCTGGAAGCCGTGCTGCTGCACGAACTGGCCCATATCAAGCGGTACGATTATCTCGTTAATATCATCCTGTCTGCGGTAGAGATCGCGCTTTTCTTTAACCCGTTTACGCAGCTGTTAAGCAAAAGCATCCGGAAAGAAAGAGAGAACAGCTGCGACGATTGGGTACTGCAGTTCCGGTACCAGGCTTCCGATTATGCCGCGGCACTGTTACGGATCGCAAGCCTGCAGGCGACACCCAGTTTTGCGATGGCGGCGGGCAGCAGGAAAAATGAATTGCTGGTTAGGGTGAAAAGGATGATCGGGGAAAAAGAGAACCGTTTCAACTATCGCCGCCAGTTGCTGGCTTTCATGCTGGTAACGGGCGTGCTCACCTCGATCGCCTGGCTGAATCCTGCGAGGCCCGCAGCGGACAAAAAGAATATCCCGGTTACCAAACAAATTGTTGCGCAGCAGCCGAAGCTGCAGATCCCGGCTCCGAAAGTTGCGGCGCCCCTCCCAAATGCCAATCCATTGTTCAATCCATCCTGGCTGCTTTCCAAACCTTTGCAGGATGAGATGAAGAAAAGCCTCGACGCGGCCCAGCACGAGCTGCAGAGCCTGGATGCACTGCCCGCTGCAACAGCGTCTGTTTCCGCATTGGTGGGCGATGCCATCAACCAGGCCTCACAAGAACTCGCCGCCCAAAGCAAGACGCTGAATATGGATAAGGAACTCGGTTCGCTGGAACAGACCCGGAAGGGAATGGAAAAACTGTTCGGCGACAGTTTGCATATACCCCGGCTGCTCCGCACCGAACTCAATAATGAACTGGATCGTTCACTGCGGCAGCTGCAGAGCGAAATAGAAAAAGCAAAAACCAATGCTTCCGAGGCAGGCCAGGCGGCCTATCGGCTGAAAAAAGACCAGGGCAAATTTAAAAAGGATCTTAGCCAGCGGATGATCAGTTTCAGCGCGAAAGACTTTCAGCAGCTTGCCGAACAATCGTTGAAGATCGCCGGGCTGACGCTGGAAAAAATGCCCCGACAGTGGAAACGTTTCCCGGTCAAAAGATCGCCGGAACAGCAGGCCGGTCCCGCAGAGCAGGCAGATGAAAAAGAAGAATTGTCTTTACCCCGGATCCCTGTTAATGAGCCTCGCGAACAGCCGCTGGTGCTCACCCCGGAACTGCTGATCCAATTGAAGTCTATTCAGACCATGATCGACAATATCTCCGTTGAAGGAATGAACCCCGAAATGCAGATACGTTTCCAGCAAAAGATGGCATGGATACAGAAACTTTTCGCCAGAACAATAAAAGTAGTTCCTGCCATTAACAGGATACGGGTAGGGGAAGATTCGATCTCGATAAGGATCCAATAAGGCTAAAAGCTAAAGGCTAAAGGCTAAGGGCTAAGGGCTAAGGGCTGAACGCTTATTCCTACCACAAATTTCTCGGGCACCAATCCCCATACCTGTTTCCCAGGAGAAATCCGATCAGGATCTCGTGCGTGCCTTTGCTGACCGTGTTGAGGTTGGAAGTCTGCATATCGTAAGAGTAGCCGATATTGATGGAATTGCTGATGTTCAGTCCCGCCATTGCCGCAAACCCATCCTGGTATCGGTATGAAGCGCCGAGCCAGATCAGGTCCTGGTACTGGAATTTCGCATTCAGATCGAAGCCGATCGGCAGCGGACTCACATAGCGGATCAGGGTAGACGGAAGGAAACTTACATTGTCGGACAACTGTACCCGATAACCAGCGCTGAAAAACAGGTGCGGCAATAATTTACCATCCTGCAGATGCACTGTATTATCGGAAAAAGCGATCTGCTGGGGAATGATCTGCTGCGCGGCCAATCCCACAAAATAATTCCTTGAGTAAAGCCATAAGCCGGCACTGATATCAGGCTTGATGCGATTGATCACACCGCTGCCCGCGACGGCAGGGTCTACCGTGGTATTGCCGAAGTTGAGTTTACTTGCATCCAGGCTCATGTTGGTGATGCCGACGGATACACCTGCCGATAAACTGGTGCTGGGCGAAAGACCGAGATGGTAAGCATAAGTTCCATAAGCCGCGAAACGGTTAAGCGGTCCGGTGCGGTCATTCAGCACCGTGAAGCCGACACCATGGTGCGGTTCCGCGGACACATAATCACGCCAGTAAGCTTCTCCCCTCGGGTTGGATCCGGTAGCGTGAAAACTGGTAGCCGATTCCCGGTCGTAATCGCTTTTATGAAGAGGGCCATGAATGGTGAGATAAGTGGTAACAGGCGCATCCTGCAATCCTACCCATTGCAACCGGTGACTGGCTTTTACATCCCAATAGTTCTCAATGCCCGCCACCGCGGGATTGATGATATAATTGTTCATGATGTACTGGGTATAGTAAGGACGTTGCTGGGCCGTTGCAGCCATACAGCAAAATATTCCTGTTACCACCAGTATACGCTTCAGCTTCATAACGCTATTTGATGATCGTTACAGATCCTGTAATGATCTTTCTGTTGTTTTTTGGATTGATCACATAATAATAAGTACCAACGGGCATCGGGTGGCCTTTGTAAGTTCCGTCCCAATCCACATCATATCCTACCGAATGATACACCACCTGTCCAAACCTGTCATATACGTCAATTTCTGCTCCGGGGTAGCTTTCCAGGTATTTGATCCGCCAGGTATCGTTAACGCCGTCACCGTTGGGCGAAAATGCATTCGGCACTTCCGGCGCTTTCAATACCTGTATAAAGATAGCATCCGTTACCGAACATCCGCCTTTTCCGGTCAGCTGTAATTGATAAGTGATATCGTCTGCCGGCGTCGACCTCGGCGTGGCGGCGGTATCGCTGTCCAGATAACTGGCCGGCGTCCATTTATATACCAGTGCAGTTCCGTACACGAATTTCGGGCGGATGGTGACTACGCCACCCTCCAGCACTTTCAGGTCAGGACCCAGATCCAGTTTCGGATACGGGTTCACCGCCATCTGCTGTATGGCTGTATCGCTTACGCAACCCTGCCCGTTCAGGAAATAAAAACTGACTGTCAGCGCGCCCGAGTCTGCATATTTCTTCACCGGGTTCTGCGAAGTAGAGGTAGATCCATCGCCCAGGTTCCAGAACCAGGAAGCGGCAGGGCTGGTAATGCCATTGCCGAGGTCTTTAAAATGAATGCTGTCTCCAACGCAGATCTCTTTGGGGCTGGCCGTGAATGCAGCTTTGGGTTGCGGGTAAACGGTATTGAGTTTCTGCGTAAGCGAATCCACGCAGCCGTCTTTGCTGGTTACTTTCAATTGCACATCGTAAGGTCCGAGCGCGCTGTACCGGTGCACCGGATCCTTTAGCGTGGAAGCGGAAGGATCATTCGGATCGTTGAAATTCCAGCGGTAGCTGAACAGGGCTTCCGAGCCGTCGTCGATGGAGGACTGGTTGTTGAACTGACCGTTGCCATCCGGCAGGCAGATGGAAGGCAAACTGAAAGCGGGTTTCGGCAGGTAATTGATCCTGATGGCCTGGGTATTGAGCGGGCTTTTACAACCGCTGTCGGTGATCACCTGCAGACTGATCGAATAGGTCTTCGCCGCCGCAAACCTGCGCGTATACGGGAGTGAATCCGTTCTTGTGACCGTTGCGCTGCCATCATCGTAATTCCAGTTCCTTTTGGTGATCTTGCTGTAGTTGGCCACCGAACTATCCGAGAATACGATATCATTTTTCTGACAAAGCGGCGCTGTTACCCCCCATTTTGCAACAGGCGAAGGCCATACGGTAATGCTTACGGTTGCAGAGTCGCGGCAATCCTTGGCAGAAGTATACACATATTTGATCGGGAATACTCCCACCCCGGCTGTCTGGGCGTTGAACATCCCGGCAGGGCTTACGCCGGTTCCGGAATAAACGAATGTTCCGCTGACCCGGTTATCAAAACTTGCTTCGGTGATCTGTCGTGCAGCTGCATCGAAACAGATACCCGGCATCGTAACAAAACTCACTTTCGGACTCGCATTAACCGTGATGGTCTGCGACGAAGTTTGGGCGCAGGATGCGGCATTTCCGGAATAAGCCTTCAGGCTCACTGAATAGGTTTGGGACGCGGGGCTCTGAAAATCCGGATAGCGGTACGCATACATCTTATCGATGGATGGATTTTCGTCCACCGTTTTTTTTGTGGGATCATTCGCGTCCCAGAAAATTTCGAGCCTTGTCACCGTTCCGAAATCCACGGTCGATTTATTTTTGATGCGCACAGAATCGTTACTGCAAAGGCCTGTTGGTTTCTGAACTTCAAAAGCTGATACAGGATTTGCGCCGTTCACCGTGAAGTCTTTTGAGATGGTGGTGGAGCAGCCGTTGGAAGTGACTTTCAGCGAAACCTTATAATCGGCGGCTTTGTTATAATGGATTGCAGGGTTTTGCAGCGTGCTTGTTGAATTATCCGGACCGGGAGATACGGCTGGACTGCCTGCGTTGAAATTCCACGCATAGACAAAATTGGTAGATCCGTCTGCAATTTTTGTGGTATCGGTGAACTGAGCACTGGCATCTTTCAGACATACTTCAGGTATGATAAAGCCGGGTTCCGGCGATGCGTTCACTTTGAACTGTGGATTGAGCCGGAAAGTATCGCTCATACAGCCGGTGCCGGAGCTGACTACCAGCCATACATCCTTCGGCCCAAAACTGGTATAGGTGGCCGGCGCATCGGCAGGAAAAGCATAGTTGATTGGGGCGGCGCCACTGTCCATGCTCCAGGTCCAGCGCGTAATGGTGCCGGTCTGTATGGTAGATGCATCTTTAAATACCAGGGCCTGGTTCATACAGGCCGTTGCAGGCGGCGTGAATTTGGCGACTGGTTTGGAAGAAAGGTTCAGGGTTTGCGTAACCTGCGGCGATGCGCAACCGATATCCGAGATCACTTTCAGTTTGATATCATAGGTACCGGTGCCGGCAGATGTATAGACTTTGGAATAATCGCCCACTGTCGCATCTGCCGTAGTGCCATCCGAAAAATCCCAAAGCCATCTGGTAAGCCCGGTGCTGACGCTTTTATTGACAAGTTTAAGGGTATCTGAAACACAGCCCCCGTGATTGATCTGGAATGCAGCTACCGGAGCATCGCGCACCGTAACGGGTATTGAAAACAACTGCTCCGTGTTTCCGCAGCCGTCGGGTGTGGAAGATGTGGTATATAACTTAATAACGTCTTTACTGCTAGCAGTAACCTGTGAAAAAGTATAGGTTCCGCCGGGACTATAATAATTAATCGTTAGCCCATTCTGTATTATTGTACTATCAGCGGCTATTGGGGACGGTTGAATTGTTGTATTAGGCGTAATATTAGGTGCATCCGAGAAGTCCCATTTGATAGTTGTTGGTACGAATGACAATGGCACAGAAAACTTGACCGGTGAGTTAATACAAGTGACTGCAGAGTCAATACGACCGAACTGATTTTGAAAAACAGGTTTCGGCGTAAAATCTTTTACGTTCGTCCCCCCGTTGTAGCCATAAGATTCCACAGGTCCGTATCCATAAACGATGGCAGCGAAATTAGTATCCGCCACTACTCTATGTACCGGATTCGTCGCCGAAGAAGTTGTAAGGTCTTCCTGCAGATAAGAATAGCTGGTACCAGGAATATCAACAAATGAACTTTTGGGCGCAGCGTTATCGATTTTTACAGTTGACTTATAGTTTTTACTAACAATAATATTTACAAAGTGAAGCTTAATGCTTGTCTGATTGGCCGGAACAAAAGATTCGTGGGCAGAAAAAAAAGTTATATCAGGTAAAGTTTGTTCGATCGGATTAAGCAGTACCATTTCAGGATCTGCGAAACAGGTCGTTGGAGCTGAATTGTTTGCAGGACAACCGGATTTACAACTTTGCGAGGTAATATATTGTGCTACCTGAATAGGTTCACTCCCGGTAATGACGATAGGGTTATTGGAGCGATAAGTATAAAATTTACCTGTAGAATTATAACTGGAGGAATTGAGAGTGGTTAAAATACCGTTCTCCTGAACCTGCACGGTTGTAGTGCTGTTTTTTACAAATATCCGGAAGATATCGCTGGGTCGGTTAATGAAGGGAGCGGTAACAAATGTCTTGCCCCAGGCACCTACTGGAAACAGTTGCTGAAGTAGATTGTCACCCCCGCCGGCGCTGGTGCAATCAAAAGTGGCCCATGTACTTCCGGAAAACACCGCTATCGGCTTGCAGACCGATCCGTTGGAAGATTTAGAATTGATCTTTGTTCCTGAAAGATCACCTGATATGGCGCTCTGCAATTGGTAGACATCGCCTGCATTAGGCATATTGACTGTATAAGCAACGCCTGCATTACGACCGGTTGTTGACACACTCGGAGTGATCTCAATGGTCGTATTGGGCTGGGTAGCCACCACGGTGATTTCGCTGATCCCTCCTGCCGATCCGTTTGATGTTGCACCCGTAGTTGAATTCGAATTCATAGAAGTCGCTACGTATTCGTTGCCCAGCACCTGAGTTGGCAATACCAATGTAGCAGCACTTCTGGCCGATTTAATAATGTGCGCATAAACAACCACAGGGTCTGCTGTAGATATCTTAATGGCAGAGTTGGACTGAATTCCATCTGCTACCTTGTTTATGTACACGTTTGCATTCGAAGCATAATAAACAGAAGCAGAATTAGTACCTGTTTGTGTTCCCAGGAATATCCGGGTAATAACATTGGCTTGTACTGAAAAAGACACCGGGGTGCCTGAGCCCAATAGAACGGTGCCAGTTGTATTTACACTCGATGTAATATAAAGGCCCATTACAGAACTGGAACCGTCTACGTGTGACGGATAAGCCAGCCAAAATTCCTTCCCCTTATTCGAGAAATCCTGTCCCTGCACAACTGAACGTAATAATACGAGCGCAAAAAATAGCACAGATCGGTAACGCTTCATGGAGGCCGGACGGGGGTTTAGCAGGTTCAGTTTGGTTTTGGCCGAAGAAAAGCTAAATTAATGCTTCTGCTTTACCCGGCAGGTACAGGGAGCTGTTAAAACGTTAAAACGCTGCCTTTTAAGCTGCTTTTCAGGTCAGGCCCGGCGCAGAGCAAATAGTCGATAACGCACAGGTTCGGTCGAAACCCGATCCGCTCCTCAAACACCTGGGTATACCGGATCCCTGGATCGTACTGCAGGTAGTTCTTCGGCAACACCTTATCCCTACGGTCAGATACCTCTTCAGGGTATGCTTCCAGGTATTGATCGGTCAGGCTTATGGAGGCCGGCAGCCGGAGCACGGATCCGAGCCAGTTGAGGGCCGCCATGTTCTTGTCCAGCAGGAAAGTTTCCCGGCCTTCCAGCAGCCGGCGCAGCTCCGGCCAGTAATATTCGAAATAGGGCGCCCGGGCATAACAGGATTCCAGGGTCCGGATCTGCTCCTGCTGCCAGCGGCCGGAATAGCTCACCCGCGTATCCCTCATCAGCTGCTGCCGGTCCCGGCCTTTTTCCAACGGCACCGACAAATGCACCAGACCGTTACTGCCTGCCACCACATACCGGTTCCGGAAACTCATTTTCCGGTAGTTATCCCATTGCTCTATTTTAACATGTGTATTCTGAAACAAAGTGATTATATAATCAATTGTTCCAAATAACTGACTTTCAATTATAATAGTGCTCATTTATAATACGGATGATTCAGCTTGATTTTATTGTCGAAAGAGACGCTTTCGGCCTATTTTTAGATGTTATAAAATAATGGAATAATCTTGTAATAGAATGATTATTAGCATGTTAATTATATAATTATGATGCTAATAAATTTGGGTTCTAAAAATCCTTCAGTTTTATTCAAATTACTACATTTTTTAGTGTCGATTGCTCTTAGATTTTGAACGCTTTTCCCATCCTTTCGCTCACATAGTTCTCATTTAAAGATACTCCGTCCCTACCCTGCTTACTCCACATTCTGTTCACAGTCCGCTCCGTTAAAACCAGACGAAATGAGGAGGCGGCCGGCGGAAATCCGGGGCCACTCAACTAATTTGCAGTAAATCTGAAGTTTGAAAAATCTGCTCGTTTTTGGGGTACTCGCGCTTGTGCTGGCCTGCTGCAGCAAACCCCAGGCATTCGATTACCGGGATATCAAGAATTTCAAAGTGGAGTCGATCGGCTACGGCCAGACCACCCTGTCGATGGACCTGGTCTATTATAACCCCAACGGCTTCGGGGTGGATCTGCGGAAAGTGGACTGCGATGTTTATGTGGACAATACCTATCTCGGCAAATTTCAGCTGGATACCCTCATGCATATCCCCCGCCGGGCCGAGTTCATCCTGCCCTCGAGGATCCTGGTAGACATGAAATCCCTGCTCAAGAACAGCCTCAATATGCTATTCAGCCAGGAAGTACTGGTTAACGTAAAAGGCACTACCCGGGTGGGAAAAGCGGGCATCTTCGCCACCGTGCCGTTTAATTATGAGGCGAGACATAAGCTGGCGTTTTTTTAAGCTGTTAGCCGTTAGCTGTTAGCGAAAATAGCCATTGAGAGGTTTTATCTGCTAACAGCTAAAAGCTAATAGCTAGTAGCTAACCGGCGGTACATGGCAGGGCTTCCCTTTCTGTGGGCCTCCTCCGTCGGCGGCGCGTTTGCAGGCCTGGGGGAGTTTTTTGTAGGATTCTTCGTCGGCTTTCGAATCGTCGGCATCGAAACCGGCATTGTTCATGGCCGTGCGGATCACTTCGGGATTAATGCGGTCTGGCAGATACTGCACTTTGATCTCGCCCTGCAGCAGGTTGATCTTCCACTGCATCATTCCGCTTTCCATGTTCGATTTATTTTCCACCACCAGGTATTTCTCCAGCCGCTCCTTGCATTCCCAGCATTTCAGGTTGGGAGATTTGATGGTAACCCATTGCGGCTTGGGCTGCTGGGCGTGCGAGGCCAACGAGATGCCTACGGCGATCAGCAACAATAACAAAGTCTTTTTCACGTATAGCGTTTTAGTGGTTCTCTGTGCAACTCTGTGTATTCCGTGCCTCTGTGGTAAAGCCTCCGCTTCGATCCATTCACCACAGAGGCACGGAATACACGGAGGTTCACAGAGAGTTATTTTCCCCAGTTGGATGGATCCTGCCGCCATTGGAGGAGCGATTGTTGGGCTTCGACACTTACCAGTTTCTTCTCGGCGGCCAGACCGATCAGCTGGGCATAATCGGTTAACGAGCGGAAAGATACTCCGGCCTCCGCAAACGCCTGCTCTGCAACTGCAAATCCATAGTTAAATATCGAAACCATGCCGATCACTTCCACAGAAGCCTGGCGCAGCACTTCCACCACCTGCAGACTGCTTTTGCCGGTAGAGATCAGGTCTTCGATCACCAGGGCTTTCTGCCCGGCCTGGAACGAGCCTTCGATCTGGTTGCCCAGTCCATGTTCTTTCGGCTTAGGCCGAACGTAGAGATACGGGAGCTTCAGCTGGTCGGCAGCCATCGCGCCCCAGGCAATGCCCGCCGTGGCCACGCCTGCAAGCAACTCTGCCTGCGGAAACTGTTCGAAGATCAGATTGCACATCTCACTTTTGATAAACTCACGGATGTATGGAAATGACAACAGCTTGCGGTTATCGCAGTAGATCGGACTTTTCCAGCCGCTGGCCCAGGTAAAAGGATTTTCGGGACTCAGCTTTACGGCCCCGGCCTGCAATAGTTTTTCGGCTACGGCTTTTTCGTTTGTCATGCGGCGAAGGTATTCGATTTGGTTTTGGATTTTAGATTGGGAAATTGGGAAATTGTACACAGCTTTGTGCATATGGACAAACCCAAGATCGTGGCGGCCGGCGGGCTGGTACAAAATGAGAACGGAGAATTGCTGATGATCTATCGCCGGGGCAAATGGGACCTGCCCAAGGGCAAGCTGGATAAAGGCGAAAGCATCGAAGCCTGCGCCCTGCGGGAAGTGACCGAAGAAACAGGGGTCCGCAACCTGCAGTTGGGTGCGCTGATCGATATCGGTTATCACGAATACTTCGACAAATACCTGCAGCAGGAAGTGATCAAGGAAACGCATTGGTTCAGGATGAGCGCCACCGGCACACAACATCTGGTGCCGCAAACGGAAGAAGATATTACGGA
>JAFBAN010000167.1 GCA_019247775.1 Chitinophagaceae bacterium | reverse complement strand
ATCGGCAATAGGTATTTCCATTCCAGTTCCAGCAGCTGATCTACCCGTAAACGCGGGAAGGTCCAGCGGAACCACATGATCAGGAAGATGAGCAGGAATGTTTTTGCAAGGAACCAGATCGACGAAGGCACATAATCCATGATATGGTTAAATCCGTCCCAATGCCCGATATGCAGCGGCATCCATCCGCCCAGGAATAAAGTGGCTCCTATCGCACAAACAATAAATATATTAATATACTCCGCCAGAAAGAACAGCGCGAACTTCATACCCGAATATTCTGTATGAAACCCCGCGGTTAGTTCAGACTCGGCTTCGGCCAGGTCGAATGGCGCCCGGTTGGTCTCTGCGGTAACGGCGATGATGAAAATGACAAAGGAAATGATCGCCGGGATATGGCCTTTGAACAGCCACCAGCCATCTGCCTGCGCATTGATGATATCCGACAGCTGCAGGCTCCCCGATAGAACGATGATCGAGAGCACAGCCATCCCTGCCGACAATTCGTAACTCACGATCTGCGCCCCGCTGCGCATGGCGCCAAGTAAGGAATATTTATTGTTACTCGCCCAGCCCGCCATCAGGATGCCGATCACGGATAAAGATGAGATCGCTGAAATATACAGCACGCCGATATTGATGTCCCAGATCTGGAAACCTTTTGCAAAAGCGATCGGCGCCAACAGCAGCATCGACACGATCATCACCAGGAATGGAGCGAAATTGAACAGGAATTTATCGGCGAGATCCGGCGTCAATCCCTCTTTCATGATCAGCTTCAAAGTATCGGCCACCGTCTGGAACATACCGCCGGGCCCGACCCTGTTCGGACCGAGGCGGATCTGGATATGGGCCGCCACCTTGCGCTCCATCAATACCAGTACCAGTCCGAGTATGGCAAACAGACCGGTAGCAAGCAGGATCACGATCAGGCACTCGAACAGCAATGCCCAGCCCGGCTCGAAAGTCTGGTAGAGCCAGTTCTGAACAGCGTTAGTAATGGATTCGAGACTGAACATTCTTATCAATAAATTTTGTGCTCTTTACTATTATCGATCTATATCGGGGATCACCAGGTCCAGTGTGCCCATCGTTGCCATCAGGTCGCCGATCTTGCTGCCTTTTACCATATGTTCCAGCGCCGACAGGTTTGAAAAACCCGGCGACCTGAATTTGATCCTGTACGGCGTGGTGCCGCCTTCACTCACAATATACACCCCGAACTCGCCGCGGGCCGTTTCCACCCGCGAATAGAATTCGCCTTTCGGTAATTTCAGTACTGCTTTGGTCTTTGCCTGGAAATCGCCTTCTGGAATATTATCGATCAGTTGTTCGATAATGCGGATGGACTGGTTCATCTCGCGCACCCGTACCATGTAACGAGCAAAGGAATCGCAGCCGGTTTCAAGCACCTCATCGAATTCCACCTGGTCGTACACTTCGTACGGGAACAGTTTACGGATATCGCAGCTCAGCCCGCTGCCGCGCGCCACCGGCCCGGTGCAACCATACGAAACAGCATCTTCTTTCGAAAGAACACCCACACCTTCCATTCGGTTGCGGAAGATGACATTATTGGTGACCAGGTCGTCGTACTCAACTACTTTTTCCTTGAATTGTCTGACGAATGCTTTCACTTTCTGCTGGAATTCCGGGTGCAGATCATACATCACGCCGCCGGGAACGATGTAGTTCATCGTGAGCCTCGCCCCGCAGGTATCTTCCATCACCTCATTGATCATTTCCCTTTCGCGGAAAGCATAAAAGAAAGGAGTGAATGCGCCCAGGTCCATCGCCATTGCCCCGAGCCAGAGTTCATGCGAAGCGATCCTGGTGAGTTCGGCCATCAGCACCCGGATCACTTTAGCCCGGGAAGGCACTTCTATCTGCATTCCTTTCTCAACCGTTAGCGCGCAACCCAGGTTATTGATATGCGAAGAGAGATAGTCCATGCGGCTCGTCACATAAATGAACTGGCGGTAGCTCAGGCTTTCGCACATTTTTTCTATCGAGCGATGGATATAGCCCAGGTGCGGTTCCACCTTCCTGATCGTTTCGCCGTTCAGCGTGATCACCAGGTGCAATACCCCATGTGTAGCGGGGTGCTGCGGACCCACATTGATCACCAGCTCCCCCATGGAACCATCTGCCGGCGCCGTTTCGCGTATGACTTCGGTGGCTGAATACATGGGCTACAACTTTATCATATTTACAGGGTCTTCAAAATCCTTGCGTAGGGGAAAGCCTTCGAAATCATCGGTCAGGATCAGGCGTCGCAGATCCGGATGACCCGTAAACTGAACGCCGAACAGTTCAAAAGTTTCCCGCTCATGAAAATTGGCGGTCTGCCAGATATCGGACACCGTATCGATCACAGGATCGGCCCTGTCGAGATTGGCTTTGATCACAATGGTATGCCGGTATACCGTAGACGAGAGATGATACACCATGGTGAGATGTGTTTTCCAGTCTATGCAGGTAAGACAGAAAAGATAGTCGAACACGAACCGGGAGGTGCGCAACTGCTGCGCCACTGTTTTCCAGGCGGTGTGCTCTATGGATATATTCAGCCATTCTCCGGTTTCATCGAAAACGGCGGTGGGCTGAAGCTGGGTGAAGAATTCTTTTATTTCCTCGTTACTCATAAATAGTTACCCTTCTTTGGACTCTTTTCTGATCTGCTCCCTGGTCATACCGCTCTTTATTTTTTCCTGCAGCGTAAGCAAAGCATGCAACAGTGCTTCGGGCCGCGGCGGACAGCCCGGGATATATACATCTACCGGAATAATATGGTCTGCTCCCTTCACCACGGAATAGGTGTTGTAAAAAAATGGTCCGCCGCTGATGGCGCAGGCGCCCATGGCGATCACATATTTTGGATCGGCCATCTGGTCGTATAAACGTTTCAGTACAGGCCCCATTTTATTAACGATGGTGCCGGCGATGATGATCACATCGGCCTGCCGCGGGGTGGCGCGGGCCACTTCAAAACCGAACCGGGAAAAATCGTATTTGGAAGAAGCCACCGCCATCATTTCTATACCGCAGCAGCTGGTGGCGAATGTGAGTGGCCATAATGAGTTGGAGCGCGCCCAGTTAATGATATCATTGAAACTGCTCACCACAATGCCGCCGCCCGGAAGCTGGTGTATCTCTCCGGGAAATTCTTCCTGTCCCTGCTGCTGTGCTGTCAACTCCATTTCAATGCTCCCTTTTTATGTGCGTATAAAAATCCCATGAATAAAATGAACAGGAACACCAGCACTTCGGCCAGTGCGAGCATGCCAACTTTTTTTACTACTACGGCCCAGGGATACAGGAACACAAGTTCCACATCGAAGATCAGGAACAGCAGGGCAAACAGGTAGTAGCCGACATTGAACTGGTGCCAGGGCGAGGTAACGGTAGGAATGCCGCATTCGTAAGCCTGGCCTTTCTGCGGATTTTTACTGCCGCGGACCAGGATCTTTCCCACTACAATGCCGCCGGCGGAAAAAGCGATGGCTGCGGCGATCAATGCGATCAAAGAAATGGCCCCCATTTGGCAATCAGGTTTGATGGGAAAATACGAAGAAAAGGCATCAAAATAAAAATCAATGGATTAGCAATGTGAATAACATTGAAATATTTTATGTATCTTACTAGCGGACAGCCGCCATCTGCACCAGCGAAGGGTTTACAGAACAGGTTTAGATCGCCAAAACCTTCTAAAAACAACCGCTTTGAAACAGGGAAACTTCGATTTTCTGAGCAGGCATAAAGCCAAAACTTTCCCGGACACACCCCGCCGGATCACCTACAGCTATAATAATGTGGAAAACACCATCATCGGTCATATCGAGGAAGAGGGTGATCTGATCTGGTTGTATGAATACCGCGGCCAGTATTTCGGCACCGAGTTCCTGATCTCCTTCTCCCGCAATTCAGCCTCCTACAAACTGATCGGCGCCGACGAGGAATTGCAGAACTGAGGCGCACATCCAACCCATGTCACAAAACTTTGCGTTCCCTGCGCTCCTTTGCGTTCTTTGCGCTACCTAAAGCGACGACTAGTAACGCAGAGAACGCAAAGGAGCGCAGGGAACGCAAGGGTGTGTCCTACCTCTCAAGCATTATTGTAAACTTTGAGAACGGTTTCGCGCAAAGGGTGCGCCTTGTCGGAGACGATGAACTCCAGCAGTTCGGCCAATGCAGCCGGTTTAACCCAGGTTTCGGGATCTGCTTCGGGCATGCTTTTCCGGTTAAGGGCTGTATCCAGGGTAGACGGCGCCACAACCGTTGCCGTCACATTTTGCCCGCGCGCTGCCTCATTGAGGTATTCGGCCAGCTTAAAGAGCAGGGATTTACTGAGTCCGTATGCGATCAGGTCCTTGCCCGACTTTGCTTCAAGCGCAGGTCTTGCACCGATGAATACCAGCCGGCCCTTTTTGTTTTGCATCATGTGCGCGAACAAAGGTCTCGCTACATGATATGCCGTTGCAAAATTCAGGTCGAATTGTTTTTTGATCTCCGCCATTTTGGTGGCAGCGATATCTCCCATCGCAAAACCGCCTACCAGCAGCAGGGCTGCGTCTACTGTTTTGTATTGAGTAATGACATCGCTTACAAAACCGGCGGCCTGTTCTTCTATGCCCAGGTCAACTACGCGGACGTCGAGATGAGGGTGCTGCGGCAGATCGGTTTTCATGGAATCGGCGATAACAGTGGCAACAACCCGATATCCTTTGCTGAGGAATTCATGGGTTACGGCCGAGCCCAGATTGCCATTGGCGCCGGTGATGATTACTGTTGGCATGATGGATCGTTTCCTTGTTTAAAGGTACTGATTCATTTCAGGCCGGCCGGGCAAATACCTGGAGCATCACCGTAAATCCTTCCGACAATACCACGCTGCCGGTCCCGATCCTGAAATCTTTGCGGTTGAGCTTCATCTCGCCCGAAAACTGCAGTCCGCCATCTTTGGGCAGGGCGCTGAAAGGAAAGCTGATCTCCCTGGTAATGCCTTTGATCGTGATATCCCCTTTCATCAGGTAACGGTTATTGCCGGGAAGCCGGCTCAGCTGTTTGGAAAGAAAGCTGATGCGCGGATACTGTGCCGTGTTCAGGTATTCCGCTTCTTTCAGGGTTTTATCTCTCGGCTCGATATCGGTATTGATGGAAGCCGCGTCGATGCTCATATCGAATGAGGCTGATTTCAGTTCAGCGGGATTGAAATGGATGGTGCCCTGCAGGCCGCTCATCCGTCCCTCAGTATCCATGCCTACATTCTTGATAATTATTTTTATTTCAGACCTGCTGTCTACCGGGGTATATACCTGGGCATGCAGCAATGCCGGGAAAAAAAGGATAAACAGCAATATTTTTTTCATGATCCGCGCTTCTACATGATCGTTCAGAATGGCTGGCCATGCGTTTGCCGGATCACGGCCCTGCCGAGGGTTGGAATGGCGCGCATGGTCCTTAAAAATAAGGCCGTCGACAAATTCCCGCCAAAAAAATATTGCACCGTACGTCCTGTCTGCAGCCTCCGGGCGAACTGCCGTTTCCATTCGGCCTGGTAATTCGCTTCCATTTGCTGCCGGGATGCTTGTCCGGCAAGGAATGAACGCAGCTGGCCGAACGCCAGCACCGAAGCGTGCATGGCCATGCTCATGCCATTGCCGCATAGCGGCGGGATCAGGCCGGCGGCATCGCCCAGCATCAGCACATGGTTCTCTACCTGCTGCTTGGGAAGAAAACTGACCTGGGAAATCGTGAGCGGCTCATCGTACAGGAATTCGGCGCCCGCAAATATTTTTCGGAGCTGGGGATTACGGCCTAACAATTCACGCTCCATCGTTCTTACTGAATTACCGGCCCCAACCAGGTTGTCTGCCGTAGTAAGATAACAGAGGCAACAGCGATCTTCTTCGACGCCGGAGATGCCGCAATACCCGTTGGCGAAATTATGCAGCGCGATCGTGTCTGGCGGTTGCGGGTAACGGATATGGTATTTGACCCCGATATAATTACTGAGCTTCCCGGGTTTACGCATAGCAAAGCTCCGGTTCCATCTTACGTCGAGATTGCTTTTCTTACCGAATGAACCGGCAGACAATCGCGAATGGAATATACCCTGACTTGTTTTCAGTTTGAACGCATTGTTGAGGTAGAGCAGGTCTGTTACTTTGCAGGAAGTTTTGACTTCCACTCCCTTCTGCAGGGCCAGCTTGTACAGCTCGTAGTCCAGTTTAAACCGGCTGATACCAAAACCGCCGAGCGGTAACCTGAAATCGTGCAGTTTGCCCTTTGCTTCAGAAACCTGCAGGCGGTTGATCATCGGCAGATCCCAGTCTGTGAGCGGCAACCCGCAGCGCTGCAGAAAATCATAGCTCTCCATACTGATGTATTCGCCGCATACCCGGTGAAAAGGGTAGTTCTCTTTTTCGAACAAAATGGTCGCATACCCGGCATCCGCGCATTGGATGGCGAGGGCCAATCCGGCGAGGCCCCCACCGATGA
>JAFBAN010000123.1 GCA_019247775.1 Chitinophagaceae bacterium | reverse complement strand
ATTGGAGCTGATGATTTAACCGCCACGGCGCAAAGACGCAAAGGTTCGCTAAGAAATTACTTCGCGCCCTGGCGCCTTTGCGGTTAAGATTCACTCTTCAATGACGCTATATCAATCACAAACCGATACCGCACATCTCCCTTGATCACCCGCTCATACGCTTCATTTATCTGCTGAATAGGGATCACTTCTACGTCTGAAACAATATTATGATCCGCACAGAAATCAAGCATCTCCTGTGTTTCCTTGATACCACCGATCAGCGAGCCCATAATGCTTCTTCTTTTCATGATCAGGTCAAATGCCGGCGCTTCAGAAGGAACAGAAGGGGCGCCTACCACTATCATCGTGCCGTTGGTGCGCAGCAGTTGCAGGTACGGACTGTAATCGTGATTGGCGGATACGGTGTTGAGGATAAAATCGAAATAGTTCTCCCTTGCCTTCATCGCCGCTGCATCTTTGGTGAGCAGGAAATGATGGGCGCCCAGCCTGCGGGCATCCGCTTCCTTGGATGCAGAAGTACTCAGCATGGTCACTTCCGCCCCGAAAGCCGCGGCGAATTTTACGCCCATATGTCCGAGCCCGCCCAGCCCAAGTACGCCTACCCGGTGCCCTTTGCCAACATTCAGGTATCGCAACGGCGAATAAGTGGTGATGCCTGCACAGAGCAGGGGCGCCACGCCTTCGAGCGGCAACTTATCTGATACGGTAAGGGTATATTGTTCATCCACCACGATCTGGGTGGAATAGCCGCCATAAGTTGGAGCCTGTGTACCTTTTTCGCGGCCATTGTAAGTGCCCACCATTCCATCCTCACAATATTGCTCGATGCCTGCTTTGCAATTATCGCACACCCTGCAGGAATCAACAAAGCAACCTACACCGGCAAGATCGCCAACCTTGAATTTTTTGACCTGGTCGCCTACGCGCGTAATCCGGCCTACGATCTCATGGCCTGGAACCATCGGGTAGATGGAACCTCCCCATTCGTCGCGCACCTGGTGTATATCGGAATGACAGACGCCGCAATACAGTATTTCGATCTGCACATCGTGCGGACCTGGTTCTCTTCTCTCAAAATTGAATGGTGCGAGTGGGGTAGTGGGCGACTGTGCCGCGTATGACTTCGTTGCTTGCATGATGGTTGTTTTACAGGTTGGACAACAAATGTCGGCCGATTTGGTTTAATTCCGTGTTTTATTAAGTTCCCTAACTTCGGGTAATTAAAAATCGGGCATGGCCAGGATAACTGCCGGGATCATATGCATTTTATTGGGTTGCTCCTGTTCCATGCAGCGTTATACCCAGACCAATCTCTATTTCGGAAGATCGATACCCGGCGACACTGCTATGGTAAACAACACGCAATGGCAGCAGTTTGTGAACGATCGGGTTGTTCCGGTTTTTTCTCGCGGGTTTACGATCATGGAGAGCAAGGGATTCTGGCTGGATCCGGTTTCTAAAAAAATGGTTACCGAGCCTTCGAATATGGTTTCCTGTATTTCAAAGATGACGCCCTCGTTGTCGGCGAGGATAGACAGTATCTGTTACTGGTATAAAACCTTGTTTAAGCAGCAGGCCGTATTGAGGATCGATGAAAAGGTAAGAGCAGCTTTTTTATAAAAAAATATTTTATGGGAATAAAACGATTGGGTTCACAGGGACTGGAAGCTTCACAACTCGGACTGGGATGTATGGGCATGAGTGAATTTTACGGGGCGGCGGATGATGCAGAAAGCATCCGGGTGTTGCATCGTGCACTGGAACTGGGGGTGAACTTCTGGGATACGGCCGATATGTACGGACCGTTCAAGAATGAGATACTCGTGGGTAAAGCGCTGAAAGGCATCCGTGATAGGATCGTACTGGCAACGAAGTTCGGGATCATCCGCGATCCCAACGATCCTACGAAGCGAGGGTTCTGCGGGAAACCTGATTATGTACAATCCTCCTGCGAAGGGAGTCTGAAACGCCTGGAGACCGATATCATCGATCTGTATTACCTGCACCGTGTGGATCCGGCAACTCCGATCGAAGAAACTGTTGAAGCTATGGGCCAGCTGGTGAAACAAGGTAAAGTGAAAGCGATCGGGCTCAGTGAGGTATCTCCGGCAACATTGCGAAGGGCGCATGCGGTTTTCCCGATCACTGCGGTGCAGACGGAATACTCGCTCTGGTCGCGCGATCCGGAAGAGGAAATGCTCGATACCTGCAGGGAACTCGGGGTTGCTTTTGTGGCATATAGTCCGCTGGGCCGCGGATTTCTCGGCGGCCAGATCCGGAAATTCGAAGACCTGGCGCCGGATGATTACAGGCGACATTCTCCGAGGTACCAGGGCGATAATTTCAATAAGAACCTGGAACTGGTAAAAAAAGTGGAGGAGATCGCTGCAAAAAAAGATTGCACCCCATCACAGTTGGCGCTGGCCTGGGTACTGGCCCAGGGCGAGCATATTTTCCCGATCCCTGGAACGAAACGCATCAAATACCTGGAAGAAAACGTAGGGGCGATGAATTTGAAACTCAGCAAAGAGGATCTCTCGGAAATAGATGCGGTCTTCCCCAAGGGAGTGGTGAGCGGGTTGAGGTATCCGGAGCAGATGATGGCCTGGGTGAATGCCTAGTCGATGTGTTTTTATCGCTAACAGCTAACGGCTAAAAGCTAATAGCTGAACTTAAAAGCCTTCAGATCGGGACTGAATTTCCGTTGCCGGCTTAATTCGTAATTATAAATGATCTCTCCGATCTCCTTAAAGAAAGGATAGCCGGTCTCATTGTATTCGTATTTGTTATCGTTCAGGATCCCATCCCGGTTCACATAAATATTGGCGCTGATCATGAACTCGAGATTGTTCTTGAAGTCCACGATATAAGCGGCGTCGGTCAGGTAGCCATACGACCAGCCGGGTTTATTGAAGATGCGGATATAGGGTGGCGGTTTCAGTCTTCCTGATTTATTGAGGAAAAATTTGGCATAACTGTCGAAGAATTCCGAACTATCGTAATTCGGGTAACGGGATTCAGACGGTAACTCAGACATATACTTCAGCAGGAATGCCCGTGCGTCTTTGTCCAGATCGAAGCGCTGTTTGCGCGGAACTGATTCAGGAAATACCACCGACTGTACCATCTGCTGCAGGTCTTCGAGGGGGAAATTATTATGCCGGGTAAAATCCATCGGCTCCATGATCAGCGAATCGTTGCGGTCCAGATGACCGCGTCCAACCAATTCCTGTTTGCTGTAGTCGAACTGGATCTGGTTATAAGCCGGAGGCTGTGCATACAATAATTTGCCATCCTTTACAAAGCGGATTGCATTGGTATGCCGGTTCTCGTCTTCCGTCATCCCCACAAAACGCCTTACGATGCGCGTATTTGTGTAGCCTTTTTTCCATACTGTTTCATTCAGGGTCTGCTGGCCGTCAAATTCGTATAAACGGTTATAGGCATCGTTATCGCTGACCAGGAATATTTTCCGGATATACTGTGCGATGGAAGGCAACCCGTTTTCGGCAGATGTATCCTTATGAACGATGGTCTGCGTGCTGAAACTGCTGTCGGTGAGCATCGGCGTATTCCTGTCGATGCCGTATTTGCGCAGGCTGTTCAGTTTTTCCAGCGCCACCAGCGCGGTGGGAAGTTTTACTGTTGAAGCAGGGTTATAATATTTGTTCTTATCTACATGCAGGTAGTAGTTCGTGAAATGCGGCCTGTTGTTCTTGTCGCGATCGATCTTGGTGTAGATGATCTGGTATTGAAAACTGTCAGGATGGTTGAGTACGTTAAGCAGGAGCGGAGAGGCTTTGCTGTAAAGCAGGTCCTGCAGCCATTTGTCAGTTTTTTCCTGTGCATTGGCCGTGGGGAAGCAGGCTGCAAAAATGGTAAGTGCTAAAATTTTCATGGTGCGTATATAGCCGCGGATTCGCAGATTGCTTCAATCGCGAATCTGGGTCAAAAAATTTATTTCAGATTAGCCGTAAAAAAATCGGTAGTCCGTTTCCAGGCAAGCAGGGCTGCTTCGGCATTGTAGCGTGCGGCAGAAGTATCGTTATGAAAAGCGTGGTTCACGTTTGGATACATGTATAATTCATATTTAACGCCAGCTTTCTTCAGTGCGTCTTCATAGGCAGGGATGCCGGCGTCGATGCGTTCATCGAGACCTGCATAGTGCAGTTGAACAGCTGCTTTGATCTTCGGAACATCTTCGGCTTTGGGCTGTGCACCGTAGAATGCGACCGCCGCGTTCAGCCAGGGTACGTTTACGGCAAGTTGATTGGCCATACCGCCACCCCAGCAGAATCCTACGCAGCCTACATGACGGTTGCCGTCTTTGCGGGCCCGCAGTTGTTCTGCGGATCTGATGAAATTATTCAGGTTCTTTTTGGGATCCAGTTTGGAGATCAGGTTCCTGGCCTCGTCTTCATTGGCCGGTGTGCCGCCTGTTTCGGAAAGTGCATCCGGCGCCATCGCCAGAAAACCCGCTTTGGCGGCGCGACGGGTTACATCCTTGATATGTTCGTTCAGTCCGCGGTTCTCATGGATCACCATTACACAACCGAGATTGATGCCTTTTTTCGGCTTGGCGGTATAAGCCTGCATGGATACGCCGTCGGCATCATAGAGAATGGTTTCCGTGTCGAGCGTTTCATCCTGCGCATGCACAGTGGCCGCTTTGGCGTAATTGCCTTCCAGCATGGGCAGGATGGCCATCGCCATTGCCGTACCGCCGGTGAGTACAGCCAGCCTTTTCAGGAATACTTCTCTCGATAAAGGTTTATGTGTGTACTCATCGTACAGGTTGATGATCTCCTGGTTCATGTTCGGTGGTTTGGGTATTAAATATAGCCATTTAATAAAGTGATCCCTGTTTCATCGGCAAAAGTTTACCGCGAAGCCGCAAGGGCGCTAAGGCTTGCAAGGAATCGGGCTGGCCCTCCGCGTAACCCTGCGCCCTGGCGCCCTTGCGGTAACCCGGTTCAGTCGTGATGGTGCGTTGATTTTTTTAAAGCTGATTGCTGCAGGAGAAAGGAAGCTTCTAATAACCGTTCCATACTTTCATAAAAATCCAGGATAAGCGCCCGTTCCCTGGCATCGAGGGTAGTGTTATAGTTACCCGCTACCGTGGTCTTAAGCCATGTCCACAACAATTGCCGCGCTTCATCAGGCCCCATGCGGTCAAAAAAATCTTCTATGGCAAGCATCGGGTCCTGGATTTGCTGTCCGGTTAATACCGGTAAGCCCCGCGCTGCGGCAGTTTTCCGTGAAGGCATAACAAACAGTTTATGGGCTGCTGCCTTACGATTCAGGTGTGAACGATCAGAACTGCCACGGAAAATACGCCCGTTAAAAAATCGGCAGATCCAGGTATAAGCCGGTTGGACGGCCTATGGTTGCTTTGTTATTTCGTAATGGCTGGATAACGACACAATATTACCATTTACCCTATGGTCTGCCGAAAAAATAATACCCTATTTTCTAACGTATTTATACCTGATGCGACTCATTGACCGGTTACAGGAATACCTGGCTTACTACCAGGTAAGCGCCTATGCTTTCGAACATACCTGCGGACTTTCGAACGGCTACCTTGGCAAACAGCTGAAAGGAAAAGGCGCGGTCGGTTCCGATATCCTGGAACGGATCAAACAGAACTATACAGACCTCAGCCTGGTATGGCTGGTTACAGGACGCGGCACGATGTTGCTTTCGCCGCCTTCGCAGAACGGCACAGAGAAAAAAGTGTCGGAGCTCAATGAAGAACAGCATATTTATTTCACTTCCAAAGACGATGTTATTAAACTGCTGAAAAAGCAGATAGAGAAACTGGAATCGACCATTGCCGACAAAGACCGGATCATCGCGTTGCTGGAACTGCAGGTGCGGCAAATGGGCCAGTCTGCATATAAAAGGTCCCGCTGACAAGCGGGACCTTTGTGTATTTTGGAATTTTGGAATTGGAAAATTTTGGAATTGAAAGCCGGTTGGGAATTTCTCAATTTCGAAATTTCCCAATTACAAAATTCAAAATCCCTACTGCTCTGCGTACGCTGAAGTCGGCTCACACGTGCAGATCAGGTTCCGGTCTCCATGCGTATTGTTCACCCTTGCTACCGAAGGCCAGAACTTATTCAGCGTAACATAATACAATGGGAAAGCCGCTTCCTTGCGCGAGTAAGGATGTTTCCATTCATCATTGCAGACCACAGCCTGGGTATGCGGAGCATTCTTAAGCGGGTTGTCTGTCTTATCAAGCTTACCGCTTTCGATCGCTTTGATCTCGTCATAGATAGAGATCATGGCATCGCAGAACCGGTCGAGTTCACCCTTGTCCTCGCTCTCCGTAGGTTCGATCATGATCGTGCCCGGTACCGGAAAACTCAGCGTAGGCGCATGGAAACCGTAGTCGATCAAACGCTTGGCCACATCCTCTGCTTCCACACCCGCGCTTTGCTTGAACGGCCGCAGGTCAACAATGAATTCATGGGCACAGGTGCCGTTGCTGCCGGTGTACAATATCTTGTAATGTTTCTCCAGCCGCGCTTTCATATAGTTTGCATTCAGTATTGCATATTCGGTAGCCATGCGGATACCATCAGCGCCCAGCATTTTGATGTACGCATAACTGATCAGCAGGATACTGGCAGATCCATAAGGGGCCGCACTCACCGCACCATGCTCATTCTTCCCATCTGCAAGCACAGTATGTCCCGGCAGGTAAGGAGCCAGTTTATCATTCACACAGATCGGGCCCATACCAGGTCCGCCGCCGCCATGCGGGATGGAAAATGTTTTATGCAGGTTCAGGTGACAAACATCGGCGCCGATCAGTCCCGGACTGGTCAGTCCAACCTGAGCATTCATATTGGCGCCGTCCATATACACCAGGCCGCCATTGTCGTGGATGATATTGCAGATATCCCTGATCGTTTCTTCGAACACCCCATGCGTTGAGGGATAAGTTACCATAAGCGCGCCAAGACTGTCCTTATATTGTTCTGCCTTCGCTTTCATGTCGGCCACATCGATATTGCCGGCATCATCGCATTTCACTACCACTACTTTAAAGCCCACCATCACGGCGCTTGCCGGGTTGGTACCGTGTGCACTGATCGGGATCAGCACCACATTCCGATGCGATTCATTCCGTGCAGCATGATAGTCGCGGATAGTGAGCAGACCCGCATACTCGCCCTGTGCGCCGCTGTTCGGCTGCAGGCTGCAGGCGGTGAAACCGGTAATAGCGCAGAGGAACTGGTTGAGTTCATCGATGATCTCTGCATAACCGGAAGCCTGATCTGCAGGAACAAAAGGATGCAATCCGCCAAATTCTGGCCAGCTCACCGGGATCATTTCAGATGCCGCATTCAGTTTCATCGTACAGCTGCCAAGGCTGATCATGCTCGTATTGAGGGAAAGATCTTTGTTCTCCAGCATTTTCAGGTACCGCATCATCTGGCTTTCGGAGTGATGTGTATTGAATACCGGATGCGTCAGAAAGCCCGAGCTGCGCTGCATACCGGTACGCATCGCCGCAGCTTCTTTGAACTGTCCGATCGTAATCTGGTGCCCTGTGCTTTTTTCCGTAGCAGTTTCAAAAATGCGGACAATAGTATTTGCGTCCTCGATGCCGGTGGTCTCATCGATACTGATGCCGATGCTGCCATCTGCATAATAACGGAAATTGGTATGGAATTTTTCCGCAGTGTTCCTGATCGATTTTGCGTTGACGCCGGTGATCTTCAATGTATCGAAATAAGAACCGTTTGCCTGTGTGATGCCGATTTTGGAAATTCCTTCCGCCACCGACTGCGCCAGCAGATGAATGCGGGTGGCGATGGCTTTTAGTCCTGCAGCCCCGTGATATACGGCATACATCGCAGCCATATTCGCCAGCAGAGCCTGGGCCGTGCAGATATTGGAAGTCGCTTTTTCACGTTTGATATGCTGCTCGCGGGTCTGAAGCGCCATGCGCAGGGCACGGTTTCCCTGTGCGTCGATACTTACACCGATCAATCTTCCCGGCATACCGCGCTTGAAATCGTCCTGGGTGGCAAAGAAAGCGGCATGCGGTCCGCCATAGCCCATCGGCACCCCAAAACGCTGTGCAGAGCCCACGGCTACATCGGCGCCCAGCTCACCTGGCGGTGTAAGAAGCGTGAGCGCCAGCAGATCGGTAGCCATGATGGCAAGACCGCCGGCTGCATGCACTTTCCCGATAAATGAACGATAATCTTCAACAGAACCATTGTCGTTCGGGTATTGCATGATCGCGCCGAAAAAGCTATCGTCGATCACAGCTGTTTTATAATCGCCGTGAACGAGTTCGATGCCGATCGGTGCGGCGCGGGTAACCAGTACATCCACTGTTTGAGGAAAAATATATTGGTCTACGAACAATTTGGGTTTGCTGATCGTATCCGATTTGTTCACATGATGGAACACCATTGTCATCGCTTCTGCAGCAGCTGTTGCCTCATCCAGCAGGGATGCATTGGCGATGGGCAGCCCGGTCAGATCGGTAACCATGGTCTGGAAATTCAGCAGGCTCTCCAGGCGGCCCTGCGAGATCTCCGCCTGATAGGGAGTGTATTGCGTGTACCATCCCGGATTTTCAAACACATTGCGCAGGATCACACTCGGTGTGATGGTGCCATAATAGCCCTGGCCGATATAATTTTTGAATACTTTATTTTTCGCCGCCAGTTTTTTCAGCCCCCTCAGGTACTCGAACTCGCTGATAGGGGCGGGCACATTCAGGGCTTCCTTAACGCGGATCGAGGCCGGAACGGTCTTGCTGATCAACTCATCGAGCGAAGCTGCGCCGATGGTCTCTAACATCAATTTGGTGTCGACAGGATTGGGTCCGATATGTCTTTGCTGGAATTCTGCGGATTGCTGGTCGAATAAGTTCATACTGCGTCTGTAGTTTTTAGGGCTTAAATCGGCGCAAAGGTAAGCCTATATCGCCGGAAAAAAACGACCGCTGCGTCTATGGTTAATAAACTGTTAACCAGTTCATTGCCGGCTATTGACGGCTGTTGCCGGATTCAAAGAATTGCGGGGGCGCGGGAGGTTTCAATAAAAGAAAAACGAAGGCAGGAAGAAAAAGGGTGGCCTTTTAATTGCTTTCCTTGAACGGCTGCGGAATTGCGCATGGTTTCCCTGGGAGTGGATAGGAGCGAAGGAGCTTAGGAGGGCTCCCTTCTGCTACACTCTTTCCCTCCCTGGCTCTTAGCGAAATATCTTATCCTCGGCTAAAAAGATCATCTTTGCGGCCGGTTTTAGCCGGCCGTCGTTTTATGAATGAGATCAACATGGAAGGTTGGGAAAAGCAGAGTGCTGCGCACCAGAAGCAATACAAGCAGTTGCTCCAGCGTGCAGACAAGAACAAGGTATTGAAACGGCTTCCCGATCTCCACGAAGAAGCATTTGCCCGGATCGACTGCCTCCAATGCGCCAACTGCTGCAAGAATTATTCGCCCCGGTTCAAGACACCCGATATCAAACGCATAAGCAAACACCTGGGTATGAAAGAGGGTGATTTCATCGAAACCTATCTGGTACTCGATACGGAGGGAGACTATGTGGTGAATACAAAGCCGTGTCCTTTTCTCGGCGATGGTAATCTATGCCGGATCTATGAAGCGCGGCCTTCCGACTGCCACCGCTTCCCCTATACCGATGAAGATGTACTGCTGAAACGCCAGGCCATCACCCTGAAAAATTCCAGTTTCTGCCCGATCGTTTTCCATGTACTGGAAAGATTACTGCCTATTTTGAAGTGAGTTCATCATAGGCCGGCCCCAGGCTGCGCTCGGCGCCGCTGTTCTTCCAGGCAACACCCGGAATATCCTTCACCTTAACGATCTCATCCCTGGTCTTACCCGCCTTGATCTGCGCATCCACGAAGTCGAGCAGCTTTTGCAGGTAATCTTCGAAAGCCATGATCTCCTGTTTGGAACCGGTTACTTTTTCGGGATCGCCTGCATGACCGAAAATGAAAATCGTATCGTTATCGAAAGTCTTGCGCGCCTGCTGCAGCACCTGTACCCAGTGGCTGATGCTGGCGCCTGCGCTGCGGTCGATTACCGGCGGCAGCTCGTTGAACATCAGATCACCCATATGGGCAATATTGGCTTTTTCGAAATGGATGATCGCATCGCCATTGGTATGGGCCGGACCGAAATAATAGGCGCGGATCTTTTCTTTTCCTGTTTTCTGCTTCCAGCCCTTGCTGAAAGTGATATCCTGGAAAAGCTGTTTGTCAACATTCTTATTGGTTTCCGATACGCGCTTGTAATTCGCCAGGCAGTTCTCATGGCCTACCACATGTCCCACTTTATCCTTGAAGGAAATATTGCCGCCCGTATGATCTCCGTGATGGTGTGTATTGATCAGGAACTCGAACGGGCGTTTGTCCATTCGCGTCAGTTCATCGATCAGGTGCTGCGACTGATCGGGAAATTGTGAGTCCACGACGGTGTATCCATCTTTTCCCTGGTAGAATCCGATCGTCCCGCCGCGCTCGGTGAAGATGCCGATATCGCCGCGAAGCATTTTGATCTTCCAGGCGGGTTGCTGTAAAATAGCGGCGAGCAGTTGTTTTGATGATAAAGCCATCAGGCCTGCACTGAGGCCGGAATACCGGATAAAGGAACGGCGTTGCATGAAAACAGTTTAGGTTGAAACGGGGCAGCTGAAAGATACGGAATTAATATTCCATTTTGCGCAGGCTCGGCGCTTTGAACCAGGTGGTCACTACCACCAGTAAGGTCATGCAGCCGCCGAATACAACAGAAGGGATCACACCCATCAGTTTTGCGGTAACGCCGCTCTCGAACTGCCCTAGCTCATTGCTGCTGTTGATGAACATCGAGTTTACGCTCATCACCCTTCCACGCATGTTACCCGGCGTTTTAAGCTGGAGAATAGTGCCGCGCACCACCACGCTGATCCCATCCAGGATACCGCTCAGCATCAGTACCGCGAAAGAAAGCCAGAATACCTTTGATAACGCGAATACTACAATGCAGACGCCGAACCCGCCCACTGCAAACAGCAGTTTTCGTCCCTGGCCTGAACGCATCGGGAAAAGAGTAAGTATGATGATGATCAGGATAGACCCCATATCCGAAGCCGCATTCAGCCAGCCAAAACCCACCGGACCTGCTTTGAGGATATCTTTCGCGAACACAGGTATCATGGCAACAGCTCCGCCGAACAGTACGGCAAACAGGTCGAGCGATAAAGCGCCCAGCACTTCCTTCGACCGGAACACAAAGCGCAGGCCTTCTTTTACACTGTCGAGTGTTTTCTTTTCTCCCGGTTCATTCAATGCCGGTTTGGGTTTGATGCGGTACATGAAAGCCAGGCCTGCAGCCACGAGCAATGAAATGATGATCAGCGCGCCGGTATTTCCGATACCGGCGATCAGGAAACCAACGGTCGCATGCCCGGTAACCGAGGCAGAAAGCCAGGTGCCCTGGTTCCAGGTAGTGGCGTTCTGCAGTAATTCTTTCGGCACGATAGACCCGATCATCACTCCGAAAGTGGGTCCGGTAAAAGCCCTGAAAATACCTGTGAGGAAAATGATCACATAAATACTGAATGCGATCCAGTGATTGCTCATCTGGGTAGATGTGTAATGTGTAGACAATCCCACCAGCAACAGTGCACAGGCCAGGTATAGCCACACGCCCCGCAGCAGCAGGCTTCTTTTTTCGCTGATATCGATCACATGACCAGCATAAAGCGAGAGGGAAACTGCCGGTATTACTTCGGCCAGACCGATAAGTCCGATGGCGAACGGATCGTTCGTCAGCTCATATACCCACCAGCCCACCAGCGTGCCCATCATGCGGAGTCCCATGATAAAAAGAAAGCGTCCCATCAGCAACTGGCGGTATTCCGCGATGCGGGTGGCTGCGAAAGGGTCTTGTTTGGGTCGGGCTGTTGTCATTGTCGTTCATCAAGGCAAGGCCTGCGTCGTGCCGCTTTAAGGCAGGCTGAAATAATGCTGGCCTTCGTCGTAATCCTTATCCAGCGCATCGATCACCGTTTGCAGGTGTTTTTCATTTCCCAGGAAATCGGCGTTGCTGGCATCTATGAAAATGGTCTTTATATTGTGCTGTTTGATATAACTCGTATAGGTTTCCTGGATATTGAACAGGTATTCGTCGGGAATAGACTGCTCATAGGAACGATTGCGCTTCCTGATATTCGACTGCAGTTTCTGCACCGGAGCATGCAGGTAGATCAGGATATCCGGAAATGCAAGTTGCTGGTGAATGATATCGAACAGCTTCTGGTATAGCCTGAATTCTTCTTCGGGCAGGTTCACTTTGGCAAACAGCAGGCATTTGGTGAACAGGTAATCCGAGATCGTTACGCTCTGGAACAGGTCTTTGGTGTGCAGCATATCCTTCAGCTGCTTATAGCGCTCGGCCATAAAGAACAATTCCAGTGGAAAAGCGTATTGGGCAGGGTTCTCGTAAAATTTGGGAAGGAAAGGATTATCCGCAAATTCTTCGAGGATAAGCCTTGCATTGAAATGTTTGGCCAGCAGGTGCGTCAATGTGGTTTTTCCCACTCCAATATTCCCCTCAACCGTAATAAAATGATGCTTCATGAAATAATTTAGCCTGGCGGTCAAAATTAACCGCCATCAGTTACCGCCGGCGGATTTTTTTTGCACATCCAGCTGGTCCTTGCAATCTTCGAGCAATTGCCGGATAGTTTTATGAAGCACGGGATGAATGAGCTCACCCGCGATCTCCGTTAAGGGCAGCAAAGCGAACCTGCGATCGGGCAGGGCAGGATGCGGTACTGTTAATAAAGGATCCGTAATGATCTGCTGATCGATCAGTAAAATATCCAGGTCGATCGTTCTGGGGCCCATCCGGACCGTTCGCTCCCTTCCCATTTCCTCCTCAATGCGCAGCAGTTCGCGCATAAGCTGGTCCGGCGTCAGCTGCGTTTCGAGCGCCAGGGCCTGGTTATAGAAAGCGGGCTGATCCATTAAACCCCAGGCCGCCGTCTCATAAACAGAAGAATATTTCATTATCCTGCCGCAATGCTGCGCTATCAGCTGCCTTGCCTGCTCCAGATAAGCCAGCCTGTTGCCAATATTGCCGCCTGTCAGCAAATAAGCTGTGCTCATAAATTGGAAGTGTAGTCAGCTTCAAATATCTTTAAATTCAATACTAATCAGTCATTATGAAAGGTTTTTTCAAGATATTTTTTGCAACGCTGCTGGCACTGTTGGTTTTTTGCGTGATCGGCTTCTTCCTGTTCTTCGGTTTTGTGGCTTCACTGACCACGACCGAAAAACCCAGGATCGGCCGCAATGGCGTACTGGTGCTCGATCTGTCGAAGCATTTTAAGGAGCAGGCGCAGGATAACCCGGTAAACGCTTTGGTGAACGGGGTGGAGAACGATATTCCCTCACTTTACGATATGGTTCGGCTGCTGAACCATGCGAAATCGGATTCCGCCATCAAGGGCTTGTATATTCTTTGCGGCAGCAATGCCAACGGGCTTGCGGCCAGTGAAGAGCTGCGCAAAGCCGTGCTCGATTTCAAATCGGGCCGGAAATTCGTGATCGCTTACGGAGAAGCGATCTCACAGGGCGGTTATTATGTCGGGAATGTTGCGGATAAAATTTATTGTCACCCCCAGGGTGGGGTAGACTGGTCGGGTTATGCGGTGGACCTGCTTTTCCTGAAAGGCACACTCGACAAGCTGGAGATACAACCGGAAATATTTTATGCGGGCAAATTCAAAAGCGCCACGGAGCCTTTCAGGGAAACAAAGATGACTGAACCCAACCGGGTGCAGACAACTGCCTGGCTGGGTAACCTGTATGAGCATTTCCTGGAAGCCGCTGCCGCAACCCGGCATATGGACACTTCCGTGCTGCGCTCACTGGCGGTGAAGGGTTCTATCCAGACCGCCCACGATGCACTGGCCAATAACCTGGTGGATGGATTAAAATATGATGACGAGGTAAAGGATGAACTGATCAGCCGCCTCAAACTGCGCAGGGACGACAGGATCAATTTTGTCAATATCAACGATTATTCGAGGTCCGGCTCCTGGCGCAAATTCAGCGGCGACCGCATCGCGGTGGTATATGCGAACGGAGATATCGTTTCCGGCAGCGGCGATAATGAACAGGTGGGCAGCGATGCCTTCCGCATCCTGTTGCGCAAACTGCGGCAGGACGACGATATAAAAGCGATCGTATTCCGCGTTAACTCGCCGGGCGGCAGTTCACTGGCAAGCGATGTGATCTGGAGGGAGATCGCTTTAACGCGAAAAGAGAAACCTGTGGTGGTAAGCATGGGCGATGTGGCGGCTTCGGGCGGTTACTATATTTCCTGCGGAGCCGATTCGGTGTTTGCAGATGCGAATACGATCACCGGATCGATAGGCGTGTTCAGTATGCTCGTGAACGTGCAATCATTTTTCAAGAACAAACTGGGCATGACTTTCGACGGCGTGAAGACCGCGCCTTATGCGGATATGGGAACAAGTTCGCGGCCGTTGACGGAGCCTGAGCGCAGGTTCCTGCAGGCGGCTGTCGATTCCATTTATTTCACTTTCAAGTCGCGGGTAGCCACCGGAAGAAAAAAAGATCCTGCTTATATCGACAGCATTGCACAGGGAAGGGTATGGACAGGATCGCATGGGTTGGGACTGGGATTGGTTGATCGTATCGGAACGCTGCAGGATGCGGTGGAATGCGCCGCACGTATGGCGAGGGCGAAAGATTACAGGGTGAGGGAGTATCCCGAGAAAAAGAATTTCCTGGAGCAGCTGATGAACAATTATAAAAAATCGGTGGGAGAACAGACCCTTGCCAAAGAGATCGGGGCTGACCAGTTGCTCCTCATCAAGCAGATCAAACAGGTGAAGCAAATGGCAGCCGGCGAACCGCAGGCGAGAATGCCATTTATGCTGCAGTCACACTAAGCCCTGCCTGTCTGAACAGGCGCCGGTCGAACTGAAAATCCTTCGCCACCGAACTTCGGATCTTTTTGAAATCAGGGTGCAGGGGATTGATCAGGTAATTGTGTTCGGCGGGGATGATAGCGGACGGACATTTCACTAGCAGGTTCTTGCCCGAATTCAGGATGGCCTGCCCCATCCACTGCGTATAATCGAAATCGGATTGCCAGTTTTTTTTAAGTCCCGATAACCGGATCTCCTGTATGCCGGCATGCTCAGGCACTTCTATCTCTACCAGTTGAATAGCCAGCAATTCTTCCAGCGTGCCGGCATTGGCCAGGGTTTCGAGCAATGCAAGGGAAATATGTCCGCTTGAGTAGGTAACGGCAGTGCCAACAGGATTCCACCGGCCGCCGCAGATCTTGGCGCCGTTGCCTGATAGATCCGAGGCAAATTTGGGATGGGAGAATCGATAGAGGATCATGCGTAAACGCCATGTTGTATCCGCAGCAACTGGTCAATCACGCTCTGGATACCGCGTTCTGAATACAGCGATTCGAAATTGAGTACCCGCCCCATAACAGGCTTGTCTTTTTTCAACCAGGCATAAAAAGCAGCTGCAGAGGAAAAGGTTTCAAGGCCCAGTTCTATCATTTCCTGGAGCAAAAGGATGCGATCTGTATAAATGCCCTCGAAGGAAGAATTGTTTTTGGCGTAACGTTGCAAGGTCCTTTCGGAGAGATGAAGCATATTGGCCCATTCTGCCTGCGTAAAAGGTACCAGGTCAGCGATCTTTTTTAATTTACGGTAAGAATAATCCGCTACCGCCACCGATTTTTTAGTCGGGAGATAAGACGCCTGAGCCTCTTCGACCTTAGGCTCCGTGGGTTTCTGCTGGCGGTATTTTCTGACTTTTGCCATGGTTGCCAATTGTCGTACAAACATACGACAATTGTCCAAACCGCCCTTGTTTTTTACGGATTTTCGGCTTTTTTTGGATTGGGCGAATAATCGAATAGATTTGTTGCCTAATGAACACAGGGTATGACCGGAAACTATAACCAGGTAAGGGCGATGTTCGCCATCACGAAAGCCAGCCTGCGGGCTATTTTCCGCAGCCCTTCGGCGGTTGTCTTCAGTATTGCCTTTCCCCTGATCTTCATTCTTGTTTTCGGGTTCATCGGCGGCGGCAGCCGGATTTCATTGAATGTGGCTTTCGACCAATCATCCGATACGGCCAATCCCATCTACCAGGCGATGAAGGGGATAGCCGGACTGAACGTGTCGAAAAAAACAGGTGAGCTATTAAAAGAAGATCTTGAGAAGGGCAGGATCACCGCCATCATCAGGATCCGGAAATCGGGGGTGGCCAATCCGCCTTATAATATTACCCTTACCAGTTCGGAAGCGGTGAACCCGCAGAATGTACAGGTACTGCAGTCCATCATCAATGCGGTGATAGCGGGCATCAACCGGCAGGCTTATGCCGGCGCGCCAACAATAGCGGTGATCAGTAATGATGTTCAGAAGATACCCGGACGGATTTACCGGACCATCGATTTTATCCTGCCGGGACAACTGGGCTTTTCGCTGCTGAGTTCGGGTGTGTTCGGGGTGGCTTTCCTGTTCTTCAACCTGCGTCAGCAACTGGTGTTGAAACGATTCTATGCTACGCCGATCAGGCGGTCTTATATAGTGCTGGGTGAGGCGCTGAGCCGGGTCATATTTCAGATGATGACCGCGGTGATCATTATCGGCGTGGGACATTTCCTGTTCAGGTTCACGCTGGTGCATGGGCTGCAGACCTTTCTGGAGATTATGCTGCTGAGTTTTATCGCGCTGATACTTTTCATGGGCTTTGGTTTTATCGTGAGCAGTGTTTCCAAAAATGAAAGCTCCATACCGCCGTTCGCAAACCTGATCACGCTGCCGCAATTCCTGCTGGCCGGAACTTTTTTCTCTATCGAAGCATTCCCCAGCTGGTTGCAGCCGATCTGCCGGGTATTGCCCCTTACCCACTTCAACAACGCCATGCGCAATATCGCTTTTGAAGGCGCAAGCCTGGCCAGTAACTGGCGGGAGATCGGCGTACTCGGTATCTGGGCCGTGGTTGTGTATGCCGTTGCCTTCAAAACTTTCAAGTGGGAATAATGGGACGCCTTCTGCGGCTTGCCGTCATCAGTATTTTATTATTGTTCGTGATCGCTACTTTGCTGGGCGCTTTGCTGCCCGGGACGGTACTGGTATCGAGAGCGGTGAATGTGGAGCAATACCGGGATTCCATCAGGTACTATGCCCAGGATATCAACCGGTGGAAAGAATGGATGGAAGGCATGCAGGACAGTTCGGTAAAAATATACTCGCCAACCCGTGCGCTTCTCGGGCGTACAACCGTTCAGATCACCAACATTACCGACTCTGCGATCAGTTCCAGCTGGACAGCCCGCAACGGCGGCACGCAGGCTTCGCTGATCAGGCTGATAGGCGACAGCACACGCAGGCTAACCGTGGTTCAATGGCAATTCGTAGAGAAACTGCACTGGTATCCCTGGGAGAAACTGGGCTCTATCATGAACGACAAGATACTCGGCACGATGATGGAAAAAAATCTCAACCGCCTGAAAGAACTGGCGGAAAAAAAATCCGTTAACTGATCTCCCCGATCACTTCAATGATGCAGTCGAACACCCGCTGCAGTTCTGTTTTCGTAATGCAATAAGGCGGCATGGTATATACGGTATTGCCCAGCGGCCGGATATAGACGCCTTTTTCAAGCGCCGGTGCGGTGATCTTTGCACTGATCTCATTCAGGTAACCATCTGCTCCTTGTTCCACTTCAAAGGCAAGTATGGTGCCCAGTGTCCTGATATTCCTGACAGGATAATTTCCTGCACGCAGCCGGTCTGCAAACTGCAGGCTGGCCGCAGCAATTGTGGCTATCCGCTCAAGGCAATCATCCTGCAACAGCAGGTCGAGGCTGGCCAGCGCCGCGCTGCAGGCAATGGGGTTGGCAGTGAAGGAATGTCCGTGAAAAAAAGTTTTGTATTTATCATCATCCAGGTATGCCTGGTAAACAGTATCTGCACAGGCCGTTACGCCCAGCGCCATCGTGCCGCCGGTCAATCCTTTGCTGAGGCAGATAATATCCGGTTTCGTATCTATATAATGGCTGGCGAATAACTGGCCGGTGCGGCCGAATCCTGTCATCACCTCGTCGGCAATGCAGATAATGCCGGCATCGCGCACCGCGCGGAGCAACTGATCCATCAACGATGCCGGATACATGCACATGCCGCCCGCGCCCTGTACCAGCGGCTCGTAAATAAAAGCGGCGGTCTCCGGCGCAGCCTCGGCAATCTCTGCCCTGAGAGAATCGATATTTTCTTCCGTAGGTGTATCAAGGAACACCACATCGAAAAGCAGGTCGTGGAAAGCGAGGGTAAATACGCCGCGATCGCTTACGCTCATGGCCCCGAAGGTATCTCCGTGGTATGCATTCCTGAATGCCAGTATTTTCTTTCGTTTCGTTTCGCCCTTGTTCCACCAGAACTGAATAGCCATTTTTAGTGCTACTTCGGTTGCCGTAGACCCGTTATCGCTGTAAAACACCCTGGAAAAAGGCCCCGGCAATATCGGCAGCAACCGCTCTGCCAGTTTTACGGCGGGCTCGTGGGTAAAACCGGCGAAGATGACCTGCTCTAGCTGCATGGCCTGGCGATAGATCTGTTCGGCGATATAGGGATGACCATGGCCGTGCAGGCTCACCCACCAGCTGCTGATGGCATCGATGTATTCCGAACCGTCTTCCCCTGTCAGCAGGCTGCCTTTACCGCTGACAATAGGCACCGGCGGCACCATGTTCTTCTGGCGGGTGAACGGATGCCATATGACCTGCCGGTCTCTTGCTGCTAAACTCATAGCGCAAAAATAAAGGGCCCGGCAGCAAATTTTACCGAAACTGCAACGAATGCCGATATTGTTGTGTCAGGAATATACCTGTCTATGGTGGATCAACAGAAACTGGTAAAAGATTGTCTGAAAAATGACCGGGTTGCCCAGAAGCAGCTCTATGAGCTGTTTGCAGACAGCATGCTGGGCGTCTGTTATCGTTATACCAAGAGCCTGAACGATGCGCAGGAAGTATTGCAGATCGCTTTCATCAAAGTGTTCCAGAACCTGCACCAGTATAAACACGAAGGTGAACTGGGGGGGTGGATACGCCGTATCATGGTCACTACTGCGATCAACTACCTGAAACGCAAACCGCGCTACCAGCTCGATCTCGGTTTTGAAGATGCGTATATGCATCCAGTAGAGCGGGACGCCCCCGACCTGAACATCAACCTGAAAGATGTCCTCAACCTTATACGCCAGTTGCCTGCCGGCTACCAGACCATATTCAACCTGCATGCAGTGGAAGGTTATTCGCATGTGGAGATCGGCAGGCTGCTGGGCATTAAGGAGGGCACCAGCCGTTCGCAATACGCCCGGGCAAGGGCATTGCTCATCGGCTGGCTGGAAAAACATTCTGTCAACGGTAAAAAAAATAATTATGGGGGATCACTCATTTGAAGAACAAGTGCGCGAGGAACTCGGCGGGCTGCGTCTGAAGCCCGAGGAGCAGGTCTGGACCAATGTGGAGGCCGCTCTGCGCGAAGACAAAAAACGCCGTTGGCTGCTATGGATCATTTTACTGGCAGGTGTTTCCGGGGCAGGTGCACTTTACTTTATCAAAAGCCGTGATAATGTGCAATCAAAACAAACGGTGAATATCCCTAAAGCAAAGAAGCCCGCAACAACAACGCAACCGAATACGATCACTGGCCCGAAAGCAGATCATTCAAAACCTTCTGACGCATTGATAGCGGCAACGCTTCCGAAGCCCGCAAAGGTTTCAGGTCCTGTTGAAAAAAGCGCTGCGATAAACCGTTTAACTGATCCGGACAAATCAAAAGATCCTGCAGAAAAAAGAAGCGGATCTGGAAAAGATCCTGCGCCTTCCGAAAACAAGCCGGTCATAGCACCAAAATCATACGTCGCAACGCAAATCGAACCGGCCCATGGCGGCACTATGCTGCTGCTCACCAGCGCGGATACGCTTAACGGGTGGAGCAAGCAGCGGGAGAAACAAACTACCGATTCCGCCAGAACAATGGCCCAGCTGCAAACAACGCTTCAGGACAGTATAACGCCAACCCCGAAAAGCGATGCCGTTGGCAAGGGCAAAAACAAAAAACCATCCAACTGGACCTGGAATCTGCTTGCCGATGCGGGCAGCAGCGGTTACCGGAAAGGAATTTCGTTTTACAAGGAGACCTATGTTGCTGCTGCGCCTGGTAACACACTGCCGGGCGGCCTGTATTCCGCTGGCAGTCGTCCGGTATACAACGATGCAGTTTCTTTCGGTCTCGCTGCGCAGGCAATGCGTAAGATCAGCAGGAGCGGGAGTGTGGGCATCTCGGCAGGTTACAGCTTTTACACCGTGGCGAGCGCCGGTAATTTCAGCAGCGCGGGAGCTGCATACCAGTCGGCCTACAGTTCGAGCTATACAAGCGCTTATCATTTTGCCACATTCAACCTGGATTATTATACCGGCTTCCGCATCGGCGGCATCGATCTGCGCTGGAGGGCTGGCTTGGGCACGGCTTTATTCCTGGGAGGAAATCCACTGCAGTATGATCCCAACTCTAATCTGCTGTTCCGGAACAACACTCTGGTACCGAAACTGCAATGGAATGCAGGAACGGGTATCGACGTTGGATTTGCCCGGCAGCGTTTTTTTATCGGCCCGCAGCTCAGCTGGTTCTTAACGAAAACTTCATCGGTGGCTTCTACAGAAACACATCTGTTCAATGCGGCAATCAGGGCCGGTATCCGGTTAAACAAAAAGAAAAAATAAATGCAACGCCGCCGCAGCGGCCTGTGTCAGACTGGAAATAAAAAGTATGAAACGATTTATTTTCCTCTTTCTGACCACTGCATTTTTTATTGCAGGTTGTAAAAAAGATACCGTAAAAGAACGCTATAGTTTTTACCGGCCGGTTTACCGGACCAAAAGCGACGTGCGCAGCGATATCCGCAACACAGCGCCGCAGGCTGTAAAAGCCGGCGGCAAACTGGTCTGGAAAGATCACTATGTTTTTCTGAACGACCTGGATCGCGGGGTACATATCATCGATATTGCCGATCCTTATAAACCGAAGCAGGTATCATTTATCAGGATACCCGGTTGTGAAGACCTTGCCGTCAATGGCAATTATCTGTATGCAGATTGTTTCACCGAGCTGGTAACGATCGATATCAGTGACCCGCAGCATATTGCGCTGAAGGCATTCATCCCCGCTGTTTTTCCCGGCAGGATATATCCCGGGATCAGGAATGATACCAGCATGATCATCACCGACTGGATAAAAATAGATACGCTGATAGAAAAGGATATGAACAAAGCCGATCCCTATTCAGGGCCGACCTTTTTTGGTGCTTATTCTTCATCATCCGGCCTGCCCGGAAGTTCGGGTCCGGGTTTGGGATCGGGTACGGGTACAGGAGGATCGATGGCCCGTTTCGCATTGCAGAACCAGCGGCTGTACACGGTCGGTTCCGCAGAGCTGAAAGTATTCAATACTTCCAATGCCGCCCTGCCAGCATTTGTGACTACTGTAATCCCCGGCACCGGCGGTATTGAAACGATATACCCTTACCAGGACAAACTATTCATCGGATGCACCACCGGCATGTTTGTTTTCAGCACGCAGAATCCCGACCAGCCGGTGCGCTTATCCCGGTTTGAGCACGCCCGGACCTGCGACCCCGTGATCGCAGACGGAGACTATGCCTATGTTACCTTGCGCAGCACCGGGGTCTGCGGAGGCACAGCCAATCAGCTCGACCTGGTCAATATCAGCAATATACTTTCCCCAAAACTGGTACAATCATATGCGCTGAAATCGCCTGGAGGCCTCTCGAAAGACGGCAACCTGCTGTTCATCTGCGATGGCACCGTCGGCCTCAAAGTATTCGATGCCTCCAACCTGAATCAGTTGGTGCAGATAAAACAATTTGCGGGGTTCACTGCGTATGATGTGATTGCCGCTCAGGGTATCGCCATCGTAGCAGGCCCGGACGGGCTGCACTTATTCGACTATTCCAATCCCGCCGGTATCAAACAGGCAGGAACCGTCCTCACTACAAAATAAATAAGATGAAAAAACTGTTCATAGTTGCGATGCTGTTGGGAAACCTGTCTTCATTCTCCCAGCAAAAGCATACCAGACAGATCAATCTCATTCCTGAGCTTACCGGCCTGAACGGAAGCGAGGCGGCAGGCATTTCTTATGCGATGTCAGGGATCGTTTTTAACAACGGATGGGGATGGGGCATCGGTGCAGGCGTCGACTATTATAAAATGCGATCAGTGCCCGTGTTTTTCTGCGGCAGAAAAGAGTTTGGAAAAGCCGATCATCACCTATTCGGCTATGGTCAGTTCGGGTATAATGTCGCGGCGCCGCTGGACAACCAATACCCGCATGGCGGATACGGCAGAAGCGATTTCAGCAATGGAGTTTACTGCGATCTGGGCATCGGCTATGCCTCGCTGAATACCAGGCGCCGGGGCTTCGAGGTTTCGATCGGTTATTCGGTGAAGACATTGAAAGAAAGCTACACGGATTATATCTACCGCGATTTCCCGCCCTATGGCATAGAAGAGTCGCCGCATAGTTTCAGCTATCGGTTCAACCGGCTGGCGCTGAAGATCGGGATCCGGTTATGATCCTGTTACCGAAGTTCCCGCGGTTGAAATGAACGAGAGGTTCCGGCGGATCCCTTTGTATTTGCTGCGGCGAAGCGGGGAATCTTTGAAAATAGACCTGAACCGCTCTTCGGATAATTGTTCCCATTCACGGGTAGAGAGATTGAGTATCTCGGGTATCGCGCTGAAATGCGGCTCCATATGCGGGCGGCTGAAGCGGTTCCAGGGGCACACATCCTGGCAGGTATCGCAGCCGAACATCCAGTTATCGAACCGGTCTTTCATTTCATCGGGGATCAGCGCGTCTTTCAGTTCGATGGTAAAATAACTGATGCACCTGCTTCCGTTCACCACTTTATTATCGAGGATGGCGCCTGTAGGGCAGGCGTCGATGCATTTTCTGCAGGTGCCGCAGAAATCCTTTGCAAACGGGCTGTCATAAACCAACTCGATATCTACGATCAGCGTAGCGATAAAAAAAAAGGAACCGCCCTGCGCGGTGATCAGGTTGCCGTTCTTGCCGATCCATCCCGCGCCCGTTTTCAATGCCCAGCTTCTTTCGAGTACCGGTGCAGAGTCTACAAACCCGCGGCCATGGATCTCGCCGATAGATGCGTTCAACTGCGACAGCAACTGGTTAAGTTTGGACCGGATCACTTCGTGGTAGTCTTTGCCAAATGCATATTTGGAGATCTTTGGCGTATCCGCTCTCTGCGTGGTACCGGGATAATAATTCTGGAGCAAGGTTATCACGGATCTGGCGCCGGGCACCAGTTTTCGCGGATCGATGCGCAGCTCGAAATGCCGCTCCATGTAGTCCATACTTCCATGCATGCCCTGCTGCAGCCATGCCTCCAGGCGCCGGGCATCCTCGTCAAGCGGTTCCGCTCTGGCGATGCCGCAGTAATGAAAACCGAGTTCGGCAGCCAGTTGCTTTATGATAGCGGTATTTTTTCCGGTAGGGGCCATGGATCGCAAAAATAGCCAAAGCCGCATGATATCGTAACCGGGTACCCGAATTTTGAATAATCGTACAGTTTGAATACTGAGACCAGGTTGACCGCAAAGGCGCCGAGACGCAATGATACGCAAGGGGGTTGTCACCCAGGGTTTTTTCGCGTTGCTTAGCGCCTCAGCGTCTTCGCGGTTAAATTCATACTGTACCGTTGCCGAATTTTGGCAGAGTCGGTTTATTTTTTATATTTAGATCAAGGCGACCCCCATCGGCTTTTTATCACCAAAACTATTACGCATGAGAAAGCTACAGGTAACCTTGTTGCTTGGTGTGATCGCGGCAACATTCGCCGCAGCCCAGGAAAAGCCGAATATGAAGTTTGGCAAAATCACCCCGGCCGATTTTTCAATCTCTTCTCCGCTTATCGATTCTAATGTTAATGCGGTTGTTCTTTCGGATGTAGGCAGTACCGAATTCGAAGGCAATTCAAAGGGCTGGTTTACGATGGTATTCAAACGGCACCGGCGTATCAAGATAATCAATGCAAAAGGGTTCGACGCAGCCACCATCAGCATTACGCTATATGCGTCAGGCTCCGATGCAGAGAGACTGGCAGACCTGCGGGCAGTAACACATAACCTCGAAAATGGCGCACTGGTAACCACCAAATTGGAAACTAAGGATATTTTCGAGGAGCGGCCGCAGAAACGCTATGTGATCAAAAAGTTCACTTTCCCGGCGCTGAAGCCGGGATCGATCGTTGAATATTCCTATGCCATCAATTCCGATTTCCTGTTCAACCTGCAGCCCTGGGAGTTTCAGGGTCCGTATCCCGTGCTGCATAGTGAGTACGAGGTATCGATGCCGGACTTCTTCAACTATGTGTTCCTGAGCCAGGGTTATCTGACACCTGAAAAGAAATCCAGCGACCGGGCCGCCACCTTCAATGTACGGCGGGCCAATGAGGTTACCTCAACAGAAAGCTATGCGATCAACACCCGGGTCACCGATCATAAATGGACAATGGAAAACATTCCGGCGATGAAGGAAGAGGACTTCACTTCTACGATCAACAATCATATTGCCAAAATAGAATTCCAGCTTTCACAATACCGTTTCCCGAACCAGGCAACCGAAGACGTTATGGGAAACTGGACCAAGGTGAGCGAACGCCTTCTGAAGAGCGAAGATTTCGGTCTGGCATATACGAGAGGAAATAACTGGCTTAACGATGATATGAAGCTGATCACAAAAGGCGCTGGCACGACCGAAGAAAAAGTCCGCAAGATATACGAGTATGTCCGGGATAATTTTACCTGCAGTTCGTCTTACGGAACACGATTGAGCGAGCCTAATTCACTGAAAGACGTGTTCCGGAAGAAAACCGGCCGGGTAAGCGACCTGAACCTCTTATTGATCGCCATGCTCAGGCACGAATCCATTCCGGCCGAACCGGTGCTGCTGAGCCTGCGCGAACGGGGCCTGGCACACCCGGTTTACCCATTGCTGGATCGTTTCAATTACCTGATCTGCGAAGTGCCGCTCGAAACCGGCGTTATTCACCTCGATGCATCGAGGCCGATGCTGG
>JAFBAN010000228.1 GCA_019247775.1 Chitinophagaceae bacterium | reverse complement strand
CCGCAGTTGTTTTTCGATCACCGGGTCGGCGCAGGGAATATTGGCTTCGGGATGCAGCTCCGAGGTTTTCAGCGCATAGGTCTTGAAAGTAAATCCTTCAGGAAAAATAAATTCAACGGGTTTAAAAGTAGTGGCTGTTTTCCCATCTGCATTTGCGGCGATCAGCACCGTAAACTCGCGGCCGGCGATGTACTCTTCAACCAGCAACTGCGGATATTCTTTCAGCAGTGCGGATACTTTTTCCCGCAGTTCCCCGGTGGCGTGCACGAGCGAATGCTGATCGATGCCCAGGCTATCGCCCGCTTTGGCCGGTTTGATGAACAACGGGAACTTCAATTGCTGACATACCTCATTCGGGTCCATTCCGGCTTCGAGCAATACATAGGCCGGTGTGGTAACGCCTTCGCAGTATGCCACATATTTCATCAGCTCTTTGGGCGGATCGTATAACAATGTAGTGGGGCCGGTGAAAGGCATGCACAGCAGCTCCAGTGTGTAGATCACATCGATGGAGGGTACTTCCCATTCCAGATAACCTTCGCAGAGATTGACGAAAATATCATAGCCGCTATGCTGCAGCGCCTTGAGCTGTTTGTAGGTGGTGAGCTTGTTGAGGGATACATGATCGACCTGCGCATCCGGCAGCAATGCGGAAAGATCGCGGGGCGGATCGTAATATTGATAATCTACAGCTGTAGTGGAATAATCGGGTTGTAGTACGCAGACTCTCATTTTACCTTTTTACGCGAAGCCCTTCCTGCAGTCGTCAATGGTACAACCGGTGCGCCGGGTTTGTCTTTGATCATTACCGGGTGCTGGATCTTTCTTCTGAATGCATCGTTGATGATCTCCGTGATCAGCTCAGTGAAACTGGTATCGCTTACCCGCAAGATAGCGCCAATGGAAGTATAATCCTCATCCTCACTCAGTCCGCATTGCGCATTCACTTCCAGCACGCCGATCCTGCCGCTGAGCTGGTCCATGCGAAGGTCTACCCGGGTATAGCCGGTGCCTTTTACGGCGATATAAGCATCCAGACTTATCTGCTTGATCTGCTCTATCAGCGCTGCGTCCGGTAACCGATATTCATAAAAACTGTCGTCGCCGGGCATGGGGGTCTCATCTTCGTAGATCTCCCATAAACGGTCGAATGAGAGGAATTTTTCATGCTCGGGCAATGACTCATGGAATACCCTTTCCACCGGCTCGAATACGATACATTGTCTTTTGTGTTTACCCGAGCCCACGATCATCACGGTAAATTCAGGGCCGGTAATAAACTGTTCGGCAACGATGCCGTCGGCCGCGAGGTTCCAGCCGCGGTAGCCTTCGAACATCCGCTGCACCTGCTCTTTCAGTTCATCTTCATTATACACCACGTTCTTCACGCCTACGCCCATGCTTCCGCCTGAAACAGCAGGCTTCACAATGATCGGCGTTCCGAGTCTTTCGAAGATCCCGCCGGTATCCTGCGCGGGTGAAAGGATCGCTTCCCATTTGGCGGTCGGCACTTTGGCTTTGTCGAACGCTTTCTTCATCGGGATCTTGGAAGTGGTGACGCGATAGAAATATTCGTCTGAGCCGGTATAGACCAGTTCCTTTTGTTCCAGCAACTGCACTACCGATATCCCGGGTGTTCCGTTCACCTCATCGCCGTCGCAGAGGTTCAGCACTACAGGATAATGTTCACCTGCGGCTCTTTCTGCAACGATGGTGTCTATGATGGCCGGATAATCGTCCATCGTTACCGGCTGCCATTGCCAGTTTACCTCGAGTTCGGCGAAGGTTTTGGTATACTCGGCAATACTTTGCGAGAAATCGTAGTAGTAGTCGATACTGGCATCCTGGGTAACCAGGTTGGGCGCCAGTACCCATACTTTGAGGCGGTCCACCGGGACCGCGGCGATAAAACCAGCAGCGTTTGCCATGGATTAGCGGGCAGTTCTGTTTTGAATTTTTTGCTGTATGAAAGCAGTAAGCCGGTAACGCATTACTTCTTCATCAGATAAGTGTGCTGCGCCCTGTATGCGGTGCAGGCATTGCGCTGTTCCGCAGAAACAATCGAAGGGCTGGGCCATATCCCATTCGGTAGAAGGGTAGAAGAACAGCATCTCATCACCCGGCTGTACTTCCTTCAGCGCTATCAGCTGCATGGAAGCAGTGTCGAAGAACACATTCGGATTGCAGCTGTGATTGATGTACTGCAGGAATTCGGGTTGCAGCATGATGTGTCTGTCGTCGCCCGTTTGTACGGTCAGGTAATTGGGCGTATCGAACACCTGTGCTGCTGCAAAATCACTGATCACATCACCGGCGTCGAAGAACCGTGTGGCGTGTAAGGATTTTTCCCAGGAGGCAGTGTTTTGCATAATGTCAGCAAAACCATGTTTGCTGACCATGGCATAAGCAGTGACGATGGCGGGAATCATGACTAAGAATTAATGGGTGTAATAAGAATAAATTTCATCAAAATAAATAGTCCGATAAAATCATGCCCGATATAGTACTCCACATTTGAGGGGTAATTTATCAACAAGTTTAAACTAATACAAGCCCCGGCACAATAAAATGCAAAGAACAACGTGTTTGGTTTACAGGAAACTTCGATCAGAGCAGATCGTGGGCTGTGTTTTAAAACGGGAACAGATTGGGTTATTTCGTTTATATTTCTGGAACCATTATTAAC
>JAFBAN010000192.1 GCA_019247775.1 Chitinophagaceae bacterium | reverse complement strand
TACCCTGGCTGATTTAAGTCCCAGACTCCTTAGCGTGCTCTCTTTGAATGTATACCCCAGGGTCACATTCCGCAGACGCCAGAAATCACCGCTTTCAAGCAAACGGGTTACCTGCGACTGGTAAGGATTCGCAGGCGCCGGAACGCCGGTGCCGATATTGGTGCCGGAAGAAGGACGGGGTACATCAGTGATATCGCCCGGTTTTCTCCATTCCCTCAGCACTTCAACGCTCATGTTGTCGAAATAATAAGTTGGATTGATCACATTACCCCGGTCGTTGTTATAGATCACTTTGTTAAAGAAGAACACCGCAGTGGCTGAAAGATCGAACCCTTTGTATTCGAAGCGCGTACCGATCGATCCGAACAGAGGCGCATCGGTAGTGCCCACGATCACTTTATCATTCACACTGAATACGGCGGTAGTGCCGCTTTTATCCCGTTTCATATACAGCGCATTGCCGGTGGCCGGATCAACGCCTGCAGATTCAACCAGGTAAAGACTGTTCAGCGGTTGTCCTTTCGCCAGGATACCGATACCGCTGATCGATGAATCCTGGATCAGGTCCAGAATCCTGTTCTGGTTCCAGGTAAGATTGCCTTCCAGCGTCCACCTGAAATCCCTCTTCTGTATTACATCGCCTCTCAATGAAAGTTCGATGCCGCGGTTGCGCAGGCTGCCGAAGTTGCTGGGCAGACTGGTAAAGCCGCTGCCAGAAGGATCGAGCGGGATATTATAAAGCAGGTTGATGGTTTTCCTGTCGTACAATTCAACAGTACCGGATAACCTGCGGTTCAGTACGGAGAAGTCGAGACCGAAGTTGATGGTCCTGTTGGTCTCCCATTTCAGATCGGCATTACCCGGTGAGCTTGGCGCCCAGCCTGCCACGCCTGCATAAGATACCCGGCCGAACAGCGGTATCGCGTTATAATCGCCGATGCCATTCTGGTTACCATTGGTACCGATGCTGGCACGCAGCCTCAGATCATTGAAGAATTTCTGTTTCTCCATGAAAGGCTCCTGCGCAATTACCCAGGTAGCGCCCACAGATCCGAAGTTGGCCCAGCGGTTATTACCACCGAAACGGGAAGAACCATCGCGGCGTCCTACCAGGTTGAGAAAGTATTTATCGTTATATCCATAGTTGAGGATGGCGAAATAGGAAAGGATGCCATTCTGGGTACCGCCGCCGCCAACTGCAGGAATATAGTTGGGATTGGTAGCGCTGCCCGCAGTGATACCGGCCTCATTTGTAAAGCCATTCGTGAAACCATAACCGGTAAAGCTGAAATTGCGCGAATCGTTCTTCACCACTTCGGTAAAGATGCCGCCGTCAATATCGTGTTTCCCGAATGTTCGTTTATAGTTCAATGAAGTGGTACCTGTGTACCGTGTATTTCTGCCGGTAGCCCGGGTAAGGATACCCTGTCTTGCTATACCCACCGAAGTGCGCGGGCTGGTAAAGCCGGCGGTTTCATTGTTGGTATAGTCTACACCCCAGTTGGTGCGTGCATAGAGCCCCGGTACGGCAGGCAGATGAAATTCGAGGTAGGTGGTGGCTACCGCTTTTGTCTGCAACGAATAGTTATAGTTCAGGTATAATTCCATAGCTGCATTTGGCTGGCCCGAAGTGAGTTCGCCCGTGCCTGGTCCGCCGGTCTCCTGGAAATCGCCGGTATTGGGATTGATGTCCCTTTCATATGGGTTGCCCCAGCGGATCGCATTCAATGGCGAGCTGAGGAAGGTATTGGCTTCTGAGGTACCTACGATCTTGGAGTAACCAAGCTGCAGGTTGATGCCGAAACGCCAGTTCTTGATATTGTTGTCTACATTGATCCGCGCACTATACCTTTCGAGACCGGTGGTCTTAAGGATACCATCCTGCTTCATATAACCGAGTGAAGCGAAGAACCGGCTGGCAGCCGTTCCGCCAGATGCGCTGATATTATGTTCCTGGGTGATGCCTGTCTGGAACAGCGCATCCCTCCAGTTGAAATTCACTTTTCTCAGACTGTCCTGTTCGGCAACGGTCCATCCGTAAGGATTTCCGCGCTGCAGTTCATAGTCGATCTTCTGCGAACTGTTCATAACTACGAGACGGTCTTTGGGCAGTTTGCTCCAGCCAAGCTGTGCATCGTAGTTGAGCTGCAGGGTACCCGAGCGGCCTCTCCTGGTGGTGATCACGATCACTCCATTGGCGCCTCTCGATCCGTACATGCCGGTGGCAACGGCGTCTTTAAGCACTTCTACTTTGTCGAAATCATTGGCATTCAGGCTGGCGAAATCTGCAGCGTTGATCTCTATGCCATCCATGATGTACAGTGGAACGTTGCTGCCATTGATCGATCCGTTGCCGCGGATGCGTACAATGGCGTTGGAACCCGGCTGACCGCTGTTGGATACCACGGAAACGCCGGAAGCCTGGCCCTGCAGGGCCTGATCGAAAGATCCGAACGTAGGCCTTCTTACCGACTCTCCGGTGATGGGAGCGATAGCGCCGGAAAATTTCTTGCGCTGGATGGTAGAATAACCGGTTACCACCACCTCATTGAGATTGGTGGCTTCAGCCGAGGAAAGCGTAATGGCAAGTACTGCACCGGTAACCGGAACATCCTTGTCGGCAAAGCCGATGGAACTGATCCGGATCGATGAAGTGTTGGCGGGAACGCTCACTGAAAAACGTCCGTCCGCATTGGTAGTGCCTACCGCTCTGCCGCCGGCGCTGATGGCAGCTCCGGGAACACCGGCGCCGCCCGCGTCAGTAACCCTGCCCGCAACAGTTTTGGTCTGCGCGAACAGTGAGGAAGCAGCAAAGGCTAACAGGATTACAAAAGCAATAGTTTTTTTCATTTGCATGTTGTTTTGGTAAATAAGGTGTAGAAAAGTGTGAGGGATGCAGCATCCCCTCATTAGGACAGCAATTTTAGGAACTTGGCTGCGGGACCGTTATTTTTTTTAACTGAACAGTGAAAAGATACGGCTAAACCCGTTTTTTGGTTAGCCGGCTTATTTATGAAAGATTATTATGCCGTGTAAATCCCTGGTTATAACGTGAAGATCCCGGACTGAAACCGGCCGCCAGCCAATAAAAAAGTCTGGCATAGGCCAGACTTGAAAGATTTTGAGTGGGATGGTTGACTATCAATACCTGTTGTATCCGCCGCCGCCGCCGTTACCGCCACGGTCGCGGTTGTATCCGCCACCGCCGCCACGGTTTCCACCGCCGCCGCCATAGCCGCCACGGCTTCCGCCGCCACCGCCACCACCGAAGCTCTTCTTCTTGAAGCCGCCTCTGTCGCCTTCAGGGCGTGGAGTGGATTCATTCACCACGATCTTGCGACCGAGGACTTCAGTGTCGTGTAATGAAGAGATAGCGCTGCGTGCAGCTTCGTCGTCAGCCATTTCAACAAAGCCGAAACCTTTGCTGCGGTCGTTGTTGAATTTGTCGGTTACGATCTTGGCGCTGGTTACTTCGCCATAGGGTGTAAACAGATTTTGCAGGTCTTCGCTGGACATATTCCAGTTCAGGTTACCAACGTAAATGTTCATGTTCTTTTTTGATTAAGTGAAAAAAACCAATGGGTAAACAGTAACCAAGAACCCTGAAGCATTTACTAAACACATTCGGAGATGCAAGAACTGCCATTGGACTTACCGAAGATATTGGATTTGGCGGGATTTTGGAATTTTGGGTTGGGAAATTTTGGAATTGTGCAAGACCGGGAATTTGAGGGAAAAATTGGGGAATTATATGCCTAACCGGCTGAAATTGTTGGGATTAATATGGGAATGCGGTTGCAGTTACAACTTTGAAAGCGGCAGATACTCGCTGCGACCCCTGCGGTTCCCGTGTTCTCTGCGTTACCGCCGCACGCTTCACGCCGCTTTTTGTATCGCAGAGAACGCAAAAGACCGCAGGGAACGCAGGTAATAGTGCGGAAACAAAAAGCCCGCTCTTGAAGAGCGGGCTTGTTATTTTTTTTGAATGAATGCTTATTCAGCAACAACTTCAAAGTCTATCTCAACGGTGTTGCCGTTGCCGAAGTCGATCGCGGCTTTATGGGTGCCGAGTTCTTTTACTTCATCAACGATGGAGATACGCTTGCGGTCGATCTCGTAACCTTTCTGGTCGCGGATGGCACGGGCGATCTGCAGGGAAGTAACACTGCCGAAGATCTTGCCGCTGGTACCGGTTTTGGCGCCCACGGTTACCGGCGATGCTTTCAGCACGTCGATCACTTTGTTGAGCTCGGCCAGCATGGCAGCTTCTTTTTTCTCTTTCACTTTCAGGCGCTCTTCCTGCTGCTTAACATTGGAAGGGTTGGCCTCTACCGCCAGCTTGCGCGGGATCAGGTAATTGCGTGCATACCCGTTGCGAACGTTCACCAGTTCGTTGCGTCCACCCAGGTTGTCTACGTCTTCGATCAGAATAACTTGCATGATTGTGTGTTTAGTCCCAAGTGCCCAGTCTGTTTCTTTTAAGACTGTCTTCCCCGCTTTCGCGGAGAGTTAGGGAAGGTTACTAAATGAGTGTAGAGTTATAAGTTCTGAGTTATGAGTAGTAAGTTTTTTTCTTATGACTTAATACTTAAAACTTATAACTCTCTTTCTATTTCAACAGATCCGTTACATAAGGCAGCAACGCCATCTGGCGGGCTTTCTTAACGGCGTCCTGTACTTTACGCTGGTATTTCAGCGAGTTGCCTGTTAAACGGCGTGGCAACAGTTTGCCCTGCTCGTTGATGAATTTTTTCAGGAACTCGATGTCTTTATAATCCACGTATTTGATGCCATACTTTTTGAAGCGGCAGAATTTTTTCTTCGGCTTCTCCTGCTTGATGGCGGTCAGGTATTTGATCTCATTCTTTGCCATGATTAAGCCTCCGTTTTGTCTTGCATTGCAAATCCGCCATTTCTTTTCACGTGGTTGTACTCGACGGCGTATTTATCGAGACGGGTGATCATGTGACGCATTACCTGCTCATCACGCAGCATCTGGATCTTCATTTTTTCGTTCAGATCGCCAGGACCGGTGAATTCGAGGATCCAGTAAATACCTGTTGTCTTTTTCTGGATGGGGAAAGCCAGTGATTTAAGTCCCCACGGGTTGCTGTGAATGATCTCACCACCCGTTTCGGTGATCATATCGGAATACTTTTTCTGAGAGGCTTTGAAGTCTTCCTCAGACAGTACCGGTGTGAAGATCACCATCAGTTCGTAATTGTTCATTACTGATGTTTTAATTATAAATTGGTTTTACCCATTGGACACCACGCCAACGGCGTGGAGAATCTGCCAAAACAGATTTGGGGCTGCGAAGGTAGGGAAAAGAAGGGAATTTCCGGGTACGGGAAGAGGTTAAATAGGTTAAAGAAGTTAAAGTGGGTAAATCAGGCAGAGTGAGTTGACCAATCGCAGGACTTATTTTAATCACTTTAACTGCTTTAGCCTGATTTTCAATCTCTTATTATATGTTCTAAGGTAACAAATGTCGGAAAATGATCGCTATAACCCCCACGGTAGGTGTTCCCGTCCCAGGTGCGCATGGGGTAGCCTTTGTAGCGGCCGCGGTCCTCTTTCATGAAATCCCGGGCAAAAATAGTGGCATGGCGATAAAGCAGCCCCGAATCGGCTCCGGTGTGGCCGGGTAACCAGGCCGGCGACAGGATGATCTGGTCGAACAACCCCCAGCTGTCGCGGTTGGCCAGGGTGCCTATGCCTTTCAGATAGGGTTCCAGCCAGGGGTTGAAGAGATCGCCGGGCCCCAGTTTTTGCTGATCGCCCCTGGCCCGGAGTATGCGGGTTACACTGCGGCTGTCAGGATCATCGTTCAGATCGCCCATGATGATGAGCTTTGCGCGGGTATTCTTTTGCAGGATGCTGTCCGCATGTTTTTTACAGACCGCTGCCGCTGCATCCCTGGCAGGTGCGCTGCGCTCTTCGCCACCGCGGCGGCTGGGCCAGTGGTTAACGTAAATATGGATGAGCTCGCCGTTCAGCAACCCCTTTACATACAGGATATCCCGGGTATAAAATGCCTCTTTGCTGTTGCCCGGAATCTGCACGAATAGTTTCTCAGCCTCTTCGGGCACAAAATATTTGGGGTTGTAGAGCAGCGCTACATCTACTCCTCTCGCATCCCGCGAATCGAAATGGATAATGCGGTAATGCCTCGGCTGCAACAGCGGATGATGAACGAGATCGTTCAGCACCGTATCGTTCTCGATCTCAGCCACACCCAGCAACACCGAACCCTCCGGCACTACGTCCGTGCCGATCAGGCTGATCACCGAGGCCAGCTTGTTTACTTTGTCGCGATAGATCCGGGTATCGTAATGTTTAACTCCCCTGGGTGTAAAATCATCGTCGTTCACCAATGGATTGTCTACGGTATCGTAGAAGTTCTCGAGGTTATAAAAAGCAACGATGCATACCTGTCGCCGCTCGTTCTGTTTCAGCGCGAAGAACAGGATGCCGAGCAGTAATAAAGTTCTCATGATGGGATGTGAGATTGCAGTTTGAGATTTTTATGATCTGCCGTTCAATTGGTTTGATCAGGTTCGATTCAAGTATCAAACCTACCGTCTGTCTCATAGATGCAATAGCGTATTTACCGTAAAGTTTCACGGTGATACTGCGGGATATCAAAACGCGTAATAGTTTTGGATCGTTTGTAATTCCCGGGCCAACACATCAACGATCCTGTATGAGACTGGCCTGGTTCTGTATCTGTTTATTGTCCGGCTTTTTCGCGGAGGCGCAGCAGCCGGTGGCCCGCAGCAAGAAAATGCTGCCGCCTGATTCGCTTACCATCGAATGGAAAGATGGTATTGCAGATGAGCTTCCAGTGCTGGCGGTTGAAAATGAAAAAGCAGATGCGTCCATCCAGTATCTTCCTTCGCTTTTATCCGCCAGCCGCGATCTGTTCAGCAATACCGCATCATTTCATTTTGGCCTGCTTCGTTTCAGGCCGCGCGGGTATGATGCGCGCTGGTCCGCTGCATTGATCAACGGTCTGCCTATGCAGAGTGCTGCCGATGGACAGACGCCCTGGGCTTACTGGAGCGGGTTGAATGACGTTACAAAAAATATGCAGTCGGTCAATGGACTGCGCGCCGGCGATATGGATATGGGCAATCCCGGGAGCACCACGCTTATCGACATGCGCGCATTCAAACAAAAACAGGAGACGCAGATCGGGTATTCATTCTCAAACCGCTCGTATACGCACCGGATCTCTTTTACGTATACGCCTTCGGCGATCCGGCATGGCTGGAATTCCTCTTTCAGCGGCAGTATGCGCTATGCGGAAGAAGGAATGGTGCCGGGCGCCGGATTAAGCGGGGCGAGCTATTACCTGGGCATCGATAAAAGGATCCACGACGATGTACTGTCGATGGTGATCTTTGGCGCGATCACAAAGAATGACCGCAGTTCCCCAGTGTTGCAGGAAACCGTGGATCTGGCCCGGTCTGCGCAATACAATCCCAACTGGGGTTACCTGTCTGGCAAAAAAAGGAATGCGAACCAGTCTGCCGCGCATATTCCGGTAGCCATATTCAGCTTCGATCATCGGATCGACAATCACCGGGCATTATTATTGTCTGCGGGGATCATGGCCGGCGAGAAAACTGCCACAGCATTGGACTGGTACAATGCGGCCGATCCGCGACCTGATTACTACAAATATCTCCCCAGTTACCAGAACGATTCTGTCTTGCGGATGCGACTGACCGAACTGTATGAGTCGGACCCATCCCTGCTGCAGATCAACTGGAACCGGTTGTATGAAGTGAACAGGAATAGTTTTGCGATCACGCGGGATGCGGATGGCATCAGCGGGAATATTTTCGGAGGATTGAGATCGCATTATATCCTGCAGCGCAAAATAACGGCTTTGCAAAGGCTGGTATTAAATTGTGTTTATAATAGTCTGCCTGCAAAAGACCTGCACCTTGTTTCCGGTTTTACAGTGCAATGGCAACGCAATCATTTTTATAAAAGGATCGAAGACCTGCTGGGAGGGGAGTATTATGTAGACTGGAACCAGTTTGCCGAAGGGGATGGCGCGGTTATCCAGAACGACCTTGAGCACCCGAACCGCATTCTGAAAAAAGGCGACCGGTATGGATACAATTATGTTTCGCTCACAACACAGCTTAGCGGATGGGTACAGTTGAACACGACGAAAAAACGGATCGATGCTTTTATTGCCCTGCAGGCAGGGTATACGAATTTCCTGCGTGATGGGCTGATCAGGACCGGATTGTTTCCCGACAACTCATTCGGGAGATCGGTATTGCAGGAATTCGGCGAATACCATTGCAAAGCCGGTTTAACCTGGAAGCTCAGCGGTCGCAAATACATTTACCTGCATGGGGCGATGCTTTCGAAAGCTCCTTTGTTCAGCGATGTTTTTCTTTCGCCCGAAACCAGGGATACGGAACAGGAAAGCGTAAACAATGAAAAAATTATATCCGCCGAAGCGGGTTATATTCTCAATGCGCCTTCAGTCAAATGGAGACTTACAGGATACTTGACGCAGTTTTCCGATGAAATGAATGTGCTCAGTTTTTATCACGACGGCTACCGGAGTTTTGTGAACTATGCGCTGTCGGGGATCGGACATATGCACGTTGGCATCGAAACAGGGATGGAACTGCGGATCCATCCAACGCTTAGTCTGAATGCCGTAGCAGCGATAGGGCGTTATTATTACAATGCCCGCCCTTCTGTTGCAGTAAGCATCGACAATGACGACTATATCACCGAACGCGGTACGATCTACCTGAAAAATTATAATCTGGGCGGAATGCCGCAGCAGGCATTCAGTTTGGGTTTCGCGTATCAGTCGCCCAAATATTTTTACCTCAACCTTACTGCCAGTTATCTCAGGAAGCAGTGGATAGAGTTGAATCCCTACAGGCGAACGGAAACTGTGCTGCAATCGGCTATGCCGGGATCTGTGCAGTGGAATACGATATTGCAGCAGACCCTGCTGCCCGATCAGTATACGGTAGACATTTCGGCCGGCAATTCCTTCAGGTTGAAAATGGGCGCGAAGCGGCGGACACTCGCTTTGTATGCAGGCATCAGCAACCTGTTGAATAACCAGAAGCTGCTGGCCGGTGGTTTCGAGCAGTTGCGTTTCGATCCCGCTGAGCCAGGCAAATTCCCACCTAAGTTCTTTTATGCAGGCGGTCTGCAATATTCTGTCAATTTAAGTTTAAGGTAATGAAGCGATTGAGATCATATGGATCGATCAGCTGGCTAATGGTCATGGTTGCGGCGGCGATCTGCTGCAATAAACATTTTGATGAGCCGCCGGTATTCAGTGCGGCCAATTTAAAGCCGACCATCAGCATCCGGCAGCTTCGCAATATGCATTTTATGGGCGGGTTCGAACAGGTAGCGGATGAGCAGGTGATCGCCGGCATCGTTGTGGCCAATGACAGCAGCGATAATTTTTACAAACAGATCGTTATCCAGGATAGTACGGCAGGTATTACGATCCGGCTCGATGGATCTTCGCTCTATGCCGATTACCAGCTAGGCCTGAAGATCTTTGTGCGGCTCAAGGATCTCTGGCTCGGGGATTATGCGCGAATGGTGCAACTGGGCGCCGGGGTTGACCGCAGCGATCCGGCCTACCCCGAACTGAGGGCGATACCACAGCCGCTATTCAGCCGGTATATTGTAAAAGAAGACCGGCATCACGTGCTGCCCGCCGTAAACATATCCATTGAACAACTCAGCGACTCGCTGCAGAGTTGTCTGGTAAGGATACCTTCGGTTGAAATGCCACCATCGGATACGGGCAAGGGATATGCAGATGTGATCAATCATGTATCTGTTAACCGCACCATCCGGTCTTGCAATGGCTCCAGCGCCTACCTGCGTACCAGCGGATTTGCGGATTTCGCAGGCGTAAAAACACCCCGGGGAAATGGTGTGATCACGGCCATTTACAGCGTATTCCGGACCGAAAAGCAACTCATGATCCGGGATACGGCAGATGTACAGTTTAACGGGCTGCGTTGTACCGGCGCCGGCGCTAAATTATTGTTCGCGGAAGATTTTGAGTCGGCAGCGGCGAATACGGACCTTCAGCTCAGCGGCTGGAAAAACCTGCCTGAGTCCGGCTCCATAAAATACCAGGTAAAGCAGGCGGGTGGCAACCAGTACGCTGAGATCAGCGCATTTGCAAGCGCCCAGGCCGCGGTGGTAAGCTGGCTGGTATCGCCGCCGGTAAACCTCAGCAATTCGGCCAATGAGGTATTGACTTTTACCACCCGCGACGGGTTCGATAATGGCGCAACCCTGCAGATCTATGTATCGTCCAATTATGATGGGGGCAATACACCCTGGAAAGCCAAATGGACAGCGCTTAAAGCTACGGTGTCGAAGGGAACGCAGGCCGGGCCGGGCGCCTGGCTGGGTTCCGGCAGCATCAGCCTGGGCGGCTATTCCGGCACGATTTACCTGGCTTTCAGGTACGAGGGGGCCGATCCTGCTTCGGCGGTGGATAAACGGACCACGACTTTTCAGCTGGACAATATCAGGATCGCCGGCAACTGAAAGAATTTCCTGCGGCTGGGGTAAAACGCTTGTCATCCTGTCAGCAACAACGGTTTGGTATTTTCTTTGTTCATTTGCACCCAAAATGAACCTGTATGCAAAAAGGACAGATTAGGGTACAGACCGAGAATATTTTTCCGATCATCAAGAAGTTCCTGTACAGTGACCATGAGATCTTTCTGCGGGAGCTGGTGAGCAATGCGGTGGATGCCTCGCAAAAACTGAAAACGCTTTCGTCCATCGGCGAGGCAAAAGGCGAGCTGGGCGAGCTGCGGATAGATGTGGTGCTGGATGCCAAAGAAAAAACGCTGAGCATCATCGACAGGGGTGTGGGTATGACTGCTGAAGAGGTAGACAAATACATCAACCAGGTGGCGTTCAGCGGGGCCGAGGAGTTTATGGAGAAATACAAGGACGCCAATATCATCGGGCATTTCGGTCTGGGTTTCTACAGCGCTTTTATGGTGAGCGATAAAGTGGAGATCTATACCAAAAGCCATAAAGCCGATGCCAGCGGCGTATACTGGAGCTGCGATGGAAGCCCGGAATTTGAACTCTACGATATCGACTACAATGAGCGCGGCACCAAGATCGTTCTGCATATCAATGAAGACAGCAAAGAATTCCTGGAAGCGGGAAGGATCAGGGGCATTCTGCAGCGCTTCTGCAAATTCCTGCCCATTCCTATCTATTTCAGCGAAGCGGGCGAAAAAAAGGAGGGCGAAGAAAAATCCATCAACAATACCGATCCGATCTGGATCAAAAAACCCGCCGATCTGAGCAAAGAGGATTACGAGAAATTCTACAAGGAACTATATCCTTTCAATGAAACGCCTTTATTCTGGATACACCTCAATGTGGACTATCCTTTCCATCTTACCGGGGTACTGTATTTCCCCAAGATCAAGCAGAGCTATGAGATCCAGAAAGACAAGATCCAGCTGTACAGCAACCAGGTATTCGTTACAGACGAAGTGAAGGATATTGTGCCTGAGTTCCTGATGCTGTTGCAGGGTGTGATCGACAGTCCTGATATTCCGCTGAATGTAAGCCGCAGCTATTTACAGGGCGATCCCAACGTGAAAAAGATCAATGCGCATATCACCAAAAAAGTGGCCGACAAGCTGGATGAGATCTTCCGCAATGAGCGTGCATCGCTTGAAGAAAAATGGGAAAGCCTCGGTCTGTTCGTGAAATACGGGATGATGACCGATGATAAATTCCTGGAGAAAGCCAACAAGTTCCTCGTAATGGAAGATACCGACGGAAAATTCCATACCCTCGATGAATACAAGACCCTGACCGAAGGCCTGCAGAAGAACAAAGAGGGCAAGCAGGTGATACTTTATACCACCAATCCGGTGCAGCAGGATGCTTATATCCAGGCCTGCCGGGCTAAAGGCTATACTGTTGTGAAAATGGAAACACTGGTCGATGCGGCTTTCATCAACACCATGGAGATGAAATGGGATAATGTAAGTTTTGTACGGGTAGACGCCGACATCGTAGACAACCTGATCGATAAACTGGACAGCACCGAAAGCGTGCTGGGCAAAGAGGAGGAAGCGAAGCTGAAAGAGCTGTTCACCTTGTCCATTGCCGATCTGCATGTGACAACCGAGATCAAGGGATTGAGTCCTGAAACGGCGCCGGTGGTTGCTACGAGGCCAGAGTTCATGCGCCGCATGAAGGATATGGGCGCGGTTGGCGGCGGTATGACAGCTTTTTATTCGCAGATGCCCGATGAGGTAACGCTTACTGTCAACGGCAATCACCCCATTTACCAAACATTGCTGAAAGAAACGGACAGCGAAACACAGAGTAAACACGTCCGCAATCTTGCCGATCTCGCTTTGCTGTCGCAGGGTTTGCTGAAAGGGAACGACCTGACTAATTTCATCAACAGGAGTGTGGAATTGTTACAGCCCGGGAAAAAACTGACCGAAGCATAAATTTTATAACAGATCTGAAAGCCGCCGGCTGGCGGCTTTTTTTTGCGCCTAATGCGGGAGGGTTTAATTTAGCCGGTATGTCGGATCCTTCTCTTTTGGCATTGCGGATACAGGAGATCGTTCAGGAAACGAATGACACCAAATCTTTTATCCTCGATCCGGCGCAGAAGCTGGATTACCGCGCGGGCCAGTTCCTGACACTGGTATTCCGGAAAGCGGGTGGCGGAGAGGACCGCAGGAGTTATTCGATATCATCTTCGCCGGTGCTCGATGAGCCGCTGCAGATCACCGTTAAACGGGTTGCGAACGGAGCCTGGTCGCGGTGGCTGATAGATAGCGCCAGACCAGGCGACTACCTTTATACGATCGGCGCCACCGGTTTCTTTGTACTGCCTGAAAAACCGGCTGAATACCGGCAGCTTGTTTTCTTCGCAGCCGGCAGCGGTATCACGCCGGTTTTCTCACTGATCAAAACAGCGCTTCACACTGACGCGGCGCTGAAGCTGGTACTGGTTTACAGCAACTCTTCTCCGGAGCGTACTATTTTTCACGATGCGCTGCTTGCCCTGCAGCAGCAATTCCCTGATCGTTTGCGGCTGGATTTTTTGTTCAGCGGTCTGCGACCGCTCAGGCGGCTGAATGTATCGATCGTGGAAAATATTGCAGCGCAATATGGCAGGGATACCCTGTACTATCTCTGCGGGCCGATGGAGTATATGCGAACGATATCCATTGTGCTGAAAACAAGCGGTATTGCCGAGCATTCGATCAGGAAGGAGATCTTCCATATAGAAAAACCCGCTATCAAGGAATTACCGCCCGATGCATTGCCGCATATGGTCACTGCCGTTATCGGCGGGATAACTCACCGGTTTGAAGTACAATACCCCGCAACCATTTTGCAGACGGCGAAAGCACTTGGCATACCGGTGCCGTACAGCTGCGAGGCCGGACAATGCGGTACCTGTTCTGCCGACTGCCTGGAGGGAAATGTCTGGATGTGGCACAATGATGTGTTGCTGGACGAAGAACTTGCGGCGGGAAGGGTGCTCACCTGTACCGGGTACCCGGTAGGCGGCGATGTGGTACTGAAGATCTGAAGGTTATTCCTGTTCGGATAACCGCATATCGATCATTTTTAACTGGAGACTTTTTTCACCGTTCCATTCATTCTCATCCAAAGTAAATACGATGTCAAGCGGTTTCCGCGAATGGAGCAGCGGGAATTTAGCTGCCATATTGAAACCGATGCCTGTGAAACTGATATTGTTTTGCTTCAGCACAAAGCGGATATGCTGATCTTTTACAATTTTGGAATAGCCATAGTCCATCACTTTTCTCGCCAGGAATACAGGCCGCATGTTCTCCGGTCCGAAAGGTTCCATCTGTGAAAGGATATTATAAAAAGATGTATTGATCTCAGAAAAACTGATCTCTGCATCGATGACGATCTCGGGGATCAGTTGTTCTTCGGTGATCAGCTGGCTCACTTCACGCTCGAATGCTTGCGCGAAAGCTTCTACGTTTTCGGGCAGTAAGGTCATACCTGCTGCTGCAAAATGTCCGCCATAGCCCAGCAGGTGATCCCGGCAGGCATAAATGGCTTCATAAAGGTTAAAGCCTGCCACGCTGCGGGCGCTGCCGGCTATGTATTCGCCGCTGCGGGTAAGCACGATGGTTGGCCGGTAATAAGTTTCTATGAGCCGGCTGGCTACGATGCCTACCACACCTTTGTGCCAGTGCTCCTGGTAAACCACAGTTGTTTTTCGTTTGGGATGTTCCAGGTCCTTCTCGATCAGCGCCAGCGCTTCTCCCGTAATGCTGCTGTCGGCCTCGCGTCTGTCTATATTGTCGCTATGCAGCATTTCAGCAAATGCGAGCGCCTGCGCGTGATCCTTCTCCACGAAAAGCTGCACCGCTTTGCGCGCATCGTCCATCCGTCCGGCCGCATTTACGCGCGGGGCGATCACAAACACCAGGCTGGTGATATGCATGTGTTTCTGCATGCCTGCCAGTTGCATCAATGCTTTGATGCCGGCGCAGGGGTCTTCATTCACTTTCTGCAGGCCGTAAAATGCAAGCACCCTGTTCTCACCGGTGATGGGAACGATATCGGCTGCAATGGCGGTAGCCACCAGGTCGAGATAATCCAGATAGGAAGAAGCAGGCAGACCAATCTGCGCGGCCAGTGCCATCATCAGCTTAAACCCTACGCCGCAGCCGCAAAGATCTTTGTAGGGATAGTTGCAATCGGCCTGTTTGGGATTGAGAATGGCAACGGCGGGCGGCAGTTCCTTGCCGGGCAGGTGGTGATCACAGACAATAAAATCGATCCCCAGTTCTTTGGCATAGGCGATCAGCTCCACAGACTTGATACCGCAGTCGAGCGAAATGATCAGGCTGCAGCCTGTTTCTTTTGCATAGTCGATCCCGGCTTTGGAAACCCCATAGCCTTCCCGGTACCGGTGGGGGATATAAAAATCCACCTGGTCGTACACATCCTGCAAAAAACGGAACATCGCCGCCACCGAAGTAGTTCCATCTACATCATAGTCGCCGAATACCAGTATCTTCTGCTGCCCCGCAAATGCGCTGAGAATACGGTCCACGGCTTTGTCCATGTCTTTCATCAGCCAGGGATCGTGCAGATCGCTGAGCTGCGGGCGAAAATACCGGTGCGCTTTGTCGAAATCATCGATGCCGCGTTGCACGAGTATGCCACAAAGCGTGCGGCTCACTTTCAACGCCTCGTGCAGCGAAGCGGTCTTGTCTTCGGCTGCCTGCAATATTTTCCATCTTTTCTGCATCAGTATTCTCTGTCGGTCGTGTAGCGGACAAGATCTTCGAGGGCTCTTCTTACATCGGAGTCGGGGAACTCATGCAGGAGCGCGAGGGCTTCATCGCGGAAACTGAACATTTTTTCAGTTGCATAACGGATGCCGCCACAGTTCTCTACCTGGTCTAGCACAAAACGGACTTTGTCTTTTTGGGTGTTCTGGTTCTTTACAATGTAGATCAGTTTTTTCCGGAGCGCTGGATCGCAATGGTTCAGGGTGTAGATCAGGGGAAGGGTAAGTTTTTTTTCCTTGATATCGTTGCCGGTGGGCTTGCCTACATCCATCCGTCCATAATCGAAGAGGTCGTCCTTGATCTGGAAAGCCATGCCCACTTTTTCACCGAATAATTTCATTTTTTCGATATCGGCGGCGTCTTCGAAACTGGATGCTGCGCCGGCAGCGCAGGCAGAGGCAAGTAATGAAGCGGTCTTGCCTTTGATGATCTCGTAGTAGACATCTTCATTCAGGTTCAGCTTCCGCGATTTTTCGAATTGCAGCAGCTCGCCTTCGCTCATGAGTTTAAAAGCTTCTGTTAAAATTTCGAGCACCCGGTAATCGCGGTTGCCCAGTGAGAGCAGGAGGCCTTTTGACAAGAGGTAATCCCCCACAAGCACCGCTATTTTGTTCTTCCAAAGGGCATTGACCGAAAAAAAACCCCTTCTTTCCAGCGAGTCGTCTACCACATCGTCGTGTACGAGCGTGGCCGTATGTACGAGCTCTACAAGAGAAGCTGCGCGATAGGCATTTTCGTTCACTTCTCCTCCCAGTTTCGCACTCAGCAGCACGAACATGGGCCTGAGCTGTTTGCCCTTTCGTTTAACAATATATTGCATGATCCGGTCCAGCAAAGCCACCCGGCTGCGGACTGCTTCCTTGAAATGCAGTTCGAACAACCTAAGTTCTTCGGCTAAAACCTGTTTGGCAATCTTCATGAACTGAAATAATGCTGCAATATAAGGCTAGAAACATACAATAAGCCTCCGTAAAGCAGCGTTAATTGACGTATTGCGGTCATTACCTGCAATTAACCGAAGGCAATCTTCAGGTAAAAATTGTGCATTATCCTCATAATGTATATTTTTGCCATGTTTCCGTCTAGCTCTTTTAATTATTCATCAACAAACACTTTTTATGGCAAGCAAAAAGTACATCCTCATCATGGCCCTGGCCCTGCTGATACAGTCGGTAGGTCTGGCCCAGACAGATTGGGGTTGGGATTGGAAAGACACTTCGAAAATTTCCGTCAAACACCTTCCCCAACACAATGAATTCATGAACAACCAGTACCCTTACCCGGCGAAACCCCGGAGCCAGTGGGAACTCGGTATTTCTCTCGGTAACTCACGTGTAGTGGGTGAAGTAAAAAACTATAAGTTCGGCTACGGCGCGGGACTTACATTCCGCAAAGCACTGGGTCACCTGGTTTCTTTGCGTGGCGGTCTGTTGTATCAGAAAAGTGCGGGTATCGACAACAAACTGTGGACCACAGATAAGGTAGATGGTTTCCTTTCGCCCACCAATCCCTACCACGGTTTTACAAGCTATGGTCCTTATGGGGCCTATTATCCTACCCAGACGAACACTGCACTGCGGGCATTCACGCCTAATTACAGGAACGTAAGCTGGTCTGGAACCCTGGATATCATGTTCTCCCTGAATTCCCTCAGCTATTATCGGGGTAATCCGAAATGGGATGTTTACGTATTCGGCGGTTATGCGCTGCTGAATTCTGATGTCGACACCCGTATCGCTCTGGGTGGCAATGGTGCAACACCTTTCGATTTTACAACGATCAACTATCTCGCTAAAACAAAGGATATCCAGAACGCCGTTAATAACCTGCTCAGTCAGGCAAATACAGGCGGCGCGAAAGACAACTATATCAATGCACCGATCAGGCCTAAAAGAGATGATCTGGGCTCCGGTAATTTCCTGGTGAACCATGCGCTTACCTATGGTGCGGGCTTCTCTTATAAGCTTTCCGATAAAGTGAATATCGGTTTCGAAGACAGGATCACCAACCCGCTGAATGGCGATCTGGATGGTATCAATACAGGAACCAACGATTACCTGAATTATGCTTCTGCCCACCTGAATATCAACCTGGGCAATAAGGCCAAATATGTACAGCCTTTGTGGTGGCTCAATCCGAACAACTATATCTACAGCGAGCTGAATGTGCCCAGGCATATGAAGCTGCCGAAAGTGGTATTGCCTGATGGTGATGGCGACGGTGTAACAGACCAGTTCGATCTGGAGCCCAATACACCCAAAGGCTGCCCTGTTGATTCGCATGGCGTAACCAAGGATACAGACGGCGATGGCGTTCCTGATTGCCGTGATAAAGAGATCCTGACCCCGCTGAAATGTTTCCCTGTTAATGCCGATGGCGTAGGTACATGTCCTGAGCCGGCATGCTGTAAAGAGATCAGGGATATGCTGGCCAATATGGAGCCGAAGAAAACCATTGAGTGTACGATCGGCAGCCTGCCAAGCGTCCAGTTCAAAGGCAATGCGAAACTGAGCAAAGCCGCCGAAGCGGTACTTGCCAGCGCAGCTGCTACCATTAAGGCCAACCCTAACTGTAATGTGAAAGTGATCGGTTATGGCACATCCAGCAAAGCTGCACAGCAGATGAGCTGGGAGCGTGTTAATGCCGTGATCAAATACCTGGCTGAAAAGCAGGGTATCTCCGAGAGCAGGTTACTGTTCCAGTACGGCCAGGATGGCGACGCTAATACCGTTGACCTGCAGGGCACACTGGAAAGCGGTCCGAACACCGTTCCGGCTCCGCATCCGAACCTGAGCAAGAAAGGATAATTATGTGTTGAGTATAGAAAGGCCGCCTGTCAGGGCGGCCTTTTTTTTTGTGCTTTTTTTCAACACAGAGGTCACGGAGGTTTCACAGAGGGCCCTCTGTGGTTGCTCTGTGGCCTCTGTGTTGAAAAAAGCACCCATTGTAATCAACACGGTCAACGTTCATTCAGCAGATCAAAATGCAGTTCCGTGAAATTCTGGAGTGAGGATAATTTCAGATCGGCAGCGCCCCAGCGCTCGTCTTTTGCCTGGGAGCCATGCGGCACGATCACGCATTTCATCCGCGCTGCTTTGGCGGAGATCAGGCCATTGAAGGAGTCTTCAAAACAAAGGCAATGAAAAGGCTTTGTTTCGAGTGCGGCGGCACAGTTCAGATAAACCTGCGGGTGGGGTTTGCCGTGCAGCAGGAATTCTGCGGATGAACTTGCATGTACGAGTGCGCGGATCCCGAGCATATCCATAACCAGTTCGATCAGTTCGGGCGGCGAGGAAGTGGCCAGCCCGATCTTAAACTTTTTGCGGGCAAAGAAATCGAAAATATGGGGCACCCCCGGCATCGTTTTTCCTTTCTGCGAAATCTTTTCCAATACCAGCTGCACGATCTTTTTTTCGGCGCGCGCCAGTTCTTCATCACCGATCCTAAAATAAGCGAACCACCATTGCAGGAATTCCTTGGTGCGCAAACCGGTAGTGGTCCGGTACTGTTCTTCCGTAAGATTCACTCCATATAAAAGAAAGGTCTCTGCGGCCGCCTCATTCCAGAGCGGTTCGCTGTCGACCAATAATCCGTCTATATCAAAAATGACTGCGTTCAGTTGCATAGTCTGTAAAAACGCAAATGTATCGGTAGCGGTTGATAGAATGGAACCTTGTTTCACTTATTTTTACCGACTAACGATGGCCGGCGCCGATCTTTGACGGCCCGGCTCTAAATGGTTGCTATGCGTTTGTTTGAACGGTTGAAACATATCCGGGTATTCAGGGCTGTGATATATGCTATCGTAGGGTTGTTTACTTTTCCGGGTCTGGTACTGTTCAACAGGATCAGGATAGAGGGAACGGAAAACCTGGCTGGGCTGCCTCATCGGAACGTACTTTTCGTCAGTAACCACCAGACCTATTTTGCCGATGTGATCGCTTTCATCCATATTTTCTGCGCAGTTAAATGGCGTAAGCAAAACCGCCTCGGCATCCCATATTACCTGCTCAATCCCTTCACCAATGTCTACTTCGTTGCTGCCGAAGAAACCATGAATGGCAGCTGGCTGAGCCGGTTCTTCAAACTTGCCGGCGCGGTTACGGTAAAACGCACCTGGCGTGAGGAAGGAAAAGATATCCAGCGCCACCGCGATGAGAACGATACCCAGAAGATCGATGAGGCGCTGGGCAAAAGCTGGGTCATCACTTTCCCGCAGGGAACCACCAAACCTTTTGCGCCGGGGCGGAAAGGCACGGCACATATCATCAAAAATAACCGCCCGCTGGTAGTGCCTGTTGTGATCAATGGCTTCTGGCGGGCATTCAGCAAAACAGGTCTTGCATTTAAAAAACGCGGCTCGTTATTGTCGGTCAGGTTCAAACCAGCGATGAACCTCGATTATGATGAGCCGGTAGAGCAGATACTGGACCAGGTGATGGAAGCGATCGAACAGAGCAGGGGGTATATGTTGAAGGGGAGGCACCATATAGGATAAGTCTGGAGTCTGGAGTTAGGAGTCTGGAGTTGGGAGTCTGGAGTTATGGTTGGCATTCTCGCGTATCTTCGCGGCTCGCGGGTTTGCGAGAAATAATTCAGAACGCAACAAATATGGAAATCAGGAAAGCCTCAGACAGTCTTACCGTAATGAATGAACTGGTATTGCCCAACGATACCAACACATTCGGCAACCTGATGGGCGGCAGGCTGATGTACTGGATGGATATCGCGGCCGGCATTGCGGCGGGCAAACACTGTAATACGCCGAGCATGACGGCTTCGGTCGATAACCTGAGTTTCAAGAATCCGATCAAACTCGGCAATGTGGTGCATATAGAGGCGAAAGTGTGCCGGGCATTCAATACCTCCATGGAGATCCATATCCGGGTATGGGGCGAAGATCTGCTGCATCAGTATACTTACGAAAGCAACGAGGCTTTTTTCACTTTCGTCGCCCTCGATCCCAATGGGAAGCCCAGGCAGATACCGCAGCTTATCCCGGAAACCGAGGAAGAAAAACGGTTGTTCGACGGCGCCCTCCGCCGCCGCCAGGTGCGGCTCATCCTCGCCGGCAAAATGAAGCCCGACGATGCCAACGAACTGAAAGCATTATTCACGAAAGACTAGAACGCGAAAAGCCAAACGCTCAACGCTTAACGCAAAAAACCGGGGGCCGAACGCTCAGTATATAATCCGTACTCCAGACCCCTAACTCCTAACTCCTAACTCCAGACTCTCCTCACACGCTCACCTGCTCCAGTTTAGCCAGGTAAGCATCGTCTACATCCGCACCGATACCGGGTGCATCGCTGAGTTGAAGTTGCATGCCGGTATACGATACGCCGCCGAGCACCGGGTCTGTAAGATGGCCGAGCAGGCAGGTATCGAGATCATAGAACCGGATATTATTATTCGCCATAGCGAAATGCACTTTTGCGGTCAATGCCACTCTGCTTTCCAGCATACCGCCCATCATGCAGGGGATGCCGTTCTTTTCAGCCACTTTGTTGATGAGTGCCGCCCCGTAGATGCCGCCGCTTTTGGCGAATTTGATATTGATATAGGCGCATGCCTTGTTGCGGATGATCCGCTCTGCATCATAATGTGTAAACACACTTTCATCGGCCATGATGGGAATAGGGGAGAGCCGGCATAATTCCGGTAGCTTTTCATCATTCCAGGTACGCATGGGTTGTTCGCAAAACTGGATATCGAAAGCGGCCAGTGCCGTCAGTGCTTCCACGGCCTCTTCATAGCTCCAGCCCTGGTTGGCATCAATGCGCAGTTTGATCTTCGGACCTACCGCAGCCCTGATCTGCCGCACACGTTCGATATCATCCGCCGGTTTTTTGCCCAGTTTTATCTTGATGATGTTCACGGATTTTTCGAGAAAGCCTTTTGCGGTAGATGCCATTTCTTCAGGAGAGCCGATGCCGATGGTCAGATCGCTTTCGATGAGTTTTTTCTGTCCGCCCAGAAAAGCGTACAGCGGTTTTCCTGCGGCTTTGGCGGCGATATCGTACAGGGCCAGATCGAATGCACTTTTGGCGGTATGGTTCCCGGCAGTGAACAGATCCAGCTCAGCCAGTCTTTCCGGAATGGCCGATGCATCTTTATCCTTCCAGAGGGAAGCGAAGTCTTTGGCCATCTCAAAGCAGGTAGCCTGGGTTTCGCCGGCGATCATCGGAAAAGCCGAGCATTCACCTACTCCCGTAATGCCGACATCGGTATGGATGCGGATGAACAGGTTCTGGGCACTGGCCATTGTTCCGGTGGCGATGGTAAAAGGTACCATCGGGATGGTATATTTATAGATATCGGTTTTCGTGATCTTCATCCGGCGAATTTCAGCATTTACGGTGAAACCGTAAAACACTGCGTTGACCTGCTGTTGTCTTGGAGTTGTTTTGAATGAAGCCGATTTGCCTTGCTTCCTTTCACTGTAACTGCGGTCAGGCTATGCTGCATTTGCGCTCCACGGCCGCTGGGCCGCGTCCTTGTTCCGCGGCTACTTTCTCTGCTATCGAAACCAGCTTCGCATGGTTTCGATTGGCATCGCTTCGCTCGCCACCGCAGACAAAGAGGCCGCTCCACAAGGACTGTATAGAATAAAAGCGCAGAAAGCTGAAGGCTAAATGCAGAGGGCTAAGCGCAGAAAGCGAAAAAAGCATTTGGCTGCATAACCTGCCGGGGCCTTACCTCCGCACACCTAAGCAGTACCTGCGGACGGGCCTCTTTTCTTACGATGCGAGCGAAGCGCAGCAGAAAAAATGATGCGAAGCACATTCTTTCAGGAAGAAAAGCAGCCCGGTAGCAGGTACGAGGCCCAGCGGCCCGAGCGGCAAACGCTGTTTCGCGGCAGGCCCGAAAACGTATCGGTGGGGTGAAACCGAACCTTCAGAAGGTTTTTTTACATAATTCACGGATTCGTGTAAATCCTTTTTTTACTTACCGCGTAGCTACCGATATTCGCAGTACGAATGACCGTTAGCATGAATATTTCGTTCGACAACACTGAGAATGCATTCGCCTATAAAACCGATAAGGAACTGAAGAGCGCCAAATTCCTGTTCAGTACCATGGGCCTGCCCTGGTTTGTACAATTGGGTACCCGGCTCACGCCCTTTATCATGAAGACCGGCCTGCCGGTGCATGGCATTATCCGCAGAACTATTTTCAAACAATTCGTGGGCGGCGAAACCCTTGAGGAAACGGCCGTTGTAGGAGAGAAACTCGGCCGGTACGGCGTACAGGTCATCCTCGATTACGGTGTGGAAGGAAAACAGGGTGAGGAAAGCTTCGATCATGCTACTGAAGAATTCATTAAAGTGATCAATTATGCGGCCACGCAAACCAATATCCCTTTTATCAGCGTTAAAATAACAGGTATCGCGCGTTTTGGTTTACTCCAGACGCTCAACGAAGCCCCGCGCCTCCGGAGCGGCATTCATGACCATGAGGAGGAAGTTGACGAATGGGACCGGGTGCGGGAGCGGATGTATGCGATCTGCGAAACAGCAGCGGAAAAAAATATCGGGGTACTGATAGATGCGGAAGAAAGCTGGATACAGGACCCGATCGACCGGCTCACCATCGAAATGATGGAGATCTTCAATAAGGACAAAGTGATCGTGTACAATACCATTCAGCTGTACCGCCATGACAGGCTCCATTTCCTGAAATTATCGCACCGCATTGCCCGGCAGCAGCATTTTATGCTGGGGGTAAAACTGGTACGCGGCGCTTATATGGAAAAAGAACGCGCCCGGGCTGCGGAAAAAAAATACCCGAGCCCTATTCAGCCCGATAAAGCGGCTACCGACCGCGATTACAATGAGGCGCTCGAATATGCCATCGATCATCTCGAGGAAATTGGCGTGATCGTGGCATCGCACAATGAACAAAGTAACCTGATGGCGGCGCAGCTGCTCAACCAGAAAGGGTTTTCGCATAACCATCCGCATATCCATTTTTCACAGCTGTACGGGATGAGCGACAATATCACGTTCAACCTGGCCAAGGAAGGATTCAGCGTGAGCAAATACCTTCCTTTCGGCCCCATCCGCGACGTGATCCCGTACCTGATGCGTCGGGCCCAGGAAAACAGCAGCGTAAGCGGGCAAACCGGCAGGGAACTTTCGCTGATAAAAAAAGAACTTGAGCGCCGCAAGAATCCCGACGCAAAAGCAATTCACAGCTTGTCCCCACAGTAGGCATTTTATCCGTTTCAACTGTATTTTGCAGCATGCAACAATACCAGCAATTACTGAAGCATATACTGGAGCATGGCACGGCCAAGACCGACCGCACGGGTACCGGCACCATCAGCTGTTTCGGCTACCAGATGCGTTTCAACCTGCAGGATGGGTTTCCGCTGGTGACCACTAAAAAACTGCATATCAAAAGCATCATTTACGAACTGCTCTGGTTCCTGCGCGGTGATACCAATATCAAATACCTCAACGAGCATGGCGTAAGTATCTGGAACGAGTGGGCCGACGAGAACGGCGAACTCGGCCCGGTATACGGCAAACAATGGCGCAGCTGGGAAGGCGCGGACGGGACCACCATCGACCAGATCTCGGATCTTATCAGCCAGATCAAAAAAAATCCCGACAGCCGCCGGCTGATCATAAGCGCCTGGAATGTGGCAGAATTGCCCAAAATGGCTTTGATGCCCTGTCATACGCTATTCCAGTTCTATGTAGCCGATGGAAAACTCAGCTGCCAGTTGTACCAGCGCAGTGCGGATTCGTTCCTGGGCGTGCCGTTTAACATCGCTTCTTACGCTTTGCTTACGATGATGGTGGCACAGGTCTGCGGACTGGAATATGGCGATTTCGTGCACAGCTTTGGCGATGTGCATCTCTACAACAACCATATAGAACAGGCCCAATTGCAATTGAGCCGGGATCCTTATCCATTGCCCACAATGAAGATCAATCCGGCAGTAAAAGATATTTTCGGTTTCAGTTTCGAAGATTTTGAACTGCTGAATTACCAGCACCATCCGCATATCAAAGCGCCGGTGGCAGTGTAAGGATGAGTACGAAGTACGACGGCCCCGTCCTTCGTCCATTGTACTGTATATCATCCCCCGTACTTCGTACTTTGCGCCTTGTTCTTATCTTGTATCCGATAATAAATCAGCCAATGATCATTTCACTCGTCGTTGCCGCATCCACCAATAATGCCATCGGCAAGCATAACCAGTTGCTATGGCATCTGCCCAACGACATGAAATTCTTCAAGAACACCACCTGGGCCATGCCGGTGATCATGGGGCGCAAAACATTCGAATCGATGGGTAATAAGCCGCTGAATGGCCGGTTGAATATTGTGATCACGAGACAAAATGACTGGAATGCGGCCGGAACAGTAAAAGCCAATTCACTTAAGAACGCTATTGATCTTGCTGCAAAGCAGGATTACCAGGAATGTTTCGTGATCGGCGGCGGTGAGATTTTCAGAGAGTCGATGGCGCTGGCCGACCGGATCTATCTTACCAGGGTAGACGCCGATCTGGATGGAGATGTTTTTTTCCCGGAGATCGATAGCTCCGTTTTCAGGTTAGAGGATAAGCAGGATTTCGAAGCGGACGCAAAGCACGCTTATTCCTATCATTTCCAGCGCTGGCAAAGAAATAAAGTGTAGCGCATGTTCCCGGAGTTTATCAAGACCGCTTACTGTGTACTGGTGCCTTTGTTGTTATTGTTATCGCTGACGACACACGGATATCCCAACAGACTTTGCTGGAATTTACTTGCCACGATCAACATACTGCTGATCATCCATTCTTTTTTCCTGGTCTGGCAACTGAAAAGTATTTATGAGCTAACAAAAGCATTCGGAATGCATTCCGGTTCTTTTCTGGCAGACAACTATGGTTTGTTCACGCGTTTGCTGCTTATCATTCTGCTGCCGCTCTTATCGCTGCTGCGCTGGTTCAGGATCAACAGATGGTACTCACTGTCGTTGCTGATCCTGTTGTTCTGGGTCTTTCCGGTTCCAACCTGGAACCTGTTCGACCTGCCCATTAAAATAGCCGCTTTCGGCTGCCTCTGGTGTGCGGCATATGCGTTATTTTGGCTGCTGAATCTATTGCCTTATCAATCTCCCCCGCGCTGATGTATTCACCGTTCCAACTGGGCCTTCGTTACCTGAAATATTACCTGACAGCTTCCAATGGCAGGGGGCATGGCATGCATTCGCCGTTCGTGTTCGAGTTTATTACGCAGGTATTGAATGATGACCGGGAATTCTATGCATACCAGCCGATCGAAAACCTGCGGCAGCTGCTGCTGCACGACGAGCGGGAATTGCTTGTAGAAGACCTTGGCGCCGGCTCGCGGCTGCAAAAAACAAACCGCCGCCGCATCAAGGACATCGCAAAGGCCTCACTGAAGCCGAAAAAATTCGGTCAGCTGCTGTTCCGCATAGCCGATCACTATGCTCCTGGTTCGGTACTTGAACTCGGAACTTCGCTCGGCATCACCACCGCTTATCTGGCTTCTGCAAAAAACAGCGCACAGGTTATTACTATGGAAGGTGCCGATGCAGTGGGGGAACAGGCAATGCAGAATTTTAACAAGCTGCAACTGCACAATATTCAACTGGTGAAAGGTAATTTTGATGACACGCTTGCCGCAGCCCTGCAAACACTGCGGCAGGTTGATCTTTGTTTTGTAGATGGCAACCACCGGTATGAACCCACAGTCAGGTATTACAGGCAATTGCTGCCCGCGATGCATGACCACTCCATCCTGATCTTCGACGATATACACTGGAGCCGGGAAATGGAGCAGGCATGGAACGAGATCAGGCAGGATGAACGGATAACCATCAGCATCGACCTTTTTCATATCGGCCTGGTTTTTTTCAGGCAGGAGAATAAAGTAAAACAGCATTTTGCGATACGGTTCTGAGATGAAAGCGATCCTACTTACCGGAATATGCATAGCTGCCGCGTTCGCGGCAGAGGCGCAGGAATTCGCCGCCTACCGCAAAATGCAGTTCACGTCGGAAGAGAAAGTATTGCCGTACCGCATGCTCTCGCCGGTGGCTGAAGCGGGGAAAAAATATCCGCTGCTTATATTTCTGCACGGTGCATTCGAAAAAGGCGACGACAATGAACAGCAGCTGAATATCGGCGGCCGCTTTTTTCTCCGGGATTCTATCAGGCATAATTATCCTGCCTTTGTTCTGTTCCCGCAATGTCCGCAGGATGATTCCTGGGCCTATTTCGAGAACAGGATCGATTTCTCTACGGGTAATGCAGTTGATTGGAATTTTCCATTCAATAAAACGCCCACGCCAATTACGGGTCTGCTGCTGAAACTGATCGATTCGGTATTGCTGAACGATAGTATCGACAGGTCACGGGTCTATATCGGCGGCCTGTCGCAGGGCGGTATGGGTGTACTCGATATTATTGCAAGGCGGTCCGACCAGTTTGCTGCCGGTCTCGCGATCTGTGGCGCCGGGGAACCGGCTACAACGAAATTATTCGCGAATAAAGTGGCACTCTGGTTGTTCCACGGCGATAAAGACCTGGTGGTGCCGCCGGATTTTACCAGGCAGTTCTATAAACGACTCAAACGGGCCGGCTCCGAAGTGCGGTATTCGGAATATCCGGGCGTGGAACACAATAGCTGGGTAAAAGCGTTCGCAGAACCTGCGTTGATGAAATGGTTGTTTGCACAATCAAAAAAATAATCCCATGCTGCCAGCGGCGCTGCTTCAGTCTTTAGCGGATATTCCAGGATTCGACGCTGCAGCGTTCGAAGCTGTGCATGCTGCGGGCGCACCCCCGGTTTCAATACGTCTTAATCCTGGTAAACAACCCGCCGGCGATCCGGGATGGGAATTTGGATCACAGGTTCCCTGGTGTCCTTATGGACGTTATCTCCCCAGCCGTCCCTCCTTTACCCTTGATCCGTTATTGCATGCCGGCGCTTACTACGTTCAGGAAGCGAGCAGCATGTTCCTCTGGCATATTTTTCAACAACTGGCGGGCGCGGATACAAAAAAGAAACTGCTCGATCTCTGCGGGGCGCCCGGCGGAAAGAGTACGCTGATAGCGTCTTATTTCAGGGATGGACTGGTAGTGACCAATGAAGTGATCAAACAGCGCGCGCAGGTGCTGGTAGAGAATATAACCAAATGGGGCGGCGATAACACCATCGTTACGAATAACGATCCTTCCCATTTCAAATCCCTGCCCGGTTATTTCGATATCCTGGTGGCAGATGCGCCCTGCAGCGGCAGCGGCCTGTTCCGGAAAGACCCCGACGCCATCAGCGAATGGAGCGAAGACAATGTAGCGCTCTGCAGCCAGCGCCAGCAACGGATACTGGCCGATGCATTGCCCGCCCTTAAAGCGGATGGCTTTCTCGTGTATTGCACCTGTTCCTACTCTGTGGAGGAAGACGAAGCCATTGGCAACTGGCTGGTGAATGAAATGGATATGGAAGGGATCCGTATCCCGCTGAACGCGGATTGGGGCATCGTGGAGACTTCGCTTTATCCCGGTTCGTATGGTTACCGTTTTTATCCCGATCGTGTTAAAGGCGAAGGATTTTTCGCGGCAGTGTTCAGGAAAAGATCGGAAAGCACCGGCAGGTTCAAAGAGCAGTCGTTGGCCATGGCTACAAAACAGGAATTGCAACAGCTTTTTTCTTTCATAACAATTCCTGAGGCGTTCAGCTTTTTCAGATCCGCAGAATCGATCCGCGCTATCAGAACAGAATGGCTGAATGCGCTGCGGGAACTGGCGGGCTCATTATACATTAAGAAGGCAGGCGTTGAGATCGGCAGTATCAAGGGCCGGGACATCGTTCCCTCGCA
>JAFBAN010000248.1 GCA_019247775.1 Chitinophagaceae bacterium | reverse complement strand
TTCCGCCCAGGCCTTTGATGCGCATCATATCGAAAAGCCCGGCGGGCGTAAGCTGAACCAATTCATCCAGCGCGGCGATGGTACCGGTTGTTTTCAGCTCTTTGATGATCGCATTGATCTCCGGTCTGAATTTAAGCGCCTCCAGTTCCGCTTTGGGAAGCTCCGTCAAAGGCTCATCGATGCGGCGGATGCGGTAGGCAGTGCCTGAAAGGATGCCCGCCAGTTTTTCATCCTGCTCATGCAGTTGCAATAACTCTGCAAACAGGGAAAACTGGCGGCGGATATCGCGGTTACTGGCCATACCCTATGCCGTTAATTATTATGCCAGGAAGGGTTTCGCTAAGAGGGGATAGGAGCAAAGGAGCCAATAAGAAATCTCCTCCTGCTACCCTCTTTTTCTCCTTGGCTCTTAGCGAAACCCTTGGGCTGCCCGCTCTAAAGCTGGGAAACTTATCGCTGCTCCGGTCCGCGGGGGTATCAATAAAAGAAGAACGAAGTAAAAAAGAGTACAACTTCTTTTCTTTTTTACTTCGTTACTTTTCTATTGAACCTCGCCCCGAATCATCGAAGCTTTGAATTCTGCTTAATTGTATTGTTCCAGGTCCGGCGTAGAAGGATCTGTCAGAGGAATTTTACCCCGGTTCTTTCTTACCACACGTGAGAACAACGATATCTCCTTATCGAAAATAAACCGGAAGAATAATTTTGTCCAGGATGTGTGATAAGAGAGTGAATCATAAAAAGCCGGCGCCTGCTTGCGGATCTCAGGCAGCCTGTTCCAGGGAACGGAAGGGAAATCATGATGCTCATTGTGATAGCCCACATTGAACGCCACATTATTCAGCACGCCATAATAACTGTAGGTTTCCTGCTCACCATTGGTGAGATAATGCTCCTGGATCCATCTTGCGCCCAGTGGGTGGAGGCCAACAGAAAAGAAAAAGCTCAGGAACAAAAGCGCCACACCTTTAACACCAAACAGCAAAGCGATGGCGGTAACCGCAACTGCCTGGATGGCCCAGTTCAAAACGGTCCAGTTATCGAATGCCTTGATCTCTTTCAATCTGGGAAAACGGAAAAGCTGGAACAATGGATAGAACAACAACCAGATCACTTTTCCAACGAAAAAATTGTTGATCAGTTTGGCTTCCCAGTAATTGGGGAGATCGCCGTCCAGCTCGTGTACGCCCTGGAAACTATGGTGCTTGAGATGGTATTTCTCAAAGGTCATAGAGCTCGGGAACAGCAGCGGGATATTAGCCAGCATTCCGGCCAGGCGGTTGGCTGCCCTGGATTTAAAGATCAGGCGGTGTGCGCATTCATGGATCATCACGAACAACGCATGGTCGGCAAATGCGCCCAGCAGGTAAGCGGCCGCAACCACAATCCACCAGGATTGGTCGGACACCAGCCAGCACAACAATAACTGAAATGCCACGAGGCCGATAATGGCGAATATCGTGTTGGGATTCTTCCCGATCAGCTTGCGCATATCGGGATGTTGCTTCAGGATTTCCTTGGTGCGGATCCGGTGCGGCTCACAACAAGTCTGGTGCACAAAATCTTCTTTCATAGTCGGTACGGAAGTTATACGCATTCGGACAAGCTAGGTCTAAAATGTGAGAATTTTGTAAGTTTTTCAGGAAAATTACAAAGACTTTAGAATTTGGCGCGGAACGGCGGCATTCTGCCGGCGATCTGTTTATTTTTTGCAAAAAAACCGGGCTCCCTTATCCTGAAAAAAATCCCGGGGTCAGTGATTTTTGTGATTTCCTCTACAGTTATTTCCCAAAAACCGAAGCCGCAACCACTATTTTTGGTTGCATGCGCTTTTACCGTGCATTCATATTCCTGTTGTTCCTGATCCCGGCCTTTCTGGCCTGCCGTACCGTAGCGGCCCAGGCCCGGACGGTCCATGGTATTATCGTCGATTCTGCAACCCAATCGCCGCTGGCGTCTGCCACCATCACGGTAAAAGAAACGAACAAACGTACGTTGTCGGATGCCGATGGTCGTTTTTCCATCCAGCGTGTCGGCGCCGGCAGCACACTGATCATAGGGTATACTGGTTATGCGGTCAAACGTGTGCTGATCCAGAATATTTCCGACACCCTGCATATTGCCATCAGCCGTAAAACCGAAGCGCTGAATGAAGTGGTGGTCACCTCCGATCTCAATCCCGCCCACCGCATCGTCCTGCTCATGCAGGAAAACCGTAAGCAGAATGATCCGCTCTACATCCAGTCATACGAATACAATGCCTATACCATCGCCGAAGTAGGCGGCATGCCCTACCTGTGGCGGATAGCAGAAGGCAAGGTAGACAGCTCACGCCGGCACAGGGTCAGGCCTCAGAAAAAGACCGATATGGTCGATTCCATCCAGGACAGGCACGAGGATTCCACAATGAAAGAGCTGGTAAAAAATTACCTGTTCGTGGCAGAATCGTATACCGATAAAAAATACCGCTATCCACGCCAGGTAAAAGAAACAGTACTGGCCACCAGGATCTCGGGTATCAAACATCCGATGATGGCCATCACCACCGCTAATTTCGAATACTTCGGTTTCTATTTTGATTATCCCCGTATCAACGAACGCACTTATACCAGCCCGATCGTGCCGGGCAGCATCAGCCTCTACCGCTTTGTGCTGCGCGAAATGATCCCGCACGGGAAGGACACCACCTATGTGATCAGTTTTGAACCCAGGGCCGGAAAAAATTTCACGGGACTGAAAGGATCCCTTTACATCAATTCCGATCGCTACGCCATTGAACAGGTAACTGCCGCGCCCGCCGATGAGCGTTCTATGGCGCAGGGCTTTCGGCTGCACCAGCAATACGAACGTGTGAAAGGTCAATGGTTCCCAAAGCAGCTAGACCTGTACACCACGCAGAAGGATCTCAAAAACGACTCCGCACTTTTTTATTTTGATACCCGCACCACGCTCTCCCATATTGCACTGGATAAATCTTTTTCAGTGAATGAATTTTCCGATATCGCCATGGAATTCCCGCGCGATGCCGGCCGCAGATCTGAAGAAGAGTGGAAAGCATTGCGGCCGGATAGTCTTTCCATAAAAGACCAGGCAACTTATCGCGCCTACGAGCATATGCCCTCGGAACTGCTTGGTATGCTCAACCTGATCAATGGCCTCACCGAAGCCCTGGCATTGCAGGCAATACCGGTTGGAAAAATAGACCTGCCTTTTCAATACCTGTTCTCCGGCGTTAATCCTTATGAAAAATTCAGGATCGGTGCGGGTGCGCAGACAAACCTGCTTTTCAGTAAATGGGTTTCCATCGGCGGCTATGCCGGTTACGGCATCGGCGATAAGGCCTGGAAATATGGCGGCAATGTATTGTTCACTTTCAACCGCCGCAATCACACCGAGCTCCGTTTCTCTTTTGCGCAGGACCTGCGCGAGCCGGGGAATGTTCCCTATTTCATCGAGAACGAAACGCTGTACTCTATCAAAACCCTGCGCGGGTTTTTCAGCTCAAGACTCGACAGCATGCGCGAGTGGAAAGTGCAGTTCAATACCAAACCCTGGCCCAATTTCCAGGCCAATGCGTGGTTGCTTACGGAAGAGCGTGGTCCTGCCGGGTTTTCCTATGGCTTCGATATCAAGGGCAATAACCAGTTCATCAGCCGCTACCAGAATACCGAAGCGGGCATCGGCTTCCGCTACACCACACGCGAAACCTATGCGCGCGTTGGCCGCGCCATTATTCCCAACACCCAACCCTGGACCAAAATACTGATGCAGGTATCCAAAGGATTACCCGGCACGATGAACGGGCAGCTCGATTATACAAAATTTGCGTTGCTCTATTTCCAGCGTTTCAATACCAAACATTTCGGTGAAACTTCTTTTCAGCTGGAGCTTGGAAAATTATGGGGCGATGTACCGTACGCTTATCTCTTCAACGTACCCGGCGTAGGTCAGCAGCAGGGTACGCTGGCCTCCGGACTTTTTGTTGGCAATACTTTTCAAACTGTTGGGCCTTACGAATTCAGTTCTGCCAACGCTGCCACTTTCTTCCTGCAACAGAATTTCAGTAACCTGCTTTTCAAACCGGGCAGCGCTAATATCAGACCCTCCATTATCCTCGCGCAGAACATCAGTTATGGAACACTGCCGCATCCGGAAAAGCATAATGGGCTGAACCTGCAGTCTCCGGATAAGGGGCTGTATGAAACAGGGCTGCTGATAAATGATCTGTACCGGATCAACCTGCGTATTTTCTATCTCGGCGTGGGCGTAGGTGTGTTTCGTCGCTACGGCTATTATGAATTGCCTGATGCAGCAAAGAACTGGGCTTTCAAATTCGGATTTGCTGTTTCTCATTGATACCCCCCAGCCCTCTGAAGGGGGCCATTCTCTGTGAGCGTCCGTGTATTCCGTGTCTCTGTGGTGAGTGGAAGACAGTCGGTCCAGACTCACATCGATAAAATTATTAGCTTTAAGAATAAAACGAAAGCATGCCAAACACACGTCGCGCATTTCTGCGTCAAACCGGATTAGCATCGATCGCCGTAATTACAACCAAATCCCTGTTTGCCCGTGAAGCAGACAAACCTGATTCGCTGATCAGGGGCGTGCAGATAGGGGCGATCACATATTCCTTCCGCAGTCTCCCGGGCAATCCTGATCAAACCTTACAATATTGTGTGGACAGCGGCATCAGCGCCATCGAGTTAATGGGCGATGCAGTGGAGGACTGGGCCGGAAAGCCCGCCAATCCCGTTAAATTTCCCCCGCGGGTGCCAGGCCAGCCCCGGCCTGAACTGACAGACGAGCAGAAAGCACAACTGAAAGCCTACCAGCAGCAGGTAGTGAGCTGGCGCGAGAACGTATCGATGGATGCATTCAAAACCCTTCGTAAAAAATACAATGAGGCCGGTGTAACCATCTATGCTTTCAAACCCAATGCCCTCAACCCCGATAATACCGACGGAGAAATTACCTATGCCATGAATGCCGCCAGAGCGCTCGGCGCCAGATCCGTTACCGTTGAACTGCCTACAGATCCGGCGCATTCGAAACGTCTTGGTGAGCTGGGTGAGAAAAATAAAATGTTCATCGGCTATCACGCGCATCTTCAGGCCACCGATACTGCCTGGGATACGGCATTGGCGCAGTCGCCTTACAATTCCATCAACCTCGACTGCGGCCATTATATCGCCGCCGGTGAAAACAATACGCCTGCAAGTTTGCTTGCCCTTATCGAAGCGAAGCACGACCGTATTACCAGCATGCATATCAAGGACAGGAAGAACAAGATCAACGGCGGACGCAATATGCCCTGGGGTGAAGGCGATACCCCGCTGAAGGCAATTCTTGTTTGGCTCCGCGATAAAAAATACCGGATACCCGCCACGATCGAGCTGGAATATGATATACCGGCAGGAAGTGATGCGGTGAAGGAGACGAGGAAATGCCTGGAATACGCAAGAGCGGCCCTTGAAGCCGCACCCTCAAAAACCTGGTCAGGGGCTAACCCTTTTTAAACACCGACAGGAAATGCAGCGGCTTTCCTTTGGTATCGAAAGACTCCGGGTAAGCATCGCCTTTCAGATTATAGCAAATGTATAATTGCCCGTCTTCGAGTTTGTAGATGGCCGTAAAATGCTTGCCTGCGTTAACGCCTTCTTTGCCGTAAATATCCATTTTGCCATCTGCATACCTGGCTTCGCCTTTATCAACCGATTCTGCGGTGAACACATAAGTACTGTTACTGATCACCAGCGATTCCTTCTCGAACGAGGCCGGCGGCAGCGCAGTGCCTGAAAATTCTTGTTTTATGGGCAGCCAGGTGCCATCCAGTTCATTGGCAGGCGTGTTTGCAGGCCGGAAGCCGAGCAGGACGATCAGCAGCAGGGCAGATAATAACGGACGCATAGTATTTTTTGAAACAAATTACGGTCTTGGGATCGGATCTGCAACAGAAGGGAAGCCGGAAAGGAAGGAGGTCCAACTACCATTGAAAATCAGGCTTATTCAGCTTTTTTCCTTCGTTTTTCTTTTACGAGGCTGCTGGCACGACTTTTTTTCGCTCTTGAGTATAAATGATGAACTATGGCCCGTGATGTGAAGGCGGCTACCGTGGGCGTTGCCTATTTATTGGTGTACTGGATCTTATTACAGGTTGATGCAACCAGGGACTATGCCGTTTTCTTCTTTTATCTCTCGCCTATAGTGGTGGCCTGGATGATGTACATGTTTCTGAAGCCCGTTGCAAGACAGGCAGTCCGAAAGCGGTTGGTTAGCACACTTAAAAAAAGACGACTGCCAAAGACCCGCCTTCGCGGTGCCGCATCGCCGGTTACCGTTAGCCCCGCAGCTTAAAGCACTGGCACAATTTCTTTAAATCCCATTAAAAAGATCGTGGCCGAACAGGACGAAATCCCCGAACTCGCAGCGGTAGTGGAGCGTAATGTGAATGCCCTATTGCATCGCAAGCAGGAAGATAAGCGTAAGCTTACGATGAAAGACAAGCTGGTGACCGGCATTACGAATTTTGCCGGCAGTATGGGCTCCGTCTATTTTCACCTGTTCCTGTTTGGCGGATGGATCGCCTGGAACCAGGGCTGGCTTCATTTACCCATTTTCGATCCCAACTATATTTTTCTGGCCACTTTTGCTGCGGTAGAAGCCATCTTTCTTACCACTTTCGTTCTTATCGGCCAGCGCCACCTGAACCTGGAAGCCGATAAATGGGCCGAACTCGATCTGCAGGTAAGCCTGTTAACCGAGCATGAGGTTACCCAGCTCATGAAACTGGTAAAAGCTATCGCGAGTAAAATGAACATAGAAGAAGCGGATGATAAGGAGATCGAACAACTCTCACAGGACACCCGTCCCGAAACCGTACTCGACACCATCGAAAACGCAGGAAAATAGTTCGTTCGGATCAGGGCCTCCAGGCCATTGTTACCTCAGGGATGTAAGGCTTCCAGTTCTTTTTTGCGGTGAGCGTGTATCGATTGAACAATGACTGGTTGCAGATGATATCAAAATCATAAACATCTTTGGCTGATGCAAGCCAGCTAAGCCGGAATTTTTCGGCCGGGTATTTTTTCCGGATAGCGCTCTCCAGGCTTTTCTGCGCAGATTTTTCCTGGCGCAATTTTCCTGCGAGCCGGTAACTGGCCGCAAATTTTCCCTCGTACTGCATCCATAGCGGTTCAAAACTGAGCAGCAGGCGCTTGTCGTGCAGTGAACTGTCTATGAAACGAATGCCTTCTGCTCTGGTCCTGAATGATTGGGTGATGATAACCGGCTTTTTCAACCGCGGCGCTAACCGGGCCAGTTTTTCGGGGCTGAAATAGTAGTAGCCGTTGTCTGACGATATTATATTGCAGTTCAGGTTGATCAGCATATCCTGTACGATCTTCCCATGATGCGTTACCTGGATGGAATAATGATAGCCGCAGTTTTTCACCGGGATCTTCTTTGTAAAGACCCAGCTCCTTTTAATCTCATTCATCAGCGCTATATCGTCTGTATAAAACTCGCCCAACGAAGCCTGCAATGCATTGGGATCGCTTTCCGAATGCAGCCCTACGATGGCATAACCTCCTTTCTCAAACGCATACCGGGCAAACGGCTTTACCTGCGCCGATGCTGACAGGCTAAACAGGATAACATGTAAAAACAGTAAATACCGCATGTTATTAGGCGTTTTTGGAGCGCAGATGCCACTGCAGTAACCAGCCAGCCAGTGCAATAACCGGCATCAAAGTAAATGCGATCACCAGGCCGAAAAATACGTAAGCAAATACACCGGTCAAACATTTCACTTCCACGCTCCCCCATTCAAGTCCGAACATGGCAATATACGAGGCGGCTATTGACACCAACCCCTCGCTGAACATTGAATAGATAAATGTAACCAGTATAGATTGGTCCGTTTTATGCCTGAGACGCCTGCGGGTAAATGTTACCTGGTATGCCAGCGGAAGTAAGAGCAACAATACTGGGATGACAAGGCCTAGCAGTATTCGCATGATTAAATTTAATCAATTGCCGGAATAAGCCAGTAGTTTAACATAGCGGCCCGGGCGTTCTCTGTGAAACTCCGTGCTATCTGTGTCTCTGTGGTGAATTGAGATCATCATCAAAAAAGATTTCCTATTCAGATGCGATCGCATCTCACCACAGAGGCCCAGAGCACACAGAATTCCATGGAGGATTTATTTCATTTCCTTCATCAGCTCACGCACCGCCGCTTCCAGTTGCTGGTCCTTGCCTTTGATCACCACATCGTACTCATTCATCAGCTGGATATCCGGAACGGTCTGATGGTTCTCAAGATACTGGCCGTTCATGGCCTTGCAGCCCAATGGAGGTACGCCCCAGCGGATGCTGTTATCCTGCAGGCTCTCCCAGCCGGCGAAAGTGCAGGTGCCGGGTACGGGCATGCCCACTAGTTTACCGAGTTTGAGTTCCTGGTAAGTGTACGCATAACAATGCCCGTCGCTGTAATTGGCTTCATTGGCCAGCGAAATACTCGGCTTGCTCCACCGGAAATTAGGCTCATATCCATTGCTGCGGGTATCGGTGGTATAGTCCATGAATTTTTTGCCGCTGAGGAACATCGCCAGATCCGCTACCAGGTCGCCGCCGCCATTAAAGCGCGTGTCTACCACCATGCCTTTCCGGTTGGCATATTTGCCCATCACTTCTTCATAGGTAGTGCGGTAAGCGCCATCGTTCATGCCGGGAATATGAACATAACCCAGCATGCCGCCGCTCATGCGATCCACTTCATCCTGGTTGCGTCGCACCCAGCGCTTGTACAGCAACTGCGATTCCTCACCGAGCGAAACAGGTTTGATGATCAGCTCCCTGTTAACTCCATTATCGGAGACCGTCAACAGCGTATTCTTATTCGCTTTCCTGTTCAGGAACTGCGCAAGATCTTTATCGGCCGTAACCGGTTCGCCATCGATGGATTCGATGACCATTCCGGGCCTGATATTCAGGCCTGCCTTATCCAGCGGACCTTCCTTGATCACTTCTTCTATCTTCACGCCATTGCCCCGGTACGATTGATCATAGAACGCACCCAGTGATGCGGTTGCGTCTCCATTCGGCAACGCATTGCCATAGCTGGAACCGCTGTGGCTGACATTCAGTTCACCCAGCATCTCGCTGAGCATTTCGGAGAACTCGTAGTTGTTGCCGATATAGGGCAGGTACTTTTCGTAGTCGGGTTTATAACTGTCCCAGTTTACCCCATGCATACTGGCGGTATAAAATGTTTCCTTTGTCCTGCGCCACACATGCTCGAACATGAAGCGGCGTTCGGCATCGGTATTCAGCACCATCTCTCCATTAATGCTGATGGGATCGCGCTTACCGCTGGCCGGATCTATTTTGGAAATGCCGCCATCGGTAGCGAGGAAAATGGTCTTCTGGTCCTTATCCCAGACCATACTACCCCCGCCGGCATTCAGCGGTACCAGCATTTTTGTTTCTTTGGTGCGGAGATTGGTCGTCCATAAATTACTGCCCCGTTCAAACCGGGCGAGATAGTACAGGTTCTCACCGTCCTTACTTACCAACGCATCGCTTAACGAAGAAGAGTGAATGGTAAGTTTAGCCTTGCGTTGTGTGAGTCCATCCCAATCGATTTGCACGGTATCTTTTTTTGTTTCCTTTTTCTTTGTTGTATCCGCTTTCGCTTTATTGTCTTCCATTTCTTTGAGCAGGGCCGCATCTTCTTTGTTCAGTTTATAACGATCGAATGCTTCCTGGGTAAAGAACATCGCATACACATCGCTCTGCGCGCCGCCGCTCTGGGCCACCGATTTAAGGCCGTCGCGGTTGCTGAACCAGAGCATGCCTTTACCACCCATGATCCATTTGGCGCGACTGTCGTTGAACCCGCTTTCTGTCAGGTTGATCGGCTTACCCTTGCCATCTGCGGCAATAATGCCCACCTCGCCGGGAGCCAGACCCGGTACTGAATAGTCGAACAGGATCCATTTGCTGTCGGGGCTCCACTGGAAATACTGGTCATTATCGCTCATGGAGAACAGCTGCTGATCGGTGAGTACCGTACGCGATTGCTTGGATGCCATATTGTAGATCTTCAGCGTCATCCGGTTTTCTATATAAGCGATCTCCTTGCCATCGGGCGAGTAAACAGGCTGGTAATTTTCTTTTTCGTTCACGATCACCGGCGTTTCTTTCAATACGGTGGACGCATAAAAATAAGGCTCCTCATCGCGCAGCTTTCTGGTCTCATAGATCTTCCAGCTATTACCCCGCTCGGAGGTGTACAGCAGCGATTTGCCATCGGGAGAAAAACTCACCAGTCTTTCCTGTTCCGGTGTATTGGTGATGCGCTTGGTAACGCCGCCTTCCACACTGGTCACAAATACCTCACCCCGAAAAATGAAAGCCACTTCTTTTCCATTGGGCGATACGGCCAGGTCGCGGGCGCCGCCTGTTACCTGCACAACGCTTTCATTGTTCCGCTTTGCATCGGCGGCGATACTGATGTTCACTTTTTTCGGACTGCCGCCTTTCATTGTGTACAGCTCACCGTCATAGCTGAAACAAAGCGTTCCGTCGCCTGACATGCTCAGGAACCTTACCGGGTGTTTTTTGAAGGAAGTGATCTGCGTGGATTTACCGCCATCGATATTCATCTTGTGAACATTGAACGAGCCGCTCTCTTCGCTGAGGTAGTAAAATGCTTTGTCGCCATCACTGAAAACCGGCGACCGGTCTTCGCCGGCGAACGACGTGATCTTGCGGTGTGTACCGGCCTTGCTGTCGTAGATCCAGATATCGCGGGCGATGGCTGAGGTCTGGTGTTTACGCCAGTTATTCTCGCCGCCTTTCTTGTCGTGGTAAAGCATGTACTGACCGTTCTTGCTCAGTTTTACATCTTCGGCAGGCGTGCTCAATACCTGTTCTACCCGACCCCCGGTTACGCTTACCTTGTACAGTTCCGGCTGAGAGCCGGTGGGGAAACTACGGTTGCTGGCGAGATCCATTCTGGTACCGCCGAAAATGATGCTCTTGTCGTCGGTTGAAAATTCATATGGATATTCCTGCGCGGAATGGAAGGTCACGCGCCGGGCTTCTCCGCCTTCTGCAGGGATGATGTAAATATCGAAATTGCCATACCGGTCGCTGGCGAACGCGATGTTTTTACCATCATGGCTCCAGACCGGCATGAAATCATGCGCCTCGTGCATGGTGAGCGCGGTGGCAGTACCGCCGGCGCTGGGCACACGGTAGAGATCGCCTTTGTAGGTGAAAACGATGGTTTTGCCATCGGGAGAGATAGCGGAATAACGCAACCAGCCCGGGTTTACCTGGGCCATACCGTAAACACTGGTCAGGATGGCCAGCAACATCAAGATCTTTTTCATAAGCAGTTTAAATAGGCCCTTAAGGTAAGAAAGAACTGCGTAGTTTTAATGATGCCCTGGAGGAATGGGAGGCGCGGAGATTTTACCACGGAGGTACAGAATACAAAGAGGTACACAGAGTATGGATTTGATCTGCTATTTAAACGGACAATTTATTCCGCTGGACAGCGCAGGCCTGCCGGTTGGCGACCTGGGCATTCAGCGGGGGTATGGGATCTTCGATTTTGTAAGAGTGACGAATGGGCGGGCGCTATTCCTCGACGACCACCTGGAGCGGTTTTATCATTCAGCCGAAAAAATGCGGCTTCCGGTCGGACGAACAAAAGATGAGCTGAAAGAGGCCATCGACCGGTTAATTAAACAGAACCAATTGCCAGATGCGGGCCTGCGGATCCTGCTTACCGGCGGTATTTCGCCTGATGGGTACCAGATCGTACAGCCGAATCTTACCATTATCCAGCAGCCGCTTGCCCCGCCACCGGCGCAGCTGCCTTCGCCATACAAACTGGTCACCTGCGAATATCAGCGCGAGATGCCCGAGATCAAGACCACGCATTACCTGATGGCGGTATGGCTGTATCCCTGGATGAAAGAACAGGGCGCAGACGATGTGCTTTACCGGCAGAACGGATTTGTAAGCGAATGCCCGCGCTCCAATTTTTTTATCGTTACAAAAGACGACAGGATCGTTACTCCGGCTGCCAATATCCTTCGCGGTATTACCCGCAAGCAGATACTTAAGGTGGCCGCTGCCCATCATCTTCCCATCGAAGAAGCCAGCATCAGCCTGGGTGACCTGCGTCTTGCCCGGGAAGCATTTATCAGCAGTTCCACCAAGCGGATCATACCGGTGCAGCAGGTTGACGATATTTCTTTCCATTCAAATGAGCTGAGTCGCCGGTTGTTTGAGCTTCTGGTTGAAGAGGAAGCTGCCAGCTATTAGCTCTTAGCTGCCGGCTCGCAGCTTCTTCTTCCATTCAACCCAAAACCATTGCATTCCTTATCCCGGAAGAATAACTTTGCAGCATGATCGCCACGCAATTTCCTGAGCTCGGCTGGCTCAAAGCCCGGATCGCGGAGAATTTCAGGTCCCGGCGGGGACTTGGTAACCTGCAACTGGATACCGAAGGGTTTCCGAGTGTGGTCATCAACGCAAAATCGAAAGAAACCTTCCGGCCGGATATTGCGGGGCCGCTGTCGGTATTCATTAACCTGCAAGGTCAAAGCCGGTGTAAAGTGGATGGACGGACAGTAGTAGTGGGTGAAGACAATTATTTTATTTCCAACCGCCACCAGCCTTATACCCTTGAAATAGAAAATAACGCGACTACCGAAACTTTCAATATTCATATCGGCGAATATTTTTCGGAACAATTCTTTGCCGGGGTAATGCAGTCTTCCGATACCTTATTGAACCAGGGAAAACAGCTGAACATACCAACCATCGCCTTTCATAATCAATTGTACCGGCGGGATGCGGTATTCGATGCGCTGGTGAACGAGATCCGTTCTGCCAGACAGGAGGCAGGCTTTGACAAATTATTGTTTGAAGAAAAGCTGGCCGGGCTTTTATTCTACCTGCTGCAGCAACACCGGGGCATACTGCGGCAGATACAATCCATACCGCCGTTGAAGCAGGCCACCAGGATCGAGCTATACAAAAGACTATCGCTCGGGGCCGACTATATCCAGTCTGCCTACAACAGCGCCATTGACCTGGATGCGATCGCTTCGGCGGCCTGCCTGTCGAAATTCCATTTTCTGCGCCTGTTCAGATTGGCGTATGGAGTTTCGCCTTACCAGTGCCTGCAGCAGCTGCGGATAAGCAGGGCCGAAAATTTATTGAAGCATTCGTCTGCCAGCATTGCAGATATCGCCCTGCAGTTGGGTTTTGAGAACAGCAATTCTTTCAGCCGGCTGTTCCGGCAGCACCGGGGAGTTTATCCAAGCCAGTACAGACTTGCCGTAAATTAGCAAGAATGGCTACCTGTGCCTGATGATCCTGTTCCATCTTTGCGCTAAATATCTTTTATGGACCAGAAACTAATCGCCGCCGCCCTTATGAGCCTGCTTTCGCTCGGATCTGTGATTACCATCGTGATCGGCCTGGCGAAACTGCTGCCCCGGACAGGCTGGAGCAGGATCAAACAACAAAAAGTGTTCACGCGTGTGGTAGCTTCCATTTTTGCATGGATCATGCTGGTGGGTTTTCTCGCTATCAAAGGGTTCTTTTCAGATTTCAGCAAACTGCCGCCCCGGCCCATGTTCGTTATCCTGCTGCCGCTGCCCCTGGTATTGTTTGCGGCGTTTTCAAAAAATGGAACGGCATTGCTTAAGATCACACCGCCCCAGTGGCTGATCGGTATTCAGGCATTTCGTATCCTGGTAGAACTGCTGCTGTTCCGCGCCGTTGTATTGCACCTGCTGCCTGTACAGATGAGTTTTGAAGGCTATAATTTCGATATCGTCAGCGGCCTGCTCGCCCTGGTCGTAGCCATTCTGCTGAAGAAAAAGTATTCGCGGCAGCTTGTACTCGCTTATAACATTATCGGCCTGTTACTGCTGCTCAATATTCTCGTGATCGCAGTCTTATCAATGCCCACTCCTTTTCGGAAATTCCTCAATGGACCTGCCAATACCCTTGTTACAGAATTTCCCTTTATTTACCTGCCTGCCATATTGGTGGTGATCGCGTACAGCTTTCATATCTTTTCAATAAGGCAACTGGCGTTGAGAAGCTACGAGCCGCGCACTGTGAGCTACGAGCAAACGACAGGGTGATGAATGCCTTCATTCATGATAGTCTGCCCGAAGCTCCAGCTCGCGGCTCGCAGCTATTGTGTATTTTGTGCCATGCACCCCAGCACGGACTACCGGTTCTATCCCTGCGGCGACCATGCGCTTACCCTGGAGCTGGGCAATCGCATAGACAGGCAGATCAATCAACAGGTGATCGCTCTTTTTCAATTCCTGCAGGATCGCCGGCTGCCCTGGATAAAAGATCTTATCCCTTCTTACCACACGCTGACAGTGGTATATGACCTTCTCCAACTAACAGGTTCAGAAAACAAAACTACCGCCTACGACCAGGCGCTCACTCTAATGCAGCAGGCGATAGCGGCCTGCGAACTGAAAACAACGGCTTCGCGAAAGGTGCAAATACCGGTCTGTTATGATCCGGTATTCGGTCCCGATCTTTCCTTTATTGCAGATGCGCACGGTTTGTCTGTTGCCGAAACGATTGCGCTGCATCTGTCCCGCTCTTATCGCGTTTACCTGCTTGGGTTTCTTCCGGGATTCGCTTATATGGGAAGTGTGGATGAAAAGATCGCCACACCGCGCCGCTCATCGCCCCGTGTTTCCGTTGCCGCCGGATCTGTTGGCATCGCCGGCGAACAGACCGGGATCTATCCTTTTGAATCGCCCGGCGGCTGGCAACTGCTGGGCAGAACGCCGTTGCGGCTGTTTGACGCCCATCGTGCCCAGCCTGCATTACTGCAGCCGGGCGATGAAGTGCAATTTTATGCTATCGATATTACTGAATTCAATAACCTGCAGCAACATGGCGCTATGTATTCTTAAATCCGGGCTGCTCGATACCATCCAGGATGCGGGACGGTACGGCTTTCAGCACTGGGGTGTTAATCCCGGCGGCGCCATGGATACTGTTGCCATGCAGGTGGCGAATATGCTGGTGGATAATCCTCCCGCCGCGCCGGTGATCGAAATGCATTTTCCCGCAGCGGAAATAAATTTTGAAGAGCCTACGATCTTTTCTCTTGCAGGCGCAGATTTCGGCGCTACTTTAAACGGACAGGAACTGGCGGTGCATCATCCTGTAATCGCAGCGGCAGGATCCGTTTTGAAATTTGTGCGTCAGGTATCAGGCTGCCGGGTTTACCTGGCGGTGCGTGGCGGATTTGCGGCCGATGCATGGTTGAATAGTTACAGCACTCATCTCAAAGCCGGGGCCGGCGGTCATGGCGGGCGGGCCCTGCAAAAGAATGATCGGATCGCGTACCGCAATACCATCGCTTTATCCGGTCGTCCTTCTCAGGCATTGCCCTGGCTGGCGAACCTATCTGGACTATACATCGAGTCATCGTTTTGGTTTTTGCCCGGCGCTGAATACGATTTTCTCGATGCGGCAAGTAAAACCCAGTTGCAGGAAGCCTGTTTCAGCATCAACCGCAAAAGCGACAGGATGGGATACCGTTTGCAAGGCGCGGCCCTGCATTCAAACATGAGTGGTGAACTCATTTCCACGGCTGTCACCCGCGGCACCATGCAACTATTACCAGACGGCCAGCTTATCATATTAATGGCCGATCACCAGACAACCGGCGGTTATCCCCGTATAGGGCATGTGATCACGGCGCACCAGCCCTCACTCTCACAAATGCGCCCTGGTGAGGATATGCGGTTTGTGCGCACCGATATTGCTGCTGCCGAAAGACTGTTTCTCAGCCAGCAGCGAAACTTGCAACAACTGCAAAATGCCTGTACCTTCCGGTTGCAGGAATATTTAGTGTCCATCCGGAACAGTTAACATGCCTGCATCAACCCCGCCATACAATATGCGGCTAATAGACATCAACTGCGATATGGGCGAAGGTCTTCAGAACGATGAAGCACTGATGCATTATATCACCAGCGCCAATATCGCCTGCGGCTATCATGCCGGCGATGCCGTTATCATGGAGCGTACCGTTGAACTCGCGCTGAAATACGAGGTGGCTGTGGGTGCTCATCCGGGATTCAATGACAAGGAGAATTTCGGACGAACTGAAATGAAATTGCCCTTGAATGAGATCTACGATCTGGTAGTCGACCAGGTAATGGCTTTGCAGCAGATAGCGAAAAAAAACGGAACAGCACTGCGGCATGTTAAACCGCATGGCGCTTTGTACAACATGTCGGCAAAAGATCCTCTGATCGCGAATACCATTGCCAAAGCCGTGTATGCGATCGATCCGCAGCTGGTATTGTTCGGACTGAGCGGCAGTCATTCCATTTCAGAAGCGCAACGGAGCGGTCTCAAGACTGCCAGCGAGGTATTTGCCGACCGCAGCTACCAGGATGATGGAAGTCTTACTCCGCGCTCGCATCTCAACGCCATGATCGGAAGTACGGAACAGTCGTTGCAACAGGTATTGCAGATGGTCTGCGAACACACTGTCTGCAGTGTCAGCGGCCTGCAGGTGCCTATCATTGCCGAAACCATCTGCATACATGGCGACGGCGAACATGCGCTGGCATTTGCCGAAGCGATCTTTCAAACCTTACAAAAACATCAGATTGGCATCATCAAAGAATAGACTACCCATCGTCAGCGGGGTTGGCCTGGGTGCTGCATTCCTGATGGCCAATTCATCCATCGGTCCGGGCTTTCTTACGCAGACAACTGTTTTCACACAGCAGCTCATGGCGAGCTTCGGTTTTGTGATCCTGGTTTCTTTTCTGCTTGATGTGGGTGCACAGCTGAACACCTGGCGCATACTTACCGTTAGCGAACTGCGGGCGCAGGATATTTCCAACCGGCTGCTGCCGGGACTTGGCTACCTGATTGCGGCCTTGGTGGTAATGGGCGGATTCAGTTTCAATATCGGCAATATCGCCGGTTGCGGCCTGGGATTGAATGTGCTTACCGGCGTATCGTTCCAGACAGGAGCCATCATCAGTTGCGTGGCTGCCCTGCTGCTGTTCTGGATCAGGGAGATGGGAAAGATGCTGGATAATTTCACCCGCATTGCAGGTACGGCAAAGATCCTGCTTACCCTGATCATCGCCATCAGTTCGCATCCGCCCGTGCTGCAGGCCCTGCACCGCACCTTCGTACCCGAAACTCTAAGCGCCCAGGCCATCGTTACCATTGTGGGTGGAACGGTGGGCGGGTATATCACGTTCTCCGGCGCACATCGTTTGATCGATGCAGGCATAAAAGGAAAAGAAAATATTTCAGCCATCAACCGAAGCGCCATCAGCGGCATCTTTATTTCCGGACTGATGCGTTTCATCCTGTTCTTTGCAGTACTCGGTGTGCTTTCGCACGGCGCTGTGCTCGATCATGATAATCCTCCCGCCAGTGTATTCCGTTTTGCGGCAGGTGAATTCGGATTCAGGATATTCGGTGTGGTTCTCTGGGGCGCTGCCATTTCTTCGGTCATAGGCGCAGGATACACTTCGGTCTCTTTTCTGAAAACACTGCATCCGGCGATCGCAAAATATGAACGGGCAAGTATTTCCATTTTTATTATTATCTCAACCCTGGTATTCCTGCTGGTGGGCAAACCGCGGCAATTGCTGCTGCTTGCGGGAATGGTGAACGGGCTGATACTGCCGCTGGCGCTTGCTGTATTGCTGATAGCCTGTACCCGGAAAAAATTAATGAAGGGTTATCAGCACCCGGTATGGATGCAGATCGCAGGCTGGATCGTGGTGGTTGTAATGGGCTGGATGGGAAGCGTTGCTATTCTGGACTGGCTGAAGACATAGAACGCTGCTGCATTGCCAGCTCGGCAAGTTTTTTTGAATTGATCTCCGCAGATACCGTTTCTACCTCCACTTTCTGGAACAGCTTTGCAAAATCCTCGCGGTTGTTCTGCAGGCTTTTAAGGTAAAATTTATCATAGTAATGGAGCAGCACGCCAAAGCAGGCGCGGATATTGTTTTCGAGCAGATGGTTTATAGCGGTCTTTGTTTCCAGTCCGCCAAGACGTTTGCTGATGCGGATGATGGCGTTGATAAGCTTGTCGCGCTCAAAATTTCCATAGTGGCCCGTAATGAAATCCAGCCTTTCTTCGAATGGGATATTCAGGAAGAATAAAGGTTTCCGGCGCATCTGCCGGAAGAATACCGAAGGGATATTTACTTCACCGATGCGTTGGCTTTCATCTTCTATCCAGATCAGCTGGTCCGCTGCATCGTTGCCGTAATGTTCGCTGAGTTGCTGCGCCAGCAGGTTCTCGAACATTTCCTGTGTGGGTTGCGGCGGCATGCCGAGATTACCAAATGCTGAACCTTTATGTGCCGCTATCGTTTCGAGATCGATCACGCAGGCGCCTTTTTTGCGCAGTTCATGCAGCAGTTCCGATTTGCCGCTGCCGGTGTAGCCGCCAACCACCTGCAAAGGATATTCATTCTCGAACTGCTGCAACACCCATTTCCGGTACACTTTATAACCACCGGCCAGCGTGTACACTTTGAAGCCGTACAGATCCAGCAGCCAGGCAACACCTGCGCTGCGCATGCCGCCCCGCCAGCAATGCACCAGCACCGCAGCTTGCGGCTGATCCTTTGGATAAAAAGTTTTGCAGATCGTTTCTGCTTCTTCCACCATCTTCACCATCTTCGATCCGAAAAAATCGAGTCCGAGTTTGATGGCTTTTTGCTGGCTTTCCTGTTTATAAGCCGTGCCTACTATTTTTCTTTCTTCGTCGGTGAACAAAGGCAGGCTGTATGCGCCGGGGATGCAGGCGTGTTTGAATTCGCCCGGACTTCGGACGTCCAGCACGGGATGCTGTTTAGACAGTTGCAGAAATTCCTGTATCGTAAGCCGGGTGATCGCCATGTCTGCAAATGTAAGCGGAGTTTTTTGTAACTTTTGACCATGAAGCGAGTGCTGATGATACGTCACGCAAAAAGCAGCTGGGCCCTTACGGGGCAGGAGGATTTCGAGCGTCCGTTGAACGACCGCGGCCACCGCGATGCGCCGATGATGGCGGAAAGACTCAGGAAATCGGATCTGCAGATAGATGCTTTCATCTCCAGCCCGGCCAACCGTGCGCTGACAACCGCAGTTTATTTTGCGAAAGAATACGGAGTCCATAAAAAAGACATCGACCAGCGCAAAGAATTGTACCATGCCATGCCGGCCGTGTTTTTTGAATTGATCGATAAGCTCGACGACTCCATTAAAACTGCGGCCATTTTTTCGCATAATCCGGGTATCACGGCGTTTGTGAATATGCTTAGCCAGGCCCAGATCGACAATATGCCTACCTGCGCCGTGTTTGCCGTAAAAGCGGATATCAAACACTGGAAGGATTTCCGCGATGCCGTAAAGGATTTCTGGTTCTTCGACTACCCCAAAAGCTGAGCGGGTGCTGCTTTCTTTTTATTCACAAGATAGACGCCCGTAAATATCAGCACTGCGGCAACCAGTTTAATGAAACTGAAATGTTCGCCCGCAAACGCTACGGCAATGGCTGCGGCAAACACAGGCTGCGTGTAGATATACGCTCCGGTAGCCGATGCGCCGATCACCGAAATGCCATACACGTTCAGTAAGTAAGCAACGAAGGTTGCGCCGATCGCTACAAAGCCCAGGCAGATCCACTGTGAAGTATTGAATGCGGTCCAATCAGTGGTCGCGAATTCGCTCCAACCCACCGGAATAATGATCAGCGCGCCGATACTGAACACCCAGCGTAATACCTGGATACCGCTATAAGCTGCCATTAACGGCCTTACCAGTACCAGGTAAAATGAATAAGAGATCGCATTGATCAATACAAGGATATCGCCGAGCAGGATATCCGATCCCGTATGCGTGCTGTCTTTCAGCAATACCAGCAGTGACGCTCCGCCGATACCGCATACCAGACCTGCCGCTTTTGTCAAGGTAAAACCTTCACGCAGCAGCCAGGCGGCGATGATGGTAATGAAGATCGGTGTGGCGAGCGATAGCAAAGAACTGTGTATCGAGGTCGTAAGCGAGAGGCCTTTGATGAACAGCAACTGGTTGATGACAACACCGGTAAGTGCACAGATCACAAACCGCGGAATATGACGACGCCGGATCGGATTTTTGCCGGGCTTGAATAAAAAAAGGAACCAGAACAGAACAAGACTCACCAGTATGCGCACCACATTAAGCGCAAAGGGCCGGATGGCTCCGGGAGTGATATATTTTACGATCGCATAATTGGCGCCGAAGATCAGGTTGGCGCCAAGTACTGCCGCATGTGCTTTGCTGCTGTTCGTCATCTGGCGTAAAAATAGTGAACAGGTAATATCAGGTGAGCGGGTTTAATAACCCGGGGATAAGATCGGCCGAGAACACCGGTAATTCAGGTAATTGATACTGGAACCGCGCTGCAGCAGCGAAATGTTTGGGTACATCCAGCTCGTCCTGCGTAACGGTGAAACAATAATTGAGGTATTCCAGCCTTGCCGCCAGGTACTCCTGTTCAGTCTGGCCGGGAGTTGGAATGAGGATCGCTTTTTTCCCCATCCGCATCAACTCCATTACAGTCGTGTACCCGCTGCGGCTTACCACGAAACGGCTTTTCTGCACATGCTCCTGCAGTTCCTGTGTGGGCAGGTGATTGAATACCGCTACCTGCTGTGGCGCCTCGATCACTTCGGCAGATCCGGGCTTACCGCGTACCAGTAAGATTTTTCCGTTGATGCCTGCCAGTCCCGCCATCAGTTTTTCTTCCAGCAATGTGCGCTGCGGTTCAGGTCCTGAAAGCAGGATGCAGAAATCGTGTTCTGCAGGCTTTTGCTGTGCATCAAACCTTGCCAGCAGGCCGATATAGGAAACCGGGGTGCGCGGCAATCGTTTTGGATGGGAAAGTTTACCGGCGAGGTTATCCTCGCCACCGGCATCGGGTACCCAGCAGGCGCTGAACCGGTTAATGAAACGGTAATTGATCCGCCTCAATAATTTTTCCAGCCAGGGGAAGGGAGCTTTGATGATCAGCTGGTGCGTGATGAAAACGCAGGGAACTTTTCTGGTATGCAATCCATACCGGTTGTCAGAGATCACAAGATCTATCTGGTGCTCGCCGATCGCTTTATCGAGCCATGCATGCTCTTTGCGGATAAGCCCCAGCAGCCGCGGCGCCTGGCGCAATACCACGAATGGAAGCCCGGGTCCGCTCTGGCTGTAGATGACCCGGTAACCGAATAATGGCAGGCAGGTTAGCGCGGGGAATTCCTGTAACAGCAGCTTCTGCTGGGCGTCTTCGGCAGCGAGTATCACGTTCATCCCGTTCTCCAGCAGGGCCCGGATCAGGGGAATACAGCGGGTGGCATGGCCCAGGCCCCAATCGAGCGGGGCTACGAGTACGTTGCGTATGTTAAAATTCCCGGACAATGGCTGCGTTTAGGGGTTGAAACATCCTAATTCTGTACTTTAGAATCCGATGAAATCGAAAATAAACCAAATCCTTGTTCTTTTGTTGTTGCTGGCGGCGATAAGTACCACATCCTGCGGTATTTTCAAAAAAAGCAATGGCACGCAATTTTGTGGTTGTCCTAATCATAAATAGTTGAACCCCTAACCGGATGGTACCCGATCTGAACAGAGACCTGCTCCTGCCTGGCAAAAATGCGAACCTGAATGCCAGGGAACTGGACCGTCAGATCAGCCTGCTCAATGCACTGCTGTACCATGTGGAGAACTGGGAAAATTTCTGTACCGCCCACGAACTGATCGATATCAACCGCCGCCGGATCATCCGCAAACCGCATCTTATCCAGGCCGGACTCCGCGCTCCGAAAGCATTCCTTTTTACAAGCAACAAGAATTGATTTTGCCTCCGAAAAAATGCTGCTAGCGGATAGTGCATGCAGTTTCGCTAGGAGGGGATAAGAGCGAAGGAGCTTAGGAGAAAATCCTCCTGTTACCTCTTTTTCTCCTTGATCTCTTAGCGAAACATTTAACGGCGCACCCGTAGACAGAATGCATCAAAGTGCAGGCTCGCAGTTCAATAAAAGAAAAACGAAGGGAAAAAGTAAAGAAGAAAGCTATTGGAGTTTGGAGAGGGCTGTTTCCAGCTTGGAAAGCATTTCGGGGATCTCTTCTTTTTTGCAGGTGCCAACACTCAGCCGGTACCAGGTACTTTTTGCGCCGGCGCCGAATGCGGAGAAAGGTACAACGGCCAGTTTGGCTTCAGATAAAATATAAGAAGTTACCTCCTGTTGCGTGGCCAGTGTTTTGCCATCGGCAGTGTTCTTGCCCAGCAGGTTAAACTGGATAGTGAGATAGATCGCAGCCTGCGGCGCCACTGAATCTACCTGGTAGCCTTTTTGTTTCAGGGCGATGAACCCGGCATGGATGCGCTGCAGTCTTTCCGCGAGTGCTGCCTTGAACTGTGTGAGGTATTGACGGATATCTTCGGTTTGCAGTAAATATTTTGCAACAGCTTTCTGTTCTGCCATCGGCGCCCAAGCGCCCAGATGGCTCAGCAATGCTTTCATTTTGGCGATCACTGTTTCCGGGCCCAGCGACCAGCCCACGCGCACACCGGTAGCGGCGAATACTTTGGAAATACCATCGACAAAGATGGTGTATGCTTTCATTTCAGGCCGGAGGGAGATCGGATCATAATGAACGGTATCGCCGAATGTGAGGGTCCAGTACATCTGGTCGAACATGACGTACAGCTTCTTTTCGTTCTCGCCGCGGCGTTTATTTTCTTCGATCACCAGGTCGCAGATCTCCGCGAGCGTGTCTTTTGTAAGGGTGGTACCGGTGGGGTTCTGGGGTGTGCAGAGACAGATCAGGGTAGCCCCTTTGATATGCTGCCTGATATCATCTGCGGTAGGCATGAAATGATTTTCGGCTTTGCAATCGATCACACAATGTTGCCCGTCGGTGAGATGAACATAATGGTTATTGTTCCATGACGGCACGCCGTAGATCACTTTATCGCCTTTGTCAACGATGGCCTTGAAGATGGTATAGATCAGCGGCCTTCCACCCGAAGCGATCTGGATCTCGCTGGGCGCATAATCGAGTCCCTCCCATTCCTTGATAAATCTGCTTACAGATGTGCGCAGGTCCAGTATGCCCTCGGCAGATGGATAGCTGGTAAAATGCCGGCGATAGGCATCGATGATAAACTCTTCCAGTTTTGCCGGTATCGGAAATATGGTAGGATCGAAATCACCGATGGTCAGGTTATAGATCTTTTCCCCGTTGCGGATCCGCTCGCTGATGGCATTGCCCAATTTTACGATCTCGCTGCCCACCAGGCTGCCCGCAAGCTGACTAAGTTGTGTTTGACTCATACTCCAATCCGTTCAGCCGCAAAAGTACGCAAAAGGAACAAGGAACAGGTGAACAAGGAACAGAAGAACAAGGAACCGAACAGGAGCTCAAACCTACTCCAGACTCCTAACTCCAGACTCCAGACTTCCTTATATTTACCCCCATGCCCTTCCCAAAAGGTTTTTACAAAGGAAATTCCCTGCAGACCGGCCTCTATGCTGCGGTGGCGGCTTTTCTGACCTATACGATGATCTTCGGTTTCCGCAAATCGTATACTGTCTGCACATTCGATGGAATGCGGTACTCGGGATTGAATTATAAAACCATTCTGGTGCTCAGCCAGATGATCGGTTACCTGCTTGCGAAATTCTATGGCATCAAGTTTATTTCGGAGTTAAAACGTTTGGGCAGGCATAAGATCATCTTGCTGCTGGTAGCCATTTCCTGGCTGGCCTGGCTTTGTTTTGCTTTGGTGCCTGCGCCTTATAATGCAGTATTCCTTTTCATCAACGGTTTTCCGCTGGGCATGCTATGGGGTGTTGTATTCTCGTATATCGAAGGAAGACGCAGTACCGATTTTATCGGGGCAGCGCTGGCAGTAAGTTTTATTTTTTCTTCGGGTTTTGTGAAATCGGTGGGCGGTTGGTTATTGCTGCAATTTCATCTGTCTGAGTTCTGGGTGCCATTTGTGACCGGACTCGTATTTGCGCTTCCGCTGTTGTTCTTCACCTGGCTGATGGAGCGGATCCCGCCACCCGATGCGGCAGACGAGGCAGCGAGAATGAACCGCTCCCCAATGCTTGCAGCAGAACGGAGAAAAATGCTGAAGCAATTCCTTCCCGGCCTGGCCGCCTGCATCCTGATCTACAGTTTCGCCACTATCTTCCGGGATATCCGCGATAATTTCAGCGCCGATATGTGGAAGGAGCTGGGCTATCTGAACCAGCCCGCAATTTTCTCCACTACCGAAACGCCGATCACATTGGTGGTGCTTGTACTGATCGGCAGCATGGTACTGATCCGCAACAGTTACAAAGCGTTCATGCTGGCCCATGTTTTCATTGCCGCGGGATTTGTTATCGCCGGCTTATCCACTTTCCTTTTTTTGCAGCATCAATTACCGCCGGTGTGGTGGATGACAGCGGTAGGATTGGGTTTGTACATGGTCTACATTCCCTTCAACTCCGTTTTCTTCGAAAGATTTATCGCCGCCTTCCGCTTTACCGGCAATGTCGGATTCCTGATCTACCTGGCAGATTCGTTCGGGTATATGGGAAGCGTAGGTGTGCTGCTGAGCAAGGAAATATTCAAGGTCAGGTTGAACTGGGTGCAGTTCTTTTCCAACAGTGTGATCATTCTCTCGGTGCTCGGATTGATCATTTCTGTTTTCTCCGCACTCTATTTTGCCAGAAAAGGCGTTTTGCTAAGAGTGGATAAGAGCAAAGGAGTATAGGAGTCGTCCTCCTGTAACCCTTCTTTTCTTCTTAAGCTCTTAGCGAAGCCATTTTTAGGCTGCACTCCAGAGGCGCGATTAAGGCCGGAGTTTCTTATTCTTATTTCCCCTCAAACTTCTTCTCCGCTTCCTTCGCTTTTTCAAAATCCAGCACTACGCCATTGATGCAATAGCGTAAGCCGGTAGGCGGCGGGCCATCTTCGAATACATGTCCGAGATGGGCTTTACAGCGGCCGCATTCCACTTCGGTACGGCGCATGCCGTGCGAATTATCGGGGATATAGATAACCGAACTTTTCGAAACCGGCTCATAAAAGCTCGGCCACCCGCAGCCGCTTTCGAATTTTGTGTCGCTTTTGAATAAGGGATTGCCGCAGGCCGTGCAGTAGTAGGTACCGATCTCTTTGGAAGTTTCGAACTTGCTGGAGAATGGCCGTTCCGTACCTTTTTCGCGGGCGATATGGTATACTTCCGGTGAAAGGATGTTTTTCCATTCCTCATCCTTCAGCGCCAGCTTGCTGCTGTCGGTACGGGAATAAACGGGGTTATTTTTTGAATTGTCCATAGGGTTTGTCGTCTTTTTCGGAGAACAATTGATCAGAAATAAGGTTGAAAAAACCAGTGCCAGGCATTTTTTGTTCATCCGGGAGGAATTGTGCTGAAAGATACGTTTGCTATCGCCTATTAGTTTCCCTTCGGAACGATGTGGTGCCGCTGAACAGGCTGCGATTCACTGTTTTCAAAGGTTTTCATCAAATGTTAAACATTTTTTAAAGGCCAACCTTTATATTTGCCCTTCACGCAAGTTTAGCAAGTACATGTTTAATATTATCCTGTTTGGACCTCCGGGCAGTGGCAAAGGCACGCAAAGTGAGAAGCTGATCCAGGCCTATGGGCTCAAGCATTTATCCACCGGCGACCTGCTGCGGAGCGAGATCGCCAGGCAGACCCCGCTGGGGCTGGAAGCCAAAAGTATTATGGACCGGGGGCAGCTGGTGCCCGACGAGGTAGTGGTGGGGATGATCAGCTCTGCGCTGGACAATCACCCGCAGGCCAGGGGGTTCCTCTTTGATGGTTTTCCACGTACCGTGGCACAAAGCGAGGCACTGGACAAATTATTGCGCTTGAAAAATACCGAAATTGGTGTAGTATTGGCACTGGAAGTGGGCGAAGAGGAGCTGGTGAACCGGCTGCTCAACCGCGGACTTACCAGCGGCCGCAGCGACGATACCAACGAATCGGTGATCCGGGCCCGCATCACCGAATACAGGAACAAGACCTCAGTGGTGGCAGAACACTACGATAAAAGCGGCAAAGTAGTGAAAGTGCCGGGTGAAGGAACGGTAGATGAGATTTTTAGATCCCTTTGCAGCGAAATTGATCGGCGTTTGTCTTAATTATACCAGCTAACTGCTTAACGAGTTTCTTTACAACCAATAACCAACCTGCTATCCCGCCACGGTCTCTTTGGCGGGATTTTTTTGTCCCCAGGGGAGAATGGCGATCCGCTACCTTTAAGATCAGAACCAATTCATATGCTACAGGAAAAAGAACAATTTCTCAAACACGAGTACATTCCCCTCCTGCGGCAGCTCCAGGCGCACCAGCCGGGCCGCTGGGGCAAAATGGATGCCCAGCAAATGGTGGAGCATATGCGCGATGCTTTCAAAGTGGCCAACGGGAAAATAGTATTGCCACTGATCAATACCGACCCGGCCGTGCTCGAAAAAGCCAGGGCTTTCATGCTCTCGGAAGCCCCATTCCGGGAAAACACAAAAATGCCCCTGATGCCAGAGGAGCCCCGCCGGCATAAATATGCGGGCATGGAAGAAGCCATCGAAAAATTGCGGCCCGAACTCGAAGATGTGTTTACCGTTTATGCCGCAGATCCTCAAAAGGTATTGGTAAACCCGGTGTTCGGCGATCTCAATTATGAGCAGCAGGTGCATTTGCTGCATAAACATGCTAAGCATCATTTGGCGCAGTTTGGGTTGTGAGTTGTTCCTGGCTGCCAATCATTCTTCATCCCTCAGCTTTACTCCTCATCCCCGGCCCCTCTCCACCAGTGGAGAGGGGGAGAAAGATTTTCATGGGGACATGATATTCTTCAAAAGATGATATTCAAACTCCCTCTCCACGGGTGGAGAGGGTTGGGGTGAGGTGTTGGCGGAGAGGGTTGGGGTGAGGATTTGATGGAGAGCACAACTCATAAGGCTACCATTCGTTAGCTTTGCGCCATGCTTAGTACCGAAAATTATGTAACCGGCCGCTGGATTAAAGGTGACGGCGACGGGCAGGTCCTTTTCAATGCTATCACAGGCGAACCTGTTGCGAGGGCTTCTACCAAAGGGCTGGATTTTGCTGCCATTCTCAACTACGCCCGCGAAACGGGCAATCCCGCTCTGCGGAAGATGAGTTTTCACGAGCGCGGACTGATGCTGCGTTCACTTGCCCTCTACCTGCGGGAGCATCTTGAAGAATTTTACCAGATCAGTTATCGCACCGGCGCTACCAGGGCAGACAGCTGGGTGGATATCGAAGGCGGTATCGGCAACCTGTTTTCCTATGCTTCGCTGCGCCGGAAATTTCCGGATACGCCTTACTGCCTCGATGGCGAACATCATCAGCTGGGAAAGGCAAACACCTTTATGGGCCATCACCTGCTCATTCCCAAAGAAGGGGTTGCCGTGCATATCAATGCATTCAATTTCCCGGTATGGGGTATGCTGGAAAAAATTGCAGTTAACCTGCTGGCCGGCGTGCCTGCGGTAGTGAAGCCGGCTACCATTACCTCTTTTCTTACCGAATCGGTAGTACGGCGGATAGACGCTTCAGGCATTCTGCCGAAGGGTGCGCTGCAACTTATCTGTGGAAGCGCGGGCGACCTGCTCGATCATGTGACTGCACAGGATGTAGTGAGCTTTACAGGTTCGGCTTCCACCGGACTCATGCTTAAATCGGGCAAAAATATCCTGGAACAGAACGTTCCTTTCACCATGGAAGCCGATTCCCTCAACTGCATTGTATTGGGTGAAGACGTAACTCCCGGCATGCCGGAATGGGATATATTCATCAAAGAAGTGCGGAAAGAAATGACCACGAAATGCGGACAAAAGTGCACCGCTATCCGCCGCATTTTCGTTCCTGAAAATAAACTGAAAGATATCGGCATTGCATTGGGGAAAGCATTGGCCCAAACCACCATCGGAAATCCACTCAATGAAAAAGTGCGGATGGGTTCACTGGCAGGCGAATCGCAACGCAAGGAAGTAAAAGCACAGGTGCAGAAATTACTGGCTTCCTCGCAGATCATCTACGGCTCGCTCGACAGTGTTGAACTGATCGATGCCGATGCGGCGAGAGGCGCTTTCATGAGCCCCATCCTGCTGCTGAATGAACAGCCGCACACCAGCCGGGAAGTGCATGAAGTGGAAGCTTTCGGGCCCGTTTCCACCTTGATGCCTTATTCCACCACGGAAGAAGCCATCACCCTGGCCAAAATGGGTAAGGGCTCGCTGGTGAGTTCGGTGGTAACGGCAGATCCGGCCGTCGCCAAAAAATATGTACTCGGAGCAGGCACCTATCATGGCCGCATCCTCATACTCAATAACCAGTGTGCCAAAGAAAGTACCGGACACGGATCGCCCCTGCCTTTATTGGTGCATGGGGGCCCTGGCCGCGCAGGCGGTGGCGAGGAAATGGGCGGCATCCGCGGCGTGAAACATTATATGCAGCGGGTGGCTATCCAGGGCTCGCCGGATATGATCACGGCGGTGAGCAACGTGTTCCAGCCCGGGGCTACAAGGCGTACCGACGGCATCCACCCGTTCAAAAAATATTTCGAGGAACTGGAGATCGGGGATCAGCTGGTAACGGAAAAAAGACTGATCACCGCCGAAGACATCAACCGCTTTGCAGACCTGAGTGGGGATCATTTCTACGCCCATCTCACGGGAACAGATTTTGCAGGTACCATGTTTGAGCGGCAGGTAGCGCATGGTTATTTTCTCATCAGTGCAGCGGCAGGATTATTTGTGGACAGCTATGAGAAAAACCCGGTGCTGCTGAATTACGGTATCGATGAACTGCGGTTTACAAAACCGGTTTATCCCGGCGCCGAATTCTATGTGCGGTTCACCTGCAAGGAAAAAACAGGGCAGGAACAAAAAGAGCCAACCGATATCCCGCGTGGTATCGTAAAATGGCTCGTGGAAATGATGGATGAAACAGACGAGATCGTAGGCGTGGCAACCATTCTTACAATGGTGGCGCGGAAGGTTCAATAAAAGAAAAACGAAGAAAAGAAGAGTAAGAAGAGGTTCAACAGGTGAAAAAACTGCATTAGAGTGCGGCAGATACCTAAAAACGTCTGAACTATAGTCGATACTTTTCTCTTTTTCTTTTGGCTTTCTTTTATTGAAACGATGAGTCAAACAACAGTGAACGCCATAATCGCAAGTGTACTTGATTCCTGCATCAAAGTACATGCGGAGCTGGGTCCGGGTCTATATGAATCCGTTTATGAAGAAGTTCTTATACATGAGTTGACCAAGCGTGCATTTGTTGTAAAGAGACAAGTGCCGATACCGGTGGTGTACGATTATATTAAATTCGGTATTGGTTTCAGGCTCGATCTGTTGGTTAACGATAGGGTTGTAGTAGAGATAAAATCGGTGGAAGCTGTAGCTCCCATTCATTTTAAACAACTACACGCTTATCTTAAGCTGGCAGGTTTTAGAGACGGAGTATTAGTTAATTTTAATGCCAACTTATTAAAAGACGGTTTTTACAGGCGATTTAATAACCATTCAAGAAAGTTAGTATGATAGAAGAGATCAAAGAAGGACATGTAAAAGTAGAACGTGAGCATGGGATTGCTACGATAGAGTTCTATCATCCGCAGAGCAATTCATTACCAGGCGAATTGCTGCATACACTTGCCAAAGACATCCACAGCGAAGGCCTGAACCGCGATACCAAAGTGATCATCCTGAAATCCTGCGGCGATAAAGTATTCTGCTCCGGTGCATCCTTCGACGAACTGGCAGCAATCAGTACAGAAGCCCAGGGCATCCATTTCTTCTCCGGGTTTGCTGAAGTGATCAACGCCATGCGAAAAACCCCGCAGTTCATTATCGCCCGGATCCAGGGCAAATGTGTTGGGGGCGGGGTAGGACTGGCCGCCGCCGCCGATTACGCCATCGCCGTTGATGGTGCAGACATCAAACTTAGTGAACTGGCGGTAGGCATCGGCCCATTCGTGGTTGGGCCGGCCGTTGAACGTAAACTGGGCCTATCCGCATTCTCTCAACTTACCATCGATGCCACTATGTGGCGTTCTGCAGACTGGGCGAAACGAAAAGGACTGTATGCAGAAGTGTATAGCGATATTGACGCTGTGGACGACGCCATCGACCGGCTCAGCACCAATCTTTCACATTCCAGCGCCGCCGCCATGCACGAGATCAAGAAAGTCTTGTGGAAGGGAACAGAACATTGGGATGACCTGTTAAAGGAAAGGGCCGCCATCAGCGGGCGTCTCATACTGAGCGAGCACAGCAAAACGTTCATCTCTAAATTCAAGTCGAAACAGCGATCATAGCAGGCGACCCAATAAATTGTTAATGATCGTTGTTAGACCGGGTTCCTTCAGGTCTGCGGGAAACTATCTCCTCCTGGGTTTCCTCGATGTCCATCTTACAGAACTCATACGACGCATTCAACCCCCTGCAGGTGGCCAGATGATCAGTAAGGGCCACCAGGCGGTCCAGCAATTCCTGGTACGTTAAATATCGTAGGATCTGTCTCATGATCTGATATTGGATCTCCCCATATACCTGAAAAAACCATGCTATCTCCTTTTGGGGAGGCCAATTACCCAGTTGTTTAATGAAATGATAAAATTTACATGTCTTCGCATAATACCTCTGCGGTGGACCGGTGTTTGTTACTTTTAAAACTGTTACCGAAATCCGATAAGTATGAACACGACCACCCTACTATTCATCGACGACGACGAGGATGATCTGAGTTTTTTTTACCAGGCTGTGAAAGATATCGATCGCGGCATTCATTGTTTCCTGCACAAGGATAGCCAGTCTGCCATGCGGCTTCTCGAAACAGATACCGAACTCTGCCCAGACCTGATCTTTCTCGATCTGAATATGCCCAAACTCTCCGGAAAACATTGCCTGTCCATGATCAAACACATGGTGCGACATAAGAATACCCCGGTGATCATCTGTACCACTTCCTCATCCGAACGTGATATGGACGATACCTGGGAGCTTGGTGCGGCATGTTATCTTACCAAACCCCCTACCGTGTCGGACTGGAAATATGAGATCAGCGAGATCCTTTCCGCTTTCCTCAAGGATAAATACGGCCAGTTGAAGGTGCCGGAAGAACGAGAGGCGAAAGCCGTTTAAATTATTTGAAGGCATGAAAAAGGCGCAGGATTTCCTGCGCCTTCCATATTATGCCTGAACGATCACAGGTCATCGTATTCGTACAGCGGATCGATATGGGTACCTGCTTTCATTTCGAAAACGGGATTGATGATGCCGTCTTTCAGTCCGTATACCCAGCCATGCAGGTCGGGACGCTGCTCATTTTTCCAGGCGCGCTGGATGATGGAGGTTTTGGCAAGATGCTGTACCTGTTCACGCACATTCAGCTCTACCAGCCGGTCTGCCCTTTTTTCTTCATCGGTGATCCCATCCAGTTCGGAGCGGTGCAGGCGGTATACATCTTTGATATTGCGCAGCCACATATTCAGCACCTGTTTGAAATCGTGATTGGTCATGGCCGCTTTAACGCCGCCGCATCCATAATGACCGCAAACGATCACATGTTTTACCTTGAGATGTGCAACGGCATATTCGAGAACGCTCAGCAGGTTCACATCGGTATGGATCACCATGTTGGCGATATTACGGTGAACAAAGATCTCGCCGGGCTGTGTATTGGTGATCTCATTGGCGGGCACGCGACTGTCGCTGCAGCCGATCCACAGGAATTCGGGCGTCTGCAGTCCTGACAATCGTTGAAAATATTCGGGGTCGTCGGCTACTTTTTCGTGTGCCCAGGCTTTGTTTTCCAGTAATAGTTTTTCGTATGCTTTCATGCTGCGGGTGTTTTAGGTTCCATAAATAAAATATGCATTGGGTTGGTCATGCTTTTTCTGACTTCCACCCTGATATTCTTCAGGTGGGCATGACAAAGAAAATTATTGATCTCTTCGATCACATCCTTATCGATAAAATCGGCCCTGCTGGCGTCGATCAGTACCGCTGCGTTCTCGGGCACATCTTCCAGGGTTTTTTTCACGATCGGCTTGTTCAGGAAGGATACATCTTTCCTGAGCCGGATCAGGAAATGGTTTGCGTCCTTCACCATGAACACCGATGAGCGAAAATTGCTTCTTACCATAAAGAACAATCCCACGCCGATGCCGATCAGGATGCCTGTCAGTAGGTCGGTGATAAGGATGGCCGCTATCGTTACCACGAATGGTACGAACTGGTCCCAGCCTTTCTGAAAGAACTGTTTGAACAGCGAGATCTTCGCCAGCTTATACCCAGTAAAGATAAGTACGGCTGCCAAAGCGCTGAGCGGTATTTTATTCAGCAGTGATGGAATGAACATCACGCATACCAGCAACAGCAGGCCATGCATGATCGCAGAGAAACGTGTTCTGGCGCCGGCGGAAATATTGGCGGATGTTCTCACCACTACGGAAGTGAGCGGCAATCCGCCGAGCAGCCCCGACACCATATTGCCGATGCCCTGCGCTTTCAGCTCGCGGTTGGGCGGGGTAACGCGTTTGAGCGGATCCAGTTTATCTGCGGCTTCGATGCCGAGCAATGTTTCAAGGCTCGCAACGATGGCAATGGTGATGGCGCTGGTCCATACAGCGGGATTGCTCAGATGTTTGATATCCGGAAATGTAAAAAAGGATACGAACGATTGCATGGAATCTGCTACGGGCAATGTAACCAGTTGTTCTTTGCCTAACGCGTAGCCCGGATAATTGTTCAGGACGAAAGCATGCAATGCGATCCCCGACAACACCGCAACCAGCGGTCCGGGTACCAGCTTGAGTATGATGAACGATTTCATCGCCGGTCTTTCCCACAGAAAAAGCAGGAACAGCGAAACCGAGCCGATCACTACTGCCATCGGGTGGATCCTGCCGATTGCCTGCAGGATGCCGGAGAAAGTGTTGTTCGTATCGGCCTGCGCGAATCCTTCATCGCCCTCGAAATCCGCATCGTAACCGACAAGATGGGGGAACTGTTTCATGATGAGGATAAGCCCGATGGCCGCGAGCATGCCCTTGATCACGGCATTGGGCACATAATCGCCGAGCACGCCTGCGCGGATAAAACCGAAAATGAGCTGGAAAAATCCGGCAAGTACTACTGCCAGTAAAAACGCTTCGTATACCTGCAGCCTGATAATGGCTGCGGCTACGATAACGGTGAGCCCCGCTGCCGGTCCGCTGATGCTTAGTTGCGAACCGCTGAGCATGCCGATAACGATACCGCCGGTAATGCCTGCGATGATACCCGAAAAAAGCGGTGCACCCGACCCCAGGGCGATGCCCAGGCACAGCGGCAGGGCCACCAGGAATACTACGATAGCCGCGGGCAGATCACTGCCCGCATGCTGAAAATATTTTTTCATGATGCTGAACTTAAATGAAATAAAAAAGTTGCTTACTCAGTTAAGCGCAAACATTGGGCGGGGGCACATGGATCTCGCCGGTATGGTTCTGCGGGATGGCAGCGGCGGTGGGATGACATAGTAATGGAAGATCGAACTGGCTGTTGTTAAGGGCCAGCATTGGCGTCTCGATGAAATCGCTCTTAAACCCGGATTTTTTACAGCAGTCCTTTTCCGTATCGAATGCATGCGGCAACTCTTCCGTGAACTGGTTGCTGAACAGGGCCAGCCCCATCTGCTTTACGGGCAGGGCCTGGATGCTGAGCACCAGTAGAAGAAAAAGTGTGGAGAGTTTTTTCCGCATAGATTGCCGCGAAAATAAGGACAAAATCTGAAGGAAGCTATTAGTGGTTGGCTTTAACAAAATCTTTCACTCTGCGTAAACGCTGCTATCTCATGTTCTCTGCGGTAAAATTCCTCCGTTATAGCGGCCCGCTAAATATCGAATTGGCTTTTCACCGCAGAGAACATGAGGAGCAGAGTTTCGCGGAGTAATTAATGCATTCCTGCTAAAAGCTAACAGATTAAATGTTCAATCCCCCGCAAACACTTAGCACCTGCCCCGTCACATAAGAAGCCATATCGCTGGCGAGGAATAGAGTTGTATCCGCGATCTCTTCCGCTTTGCCAAAACGTGAAAGTGGAATTTTTTTCAGGAACTCAGTTGCCCCATCACCTTCTTTCAGATAATGGGTCATATCGGTTTCCACAAAACCAGGCGCAATGGCATTGCAGCGGATATTGCGGCTGCCCAGTTCGAGCGCTACCGATTTGGTGAAGCCGATGATACCGGCTTTACTCGCAGCATAGCTGCTTTGCCCGGCATTACCCCGGATACCAACGATAGAGCTCATATTGATGATACTGCCATTCTTCGCTTTCATCATCGGCCGGATCACCTGCTTGGTCATATTGAATACGCTTTTCAGGTTGATGTCCATCACTTCATCCCATTGTTCGGCCGTCATGCGCAGCAGCAGGTTGTCCTTGGAGATGCCGGCATTGTTAACGCAGACATCCACCTTGCCCATATCTTTCAAGACCTCATTTACAAATGTTTCGCACTGCGCAAAATCGCCGGCATTACTCTGGTAAGCTTTGGCTTTTACGCCGAGCGCCTGCAGTTGGGCTTCCAGGGCTTTCGCTTTTTCCGCACTGCTGTCGCTCACATAGCTGAAGGCCACATCGCTGCCATGTTCGGCCAGTTTAAGCGCAATAGCTGCCCCGATGCCGCGAGCGGCGCCGGTAACGATCGATACTTTTCCTGCGAGTAGTTTCATAAGGCTGGGTTGTGCTGCAAACTTAATTTAAAAGAGGATTTCCGTTTTGAAAAATTTCGCGCAAAGGCGCAAAGAGGCAAAGGCGCAAAATCGTTTTCTTTATTCCTTTGCGCCCTAGCACCTTAGCGCCTTTGCGTGAAACAGATTCGGTGTACCCGATTTATCGGCTTTGTTGTATTTTGAACTGAATGCAATCCAAAGACCGTCTATACCGGTTACTTATATTCTGCTTCCTGCTCGAGACTTTTTGTATCAGCTATGGGCTTCATTTCCCGGCCTTCGGGGCGCTGCTCAGCATTTTGTACAGCTTGTCCGGACTTGTACTGGCATTTGCGTTTTTGTTTTTGCCTGATCTGCCTGCGATCTCACAAAGTTTTTTAAAACAGCCTGCCTTTAAATGGATCCTGTTGGCGATAATACTGGATGGCATGTGCTGGTTCGGCTACCAACGCATGCTGGCCGAACCCCTGGCTTATGAAACTGCCGATATGCTGCCGATCATTAAAGTTATGAACGAACGGTTGCTGGCCGGGCATCCTATGCAGGTATACGATCCCATTCCCCAGATCTGGCATGGCACAGTTCCCATTTACCTGCCTGCGATGTGGCTTCCGTATGCATTGCCGCTGGCGGCAGGGATTGACCTGAGATGGATTACCATTGCCTGCCTGTTTGTTGTATTCGCCATATTTATTCTCAGGAACCGGTTTAACATGCATGGGATATTTACTGCAGCAGGAGCGGCGCTGCTGCTGTGCTGGTTGTTCATCGATGATATGCCCGGTCTCCTGCCCTTTTCAGAAGAAGGCGTCGTGATCTTCTATTATGTGCTGCTGGTAATTGCGCTGCAAAGAAAAAATCCCTGGCTCACCGGCATAGCGATTGCGATCTGCGCACTAAGCCGCTATGCATTCATAGGGTGGCTGCCTGCATTGCTCCTGTATATGATCTGGCGTAAAGAATGGAGAGCGCTGCTACGGATGAGTGTGGCGGGCTTTGTAACTGCCCTGGTCCTTGTCCTTCCTTTCGGGTGGAAATTGCTGGATTCTTTGGTGGCGCTCCCACAGTCGTATATCGCTTTCGCCGGCCGGGTATGGCACGATTCCCCGGAAGTGTTTACGGAAGGCCCCGGCCTCGCGCGGTTCTTCGGCGTACGGCATATTGCGCTGCAGCATAGCCTGCTTATCGTTTGTGTACTGATCCTGCCTGTACTGGCAACCTGGGTATTGCTGCTGAAGCAAAAAAAATGGCGGATCGGAACAGCGAATATCCCGATCGCCATGTTGAAACTGTCGCTGGTAATATTTTACAGCCTGGTGGATGTGCCGTATCTCTACTTATTCTACACTTCTTCTTTTGTTAGCCTGATGATGTTAAGCGGATATGCCAGTGAGAAGGTACGGATCAGGAATGGATAGTTTCTTTTTTTGGCTTATACCGATGCGCCCAGCGTCGGGTGCCGAGCATCAGCAGCACTGTTGCCCAACAGCTATACGCCAAAAGATCGCCCCTGAAATTTGTAGCGATGCCAGCGATCAGTATGATCAAAAAACCGGCGCAAAGGCTGATCGCAAACCCGCGGTTTACAAGATAGATGTATTTTTTTTCCGCATCGAATCCCGGAACACTAAGATGAGTATTGCGCTTGAAGATATACAGCGACAAGAGAAAATTCGCTGTAAAGATCATCATCACATTCCCGAAATAGATAACCATGGGGAACATGAAATCTGGGCGAAAATGAAAAAAGGCGGACGCTGAAAAAGGGAAAGTGACGATGAAGAACATACTGAACAGGTTCAGGAAAATAACGCGGTCATTGTAGGCGCGCAAATAGCGGAACATTTTCAGATGCCGGGCCCAGGATACCCCGATAAAAAAGAAGCTGAGGGCAAACGCGAGAAATTCTTTAAGCGTTGGTTTCAGGAACTGCCAGAGGTCAGGGCCCATGCGATAACCTTCAGGCAATTGGGGGAATTTGATCTCGATGATCAACAATGTAATGGCGATGGCGAACACCGCATCGCTGAAAAGAATCATCCGTTCTAACTCAAATTCTTTGTGGATACTCTCTTTCGTGGAATCACTCATGCAGGAAAATTAGCGCCCCTGTAGGGCCAGGATCTCGTCAATGTATTTGCGGTCGTTGCTCAGCCGCGGTATTTTGTGCTGGCCGCCCAGTTTGTTCTTGCTTTTCAGCCATTCGTGGAAAACGCCTTTTTTCAGTGCATGAACCCGTGGCAGCGTCAACGCAATATCCTTGTAGCGTTTGGCTTCATAGTCGCTGTTCAGCGATTTCAGCGCGCAGTCCAGTTCATAAGCAAAGCGTTCCGTACAGGCCGGAGCATTATCGAATTCAACCAGCCATTCGTGGGCGCCTTTGTTATCTCCATTGATATAAACAGGGGCCGCACTATAATCGATCACCATCGTACCCGTGCGCTGCATGGCGATGGAAATGGCTTTGTCGGCATTGTCAACGATCACTTCTTCGCCGAATGCATTGATGTATTGCTTAAGCCTTCCGGTAACTTTAATGCGGAAGGGGAAAGTTGAAGTGAATTGGATGGTATCGCCCACCAGGTAACGCCAGAGCCCGCCATTGGTGCTGATCACCATCGCATAGTTGCATCCAGTCTGCACCTGGTTTAATCCAATGGTTTTGGGATCAGGCTTGCCGTATTCTTCCACCGGCATGAACTCATAAAAAATGCCATGGTTCAGGAATAGCAGCATCCCCTCCTCATCCGGGTTATCCTGCGCGGCAAAAAAACCTTCGCTGGCGTTGTACATTTCGAGATAGGTGCAGCCTTCTCCGATCAGTTGCTTGAATTGTTCGTGATAGGGCAAAAAGGATACGCCGCCATGGATGTACAGTTCGAGATTGGGCCAAACTTCCCTGATGGTGGATTTGCCGGTGATCTCGAGGATGCGCTTCATCAGTATCATCGTCCAGGTAGGAACGCCGGAGATAGAAGTCACATCTTCGGGTATGGTGGATTGCGCCAGCCTTTCAATTTTACTCTCCCATTCATCCATCAATGCGATGGAGAGTTCCGGTGTACGGATCCAGCTGGCCCACATGGGCGTGTTCTGCAGCAGCACGGCACTCAGATCGCCATATTGAATGTCTTCATTTATCTTACTGATCTGGTGACTGCCGCCGATCACCAATCCTTTACCCGTGAGCAGATCGCTGTTGCTGTTATAATTGTAGTACAGGGTGAGTACATCTTTGGCGCCCTGGAAATGGCAGTCTTCCAGGCTTTCCTGCGTTACCGGGATGAATTTGCTTTTATCGCTGGTGGTGCCACTGCTTTTGGCGAACCAGTTGACAGGCGTATTCCAGAGCAGGTTCTCTTCGCCCTGCATCAGCCGGTCTATATAAGGTTTCAGGTCTTCGTATTCGTGGATGGGAACATGCTGTTTAAAGCTTCGGATGCTGTACAGTTCTTTCAAGCCATATTTACGGCCGAATTCGGTGTACTGGGCATGGGTAACAAGATCCTGCAGTACTTCACGCTGCGCCGCCACCGGATCGCTGATCCATTGCTCGATGCGCCAATGCCTGAACCGGGCCAATCGGGATATTGCTGGGCTGAGCAGTTTCATGGTTGAGAGTTATAGCAATGTAAGCATTCATTTTGAAATTGGGAAATGGGGAAGGACGGGAATCGGCGAAGGCATTGTGTTTTACCGCAAAGGCGCTATGACGCAAAGAAACGCTAAGCCCTCGCGAAACTTCGCGCCCTTGCGTCTTTGCGGTAAAAAAATTAAAGTCGGAACTGCGAATAACATCGATTCCGGGATCTCAGATCCAATCTCAAAGCTCACTCCCTTCTTTCCCCATTTCAATGATCCAATCCTTCCTGCGCAGTTCGAAGTTGGTGCCGAGGTATAATCTTCTTACATGTTCATCTTCTGCGAGCTCTTCGGCCGTGCCATGTTTAAAGATCTTTCCTTCGATCAGCAGGTAGGCCCGGTCGCAGATGGAAAGTGTTTCGTTTACGTTGTGATCGGTGATCAGGATGCCGATATTCTTGTATTTGAGGCGGGCCACCACGCTCTGGATATCTTCCACCGCAATCGGATCCACGCCGGCAAAAGGTTCGTCGAGCAGGATGAATTTGGGATCCACAGCCAGCGCCCTCGCTATCTCGGTCCGTCTTCTTTCACCGCCGCTCAGACTATCGCCGTTGTTCTTGCGCACATGATGGAGATTGAATTCATCCAGCAACGACTCGAGTTTATGCTGCCGCTCGCCTGAGGTGAGTTTGGTCATTTCGAGTACGGCCAGGATATTGTCTTCCACGCTCAGTTTCCTGAACACACTGGCTTCCTGCGGAAGGTAGCCGATGCCCATCTGCGCACGTTTGTACATCGGCAGCCGGGTAATATCCTGGTCATTCAGAAAAACAGTGCCCTCATCCGGTTTGATCAATCCCACCACCATATAAAATGTAGTGGTCTTGCCGGCGCCATTCGGTCCCAGCAAACCCACGATCTCGCCCTGTTCAACAGTAACGGACACCTGTTTAACCACGGTCCGGCCTTTATAACTTTTTACAAGCTCCTGGGTATGGATGGTCAGGTTCAAATGAATGGTTTTGTTACAAAAATAGTGGAATAACGTGTGGTGAGGAAGGGTTTAACACATAGGGACATAGATAACATAGAACACATAGCTATGTGCCCTCATTTTCCTATGTACCTATGTGTTTAATCACAGCTCCAGACACACTACGCCATTGTCCTCCACTGCCTTCCTCTCGTCCTTCGTATTTCGTCCTTCGTACTTTGTCTCTCCTGTCTTATCTTGCAGCCGTTTTAAATAAGCCAATGAAGATCACCGAACATATTGCACAGGCAAAGGATACACTGATCTCTTTCGAGGTATTGCCGCCGCTGAAAGGGAAGACCATTTCCTCTTTATACGATCATCTGGACCCCCTGATGGAGTTCAAGCCGGCATGGATCAATGTTACTTACCACCGCAGCGAATCTATGTTCAAGAAAAAGGCAGATGGCACATTTGAGAAAGTGGAAGTGCGTAAACGTCCGGGTACGGTGGGAATCTGCGCGGCCATCATGAACCATTACCAGGTTGATGCGGTGCCCCATATCATCTGCGGCGGTTTTACCAAACGAGAAACCGAAGACGCCCTGATCGATCTCGACTTCCTGGGCATCGACAATGTGCTGGTGCTGCGCGGCGATGCCGCCAAAAATGAAGCGGCATTTGAACCCGAGCCGGGCGGTAATTTTTTCGCGATAGACCTGCTGCAGCAGGTGTCGAATATGAACAATGGCATTTACCTGGATGAAGACATCAAGAATGGCGGTAAAACAAAATTCTGTGCAGGCGTGGCCGGCTACCCCGAAAAACATTTTGAAGCCCCCAACCTGGAGATAGACCTGGAGCGGCTGAAAGACAAAGTAGATGCCGGCGCCGAATATATTATGACGCAGATGTTCTTCGACAACCAGAAATTTTTCGATTTCGTCAGCGCCTGTAAAAAGATCGGTATCAATGTGCCAATCATTCCCGGACTCAAGCCCATCACCAATAAAAAGCAATTATCCGTATTGCCCCGGATCTTCCATGTTGACCTGCCTACCGAACTTTCCAATGCACTGATCAAGTGCAAGAACGACATCGAATGCGAGCAGGTTGGAACTGAATGGCTGATCCAGCAGAGCAAAGAACTCAAACAGGCTGGCGTGCCGGTATTGCACTACTATACATTGGGTAAACCGAAGGTTATCTGGAATGTTGTAAAAGCGCTGCAGTAGGGACCAAAATTTCGAAATTTCCCAATTCCAAAATTCCAAACTCACTTCCCCGCTTTCCGCTTCGCCTCTATCAGATCATTGAACTGCTCCAGGCTCAGCTGTTTGGCGATGATGCGCTTGTCTTTATCGAGCAGGTAAATCGTAGGCGTTTTATAGATGTCGTAGAGCTGACGGTAATTTGGTTTGCCGGCTTTTTCGGTAGCCGTGCGCGCTTCCTTGGTCTCATACGCCTGGCGCCATTCGGGTGAAATATGTTTTTCGTTCAGGAATTTCTTCCAGGCGGGGATCTCGTTCTCGTAGATATTCACCGAATATACCGCCACTCCGTAATCCTTCCATTTGGCTTTGTAGATCGAATCAAGTCTGGGTATCTCTTCCTTGCAATGTCCGCAATTCGGATCCCAGAAAGCTACCACGGTAAATGGTGCATTGATGCTGTAGAGCGAGCTGGTCTTTCCCGAAGTATCTGTCAGATCCAGTGTAGGCGCAGGCTGGCCGAGCTGGTTGGCCATCAGGCTATAGGCCCGGTCTGTGATGGTCTTACGGGATGCTGCGTTGAGTAACACGGTATCACCCTTTGCATAATAATTTTCGAACAGGTACACGAACACCTTATCCTGCCCCATGAACTCCGGGTTCATGTATTTGTTGGTGAATTTGGTGAGCAGGTAGGGATAGATCTCTTTGCCGGTACGGGCCGACAGCAGGATGTAATTCACCTCGGCGATCACCGAATCAGGCTCAGGCGATACCATGGTCTTGAAATATTCGTCCAGTTTGGGCTCAAAAAACGGGGTACGCAGCAGGCGGTCATCATTGAAACTTACATCATCCCAGTAATGCTCCTTCACATAGCGGTAAGGATAGAGTGAATCCAGTTTGCCGTTCTTCATCGGCATAGGAGGCGCTTCAGGCTTCTTCATGGCATTGAGCAGGGTGGCGAGTAAACTGCCCGGGTGTTTTCTGGCGATATCGAGACGCGAATCCTCCAGGTCTTTTTTGGCTTTGATGACCTCATTGCGAAGACGGATGGAGTCCTCTTTGGTCTTGGCGTTGTAGAACGCAGTTTCCAGTTGCTGTACATGCTGGCCTTTGGTGGCAATGGTGGCAGCGTAGCTTTTATAGAGATCATTTTCCACCGATCCCGTGATCACCGCTTTATCCTTAAGGGAGGTATCAGCCACGATACTGAATTGCTGCGTCTTGTCCATCAGCAGGTCGAACTGAATGGTCAGCTGCGGCGTTACCACGAAATAGATACCCTGCGTAAGCTTGGTGGGACCTTTGAATACCCCGTGACTTTTTTCATCGAGATAAGCTGAATCGGCCAGCACTTTGCTGTTGCCGTAGTAACTGCCGAGATAGACCTTGGTATTCTTCAGCGGGGTAAGTGTGATGCTGATATTCCTGCCTTTAGGGGCAGCAGGCGCCGGTTTGGCTTGAGAAAATGCACCTGAAGCCCCTGCGAATAAACATGCCGAAAGTAAAAAAAGCCTCATAACTGAAAATTGGTAGTAAAAATAGTCAAATACGAACGGCTTGCAGTTAATCATCTCCCAAAAAAATCCCCTGCGTTCCCTGCGGTCCTTTGCGTTCCCTGCGTTACTACTGCCGCAACTCTAAAGTATCGCAAAGAACGCAAAGAACGCAAAGGACCGCAGGGAACGCGGGGAGGAGCAACGCCAGGGAATGGCTACATTTGCGCCGTGCGAAAACAGAAACAACAGGTTATCCTGGAAAAGATCCGGGTAGAGGACTATGCCGCCGAGGGCAAATCGCTGGCCCGGGTAGAGGGCAAAGTGATATTTATAGAAGGAGCGGTGCCCGGAGACCTGGTGGATATCCGGCTCACGAAAAACAAGAGCGACTGGGCAGAAGGGCAAGCCATCCGCATCCACAGCCTGTCTGCCGACAGGGTTGAACCTTTCTGCGCGCATTTTGGCGTCTGCGGCGGCTGCCAGTGGCAGATGCTGCCCTATGAAAAACAGCTTCATTACAAGCAAAAGCAGGTAAGCGATAACCTTACCCGCATCGCCCGCATCCCCTTGCCTGAGATCGCCCCGATCATTGGTGCGGAACAGACCCGGCGCTACCGCAATAAAATGGAATACACTTTCGCTACCGGCAAATATATTCCCGATGCCGAGTTCCGCAGGCTGAAAGCTGAAGGTATTTCGATGGAAGGCCATCCCGGTGCAGCAGGTTTTCATGTGCGCGGTTTTTTCGATAAAGTGGTGGAGATCGATACCTGCCACCTGCAGGAAGAGCCTACCAACCTGATCCGCAAAGCGGCGTCTAAGTTCGCCATGGAACACCAGTTGCCTTTTTACAATATCCGGCATCATGAGGGCTGGCTCCGCAATATGTTCGTGCGCGACAGTACTGCCGGAGAGCTGATGGTGAATATCGTTTTTGGCTATGAGGACAAAGAACACCGCATCCAATTGCTGGATCAGCTGCTGCAGCAGTTTCCGCAGATCAGCACCCTGCTGTATACGATCAATACCAAAAAGAACGACAGTTTAACTGACCTGGAACCGCAGACCTATTCCGGCAAAGGTTATATCGAAGAGCAGCTGGAAGAATTCCGGTTCATGATCAGCCCGAAATCGTTTTTCCAGACCAATACCCGGCAGGCCGAGAAACTCTACCAGGTAACCCGCGAATTTGCGGAACTGGATGGCAGCCAGACGGTATACGACCTGTATTGCGGTACCGGCAGCATCGGCATTTTTGTGAGCCGGCAGGCGGCAAAAATCGTGGGGGTAGAAGTGGTGGATGATGCCATTGTGGATGCGCGTCGTAATGCCGAGCGCAACAATATTGCGCATGCCTGTTTTTTTACCGGCGATGTGATCGATATTTGTGATGACGCATTCTTTCAGCAGCATGGCCGTCCCGATGTGGTGATCACCGACCCGCCGCGCGCAGGGATGCACGAAAAATTGGTTAAAAAACTGTTGGATATCGCCGCGCCCACAGTCGTTTATGTAAGTTGCAATCCGGCCACACAGGCCCGAGACCTGTCGATGCTGGCTGAAAAATATACGGTAACGAAAATACAGCCGGTTGATATGTTCCCGCATACCTTGCATATTGAGAATGTGGTGCAGCTTAAAACCCCCCAGCCCCCTGAAGGGGAAGTTGGAAACTCTTATTAATATTGATAACCTGATAGGATATGAAACTCATTTTTATAAAAGACATTTTAACTCCCCCTTCAGGGGGCTGGGGGGTGAGGTATGGAATTTAGGCCAAGCCGTTTCGAGATATTGCCGCCCGCGGTAAAAAACCTGCTCATCATCAATGTGCTCTGTTTTCTCGCGCAAAAGACTTTCGGCGGGTTCAATTCAGGATTTTCGATCGATGATACGTTTGCCCTGCATGCATGGCAAAGCAGCCTGTTCAGACCCTGGCAGCTGGTAACGCATTTGTTCCTCCATGGAGGTCTTTCGCATATTTTTCTGAACATGCTGGCATTGTGGATGTTTGGTTCGGTTCTCGAAAATGTGTGGGGATCCAAGCGGTTCCTGACATTTTATCTGATCTGCGGATTGGGCGCCGCGCTGATGCATCTGCTGTTTCTGAGTTATGAAATGATCCCGCTGGTGAGGGATTATACTGCTGTGATGCAGGAGCATGCGATGCCCAATTCCAACAACTCGGCGCTGATCAGCTTTCTGCAGCACCATGATGTTTTCAAATCGCAGGATCAGATGATCGATGCATTGCGTGTGATGCCCGGCAATCATCCGCAGGTAAACCAACTGGTAGACAGTCTCGCAAGCTATTACGACAATACGCTCAATTCCGCCACCCTTGGCGCAAGCGGAGCGGTGTTCGGTATCCTGGCGGCGTTCGGGTATCTGTTCCCAAATACTTATATCTACCTGTATATGCTGATCCCCGTGAAAGCAAAATGGTTCGTGCTTTTTTACGGTGCGGTAGAATTGTATGAAGGCATCCGCAACTCGGCCGGTGATAATGTTGCACACTGGGCCCATATTGGCGGGGCCATCGTTGGCCTGCTCGTCGTTATCACCTGGAACAAGACCAACCGGCGAACCATGTATTGAGTGAACGTTAATGAAGTGAGAACTATGGCAAGCTCATCAACCTATAGAAAAAATCCGAAGATCTTACTGGGGCAGGACAATAATGCCCTGGTACTGCTGTTCGCCGCCAACATGATCATGTTCGCGGCCCTGCATATCCTGAGCATGATCTACCAGCTCTCTGATATTCCGATGGAATTTTTTCAGAAACAGATCCTCAACTGGCTGGTGTTACCGGCTTCCGCAGATACGCTTGCCGGCAGGCCCTGGACCATGGTAATGTACATGTTCACGCACTACAGCTTCTGGCACCTGGTAAGCAGTATGCTCTGGTTATGGGGTTTCGGTTTTATCCTGCAGGATCTGGCCGGGAATAATAAAATGATCCCAATTTATCTCTATGGCGGTTTTACCGGGGCCCTTTGTTTTCTGCTCGCCGCTAACCTGTTGCCGAACGGAACAGCTATCGGCTCCATGCTTGGCGCGAGTGCGGCGGTAATGGCCATCGCTATCGCTACCACTACGCTGGCGCCGGATTATCGCATCTTTCCATTGATCGGCGGAGGCATCCCGCTCTGGGTACTTACGCTTGTTTACGTGGCCATTGATTTTGGAACGGTGGGCAAGGGCAATGCACCTGTGGCGATCGCGCATCTTGGCGCCGGACTGATCGGATTTCTCTTTATTCACCAGATGAAACGCGGCCGCGACTGGGCTGCGTGGATGAATAACCTGGTGGATTGGCTGAACGATCTTTTCCATCCCGACAAAAAAAAGCGTGGGTCTGCAGAGCGCCTGCATTACCTGTCTGACCGCAAGCCGTTTGAGAAAAAAGCGAATATCACCCAGCAGAAACTGGATGCCATCCTCGACAAGATCAACCAGAAAGGATACGACGGCCTCAGCGAGGAAGAAAAAGATTTCCTCAAACGCGCCAGCAAAGAACAGCTATAACCCTGCGCCCCCTGCGGTTCTTTGCGTTCCCTGCGATCCTTTGCGATCTTTGCTATACTGAAACTTGCGGATTTGTAACGCAGGGAACGCAAAGGATCGCAGGGCACGCAGGAAAATAATTTGTCCCCCTGAATTTCATTAATTTTAACCATGGCCAGGACTTTCTTCGGACGTGCGGTTAAAACTTTGCTGATCAGCATCAATATCCTTATCTCCATTCTTTTCCTGGTTGCCTGCCTCACCCCCTATGTGAACCCGAAGAATTGGTGGATCACAGGCTTCGCCGGACTGGCAGTGCCTTATCTTATTCTTGTGCTGGTCTTTTTTATCATCATCTGGCTTACAGTAAGACCGGTCTGGGCGTTGCTGCCATTGGTGACCCTGCTGGTAGGCTGGCAGCAGCTGAGCGTAGTATTCGCCTGGCATCCCGGCGCGGGGTTCTCGAAGCGCAAACCGGAGAACAGCCTGCGGCTGATAGACTGGAATGTGCAGAGCTTTAACGGTCTTTCCAAAGCAAAGGATGCAAGAAAACTGGCGCCTACCGAACTGGCGGCAACGGTGCTGCGTCACCAGCCGGATATCGTTTGCATGCAGGAGTTCAATACCGCCACGGCTGCAGATAATATCTCACTTTTCAGCAAGCAGTATCCCTACTATTTTTTTTCCCGGGATTACCAGCGGGATGGCGGTAATTACCTCTCGGGATGCATTATTTTTTCCAGGTACCCGATCGTAGACTCCGGCCGTATTGCCTATCCTGTGGCGGAGAGCCTGATCTATGTGGATCTGAAAAAAGGCGATGATACCATCCGCGTCTTTACCACCCACCTGCAATCGTTCAAATTCAAGCCGGAGGATTATGATGATATGGAAAAAGTGCGCGACCAGGAAAAAGGCAACCTGGAGGCATCGAAAAGCCTGGTGAAAAAAATGAAGCTGGCTTTTATCCGCCGCGGTATCCAGGCAGATATGGTAAGGACTGAGATCGATAAGAGCCGGCATCCGGTGATCATATCGGGAGATTTCAATGATGTGCCCAACTCGTATGCGTATTTCAGGATCAAAGGCAATATGCAGGATGCTTTTCTGAAAAAAGGTTTTGCCATCGGGCGCAGTTTTCTCAGCCTGGCGCCCACGTTGCGGATCGACTATATACTGGCCGACCCGCGTTTCGATATCAGGCAGGTAGACCTGGTAGACGAGAACCTCAGCGACCACCTTATGCTGGTATCCGATATTCTTCTGAAAAAATAATATCTTCGTCGCTCCATGAGACACCCGCTCATATCCTGTTGTTGCTGCTGTTGCTGATCAGCGCCCCCGTGCGGGAGCAGGAATCTGTTTGTCATCTTTAACGCAACTCCTTTACATGTCACTCAAAGTATACAATTCATTAACCCGTCAGAAAGAAACGTTCCAGCCCATCAATCCCCCCTATGTGGGTATGTATGTATGCGGACCAACGGTGAGCGGCGAAAGCCATCTCGGTCATGCACGGCCTTATGTGACCTTCGATGTACTCTACCGGTACCTGATGCACCTGGGTTATAAGGTCCGTTATGTGCGCAACCTCACCGATGCCGGCCATTTTGAAGAAGAGGGGAGAGAAGCCGAAGACAAGATCAGCAAAAAAGCAGTGCTCGAAAAACTGGAACCGATGGAGCTGGTACATAAATACACCAATCTCTATCACTGGGCCATGAACCGCCTGAATAACCTGGTGCCGGCAATAGAGCCTACCGCTACAGGCCATATCATTGAACAGATCGAAATGATCAAAAAGATCATTGCTGCAGGATATGCTTATGAAGCGAACGGCTCGGTGTATTTCGATGTGGAGAAATACAATACCGATTTTTCGAAGAAGGGTCAGCCTTATGGCATACTCAGCGGGCGGGTACTGGAAGACCAGATCGATACTACCCGCGACCTCGATAACCAGGAAGACAAACGCAACAAAAGCGATTTCGCGCTCTGGAAGAATGCGCCGCCGGAGCATATCATGCGCTGGCAGAGCCCCTGGGGCGAAGGGTTTCCGGGCTGGCATATCGAGTGCTCGGCCATGAGTAAAAAATACCTCGGCGATGAGTTCGATATCCATGGTGGCGGTATGGACCTGCAGTTCCCGCACCATGAGTGCGAGATCGCGCAGAGCGCTGTTTGCAATCATAAGATGATGGCCCGCTACTGGCTGCACAATAATATGATCACCATCAACGGCCGGAAAATGGGGAAGAGCTATAACAATGTGATCAGGTTAACAGAACTGTTCAGCGGCGAACATCCCATGCTTACGCAGGCCTATGCGCCCATGACTGTCCGGTTCTTCATTCTGCAGAGCCACTACCGCGGCACGCTCGATTTCAGCAATGAAGCTTTGCAGGGGGCTGAGAAAGCCTTAAAGAGACTGATGGAAGCCCATGAATGGCTGCAGCAGCAGGAAGGGCTGGGCGGCGATGGCGCCGATGCGGAGCTGGATGCAAAAGTGCAAAAGCTGGCGAATGAGTTTGATGAATTCATGAATGATGATCTCAACACGGCCAAAGTGCTCGCCAACATGTTTGAACTGGTGCCGGTGATCAATTCCATCAAGGACAAACATATACCTGCTTCGGCTTTGGCTAAAGAAACTGTTGCCAACCTGCGGCGGCAGATGAAATTATTTGTGGAAGAGATCTTCGGCCTTGTAAATGAACGCACGGAAAATGGCGGCAAGCTGGATGGCGTGCTTCAGCTCCTCATCGACATCCGCAAAGAAGCCAAAAGCCGCAAGGATTTTGTAACCAGCGATAAGATCAGGAATGAACTGGCCGAACTGGGCGTGCAACTGAAAGATGAAAAGGATGGCGGGATGAGCTATAGCATCGGGTAATGAGTAAGGAGTAGGGAACAGATGTATCTCCTGCTACCCTCCTTCGCTCTTTTAACCTCTTAGCGAAACCATCAGCTGCGCAATAGAAGAAGAACGAAGAAAAAAAGGAACTTTCTTATCTTTTTTTCTTCGTTCTTCTTTTATTGAAACCGGGTGCTGCACTCTAAACCGTTTCGCTAAGAGTGGATAGGAGCAAAGAAGGCAAAAAGAAAGATTAGTGATCGCAATCATCCTCGTGGGCATGGTCATGGCCGCGGCAGAGGCGGTAGTTGAGGTAGTGGGCGGATACGATGGCAGCCACGGCGGGGATCAATAATACCAGGCTCCATTCATGCCAGGCGATCTTGGCGAATAACAACACTACACCAATGGCAAACACCACCAGCGGCAGCCAGCTATGATGATGCTTTTTACGCCCATGGTATAAAGAATAAGACCCGATCCCGAATGCCAGTGCCGCCATCCCGATCTCGAATCCTGTATTCTCGATAATATTCACCCCGAATAATGGCAGGCTGGTCATGAGCAGTGGCAGCAACGCGCAATGGATGGCGCAGGCCAGCGATGTGGTAACCCCGATCGCATCCCAATTGATCTTTCCTCGCATAGCAGCAAAAATACAACTTTGCAACAATGTTGCAAAATATTGGAAACTGGTTTTTTAAGTATTAACTTCGTGTTTCAAAGGCTATTTATGAGCAAAAAGCAGGTATTCTATGCTGTTTTCTTCGTGGCGCTGGTGGTCGGTTTTTATTATGGGTTATTCCGCGACAATGATTTCTGGCGCACCAAATTGCCGGTGATCAGCGATGTAAAGCCTTTCAGGTTTACCACCCAGGACGGCCAGGCATACACCGATCGGAATATGCTGGGCAAAGTGTCTGTGGTGGAATATTTCTTCACCACCTGCAAAGGCATTTGTCCGAAAATGAATGCCAATATGAAAACAGTGTACGATGCCTTCCGTGAAGAGCCCGACTTCCAGGTAGTATCCCATACCTGCGATCCGGAGCGCGATTCTGCGGCCAGGCTGAAAGTATATGCCGATTCGATGAAGATCGATACGCATAAATGGGTTTTGCTTACGGGCCGGAAAGACAGTTTATACCAGGCCGCCCGGAGTTCCTATTTACTGGACGACCCGAAGAACAACCTGCAGAAGATAGAGGACCAGTTCATCCATACCCAATTCTTCGCGTTGGTAGACCGTGAGGGGAAAGTGCGGGGCCAGGTATATGACGGCCTGAAGCAGGCAGAACTGGAGCGTTTGAAAAAAGATATCAAAACCTTACTGAAAGAAAAGCCCGAGCACGTCACAAGCATGGTTAACTAAATGCGTTTCTAAGTTAGAGGTTCTCCGTGACCTCCGTGCCACCTCTGTACCTCTGTGTTAAAAAACCGAAATTCGGAGATTCAAAAATGAGAATATGCTATACGCCGTAATTGAAATGTTGAAGAAGAACCAGCTAAGCGTTACCGACAGCCGGAAAAAGATCCTGGAAATGTTCATGCGCACCGACGGCGCGCTGGCCCATGCAGATATCGAACACCATAGCGGCACCGAATTCGACCGCGTAACCATTTACCGTACCCTGCAGACCTTTGTTGAAAAAGGTATTATTCACCCCATACCCACCGCCGATAATTCGGTGCGTTATGCTTTGTGCAAGGATGACTGCAGCTCGGGCCACCACCACGATGATCATGTGCATTTTATGTGCGACGACTGCGGCACCACCTATTGCCTGGATCATGTAACCATACCGCCTGTGGCGTTGCCGCAGGGTTTCCGCGCCACGCAAACAGATGTGGTGGTGAGCGGTAAATGCCAGAAATGCGTATAAATAACAGGTGTTTATACCTAATCTTCAGATTTCAGTGCGCCAGTTATAGCTGTACTTTTTTTGCAACGTATCTTCGTCCAAATCCGCATCATGGTATTGATCACCGGCGCTACCGGCTTATTGGGTTCGCACCTGCTGAAAAAGCTGGTGAATGATGGTCAGACCGTAAAAGCACTGTACCGCTCAGAAATCCCGCAAATAGAAGGAAGCGATAAAGCGATATGGGTACAAGGCGATATCCTCGATACCGTTTCATTAGAAGAAGCGATGGCCGGAGTTGAATATGTTTACCACTGCGCCGCCATGGTATCATTCAATCCGCGGAAAAAAGCGCAGATGCACAAGGTAAACGTAGAAGGAACAGCCAACGTGGTGAATGCCTGCCTCGATGCCGGAGTTAAGCGCCTGCTGCATGTGAGCTCTATTGCCGCCATGGGCCGGATCCGCGAGGATAGTCCCATCAATGAAGACATGGTCTGGTCGGAAGAGACCAGCAACAGTGAATACGGCAAGACCAAATACCTGGCCGAACTCGAAACCTGGCGCGGCATCGGCGAAGGTCTCGATGTGGTGATCGTGAATCCTGTGATCATACTCGGCGCAGGAAATTGGGAAAAGGGTTCTTCGGAAATATTTAAATCGGCTTATGAAGAGTTTCCCTGGTATACAGAAGGCGTCAGCGGGTTTGTGGATGTGGAAGACGTGGTACGGGCCATGGTGATGCTGATGCATGCCGTTAAGATAACCGGGGAACGGTTTATCATCAGCGCCGACAATTATCCTTTCAGGAGTATGTTCACCTGGATCGCACGTAATTTCAACAAGCGGCCGCCACACCGGAAAGTAACCCCGCTGATCGCCGGATTGGTATGGAGATGGGAAGCGATCAAATCCTTTTTTACCGGCAAAGACCCGATGCTCACACGCGAAACAGCGCGCACGGCCGCGGCCAAAGTGCAGATCGATAACCGCAAGATCCAGCGGTTCTTCCCAAATTTCAAATACTCTTCTATGGACGACTCATTGGAGCGCATCTGTGAGGAGTTAAAGAAAATGCATAACTTGTAGTTCAACGCACAAAGTTGAAACAGGTACTTACCCTGATATTAGCGCTCTCGTTGTACACACCGCATGTAGCCAAACTGCTGGCTTATGTGGATTGCTCCTATATCGTTCTCTCCAACCAGGACCCGCTGCTCTGCGATTGTAACAAGATCGTTGACGCCGATATGATCCCTTACGGTCCCGATAACCCCAAGCAACAGGAGATCTCATTGAAAGCAGACTGGAAATATCTGCCTGAAACGGCGTTCCGGCTGGGCGTTGCGCAATCTCTTGTTGAATTAACACCGTCTCTGTTCAAACCAGCCGATATTCCGCTCCAATCCCTGCAGGCTGTTTTCCACCCTCCCCGCGTTTAACGTAATATCCCGGAGTTCCATGCAGTGCATCCATAAGTGCAGTGCTATGTCGTGCTCCATTGAAGGCTGGCTGTAGGTAGTAAGTAATAAGTAGTACGTAATAAGTAATAAGTAATAAGTGTGCTATTTGTTACCTGCGTTCCCTGCGGTTCCCTGTGTTCCCTGCGCTACAAAATCCTGAACCCGGCAGTAACGCAAAGTCCGCAAAGGAACGCAAGGTTCGCAAAGGGTTGCTTAAGCATTCGGTACCAGCCGTAAACTCATTTATCATCTTCAACAATTCATTCATGAAAAATATTTTTTTTCTGGTAGCAGCCATTTCATTCGCTGCTGCCTGCCAACGCGCCATGCTTCCAACCGGAACGCAGGTCATCAATACCGAGATCAAAAATGCGAATGGTCAGCTGATCCTGGCCGGACATGCTTCTCCTGCCGTGCTTGGCTGGCCCAATTATAAAAACTGGTTCGATCAGTCGTACAATACTTATTCAACCGATACGAATTCGGTACTGCAGCTCAGACCGCTGCTGAAGGGTAAGACCATGGAGATTTTCCTGGGCTCCTGGTGTGGAGATAGCCGGCGTGAAGTGCCCCGTATGCTCAAGATATTACAACAGGCAGGTGTGGATACCAACCGGCTGGCGCTGATCTTTGTAGACAATGCCGCCGCCAGCTATAAGCAGAGCCCGCAGCATGAAGAGCAGGGAAAAAATATCCATCACGTGCCCACTTTTATTGTGTATGAAGGGAAAAAGGAATTGGGAAGGATCATTGAATCGCCGGTACTGTCACTGGAAAAAGACCTGCTCTCGATCCTGAAACACGAGTCCTATCATCCCAACTACCAGGCCATCGCCTACTGGCAGGAAAATGCCAGCGGAGGGAGTGCCATGGATCTTACAGAATTGCAGCGGGCAGCTGCGCAGCTCAAACCGATCGTAAAATACTATGGAGAATTTGCCGGTTATGCAAATATGCTGCTCGCTGCAGGTAAGACAACAGAGGCATTGAATGTGTTCCAACTGAACAGCCTGCTTTTTCCGGAAAGCGCATCTGCCTTAAGCTCGCTCGCAGATGTGCTGATCAGATCGGGGCGAACGATCGAAGCTGCAACTGCGCTTGAACGCGCCTTGGCTTTAAAACCCGGGGATGAGGAATTGAAGAAGCGGATAGCAGCGCTGAAACACTGAGACCAAATAGCCGCAGATCCATCCGATCTGCGGCTTATCTCCCGGCTTATCCCGGTGTACGCAACAAGGCATGCCGCTCATCGCCTTCCGCATATTTCTTCAGAACGGCATTCCGGGTCTGAAGCAGTTTTTTCATATACCGCTCAAGGAACAGAAGATCGGCCAGTTTTCCCAGTATACCCAGCGGAGAAGCAAAATCGAAAACATCGGTCATCTGCACCGATCCATCCCGTTCGCTGAAATAGTGATCGTGTACGAGGTGATGGAAAGGCCCCTTGATCTGCTCGTCCCTGAAATGAAATGGATAACTGTATTGTGTGATGCGTGAACTGAGTTTCTGGCTTAACCCGAAATGCCGCGCCTGCCAGGTAACGAACTCTCCCGGCCCGATCAATCCCGACACCTTGCCATCGATAGCTTTTTCATTGGAGCCGCTGGTAGAAATAATATGCAGATCGATACTCCGTGCCAGGTCGAAACATGTTTCAATGCCCGCCTCGATAACAGTCTGCAAGCGTATGACCGGCATATAGGTATCAAATGTTTTTTATGATATTGATCGCCCCCCGTCTCCCATCTCACGCCTCCCGTCTCACGCCTCACGCCTCACGTTTCACCATTCACCCCCCCTCACTCCATCACCTTCTTCCACAATTCCGGTATCCGTTTGATCCATACCAATTCGCGGCGTTTGATTCCGGCTTCTTCGGCGGGATAGCCGAAATAAGTTTTGCCGCCGGCAAGCGAAGAAGGCACGCCCGACTGCGCCAATACGATCGCATTGGCGCCGATGGTAAGGGTTTTGCTTACGCCTACCTGCCCCCAGAGGATCACTCCGTCTTCTATCACCGTGCCACCGCCAATGCCCACCTGTGCAGCGAAGAGACAGTTTTTGCCGATAGTTACATCGTGTCCTACATGTACCATGTTATCGAATTTACTTCCGCTGCCGATCCTGGTCTCGGCAGTCACGCCCCTATCGATGGTGCAGCCTGCGCCGATCTCCACATCGTTTTCGATCACTACGCTGCCGCAGCTTTCCATGCGTTTATACCAGAGCGCGCGGTCTTTTTTGCCGTTGTAATAGAATGCATCGCTGCCGATCACGGCGCCTGCCTGTATCACTACATTGTCGCCAATGCTGGTATGCGGCAGTATGCTTACCCCCGGATAGATCCTGCAATTGTTGCCTATGGTAACATGATGCCCCACAAAAACATTCGGCATGATCACCGTGCCTTCTCCTATCACAGCATCTTCACTGATGGCTTTGGTGGGCTTTACCGGAGGATTGAAATGGCGAACGATATTCAGGTAAGCTTCGAAAGGATCGGGTACCACAAAAATGATTTTTCCCTCTGGAATGGTTACGTCTTTCGAATTAATGATGATGCCTGCGGCTTCACTTTTCAGACATTTGTCATAGTATTTCGGATGATCTACAAAGACCAGGTCTCCTCTTTCCACTTTATGAATTTCATTGATACCGGTGAGCTCCGCAGCAGTATTACCGGCGGTCTGCGCGTTGATCAAGCCGGCTAACCATTGCGCTGAAACGGGGGCGGGAAACTTCATGAGGCCTGTTTTTGGTAAAATCAAAGGTACTAAGACTCCTTAACCCGAAATTTTTTTTGAGCGGCCGGCGGGCTTAAAAAAAGGCTTTTGCAACCATCGCTCATGCTGTTTTGTCTTTGCTTCGATCTGCCCAACTAAAGAATGCATCACGCTGAAACCCCCTGTTCATCAATGTTTCAGCCGATTGAAAAAAAATACCTGCGCACCTGATCAACTCTTTTCAGCAACTAAGCTTGTGTCTTCGCATACAGAATAGTCGGTTACAATCCACACCCTGCCTTAAAATGTTAATAAAATTGTTTAAAAAAATTTTTGCATTGGTTAAAAGTCTTTTTAATATTGTGATGGGAAATTTATTTCCCGTACTTACTAACCCATCCATATACAAAGTCTCGCTTCTGCGGGACTTTTGTTTTGTATGAACGATCACTTCCTAATCTACAAGCCGTTCCAGGTACTCTCGCAGTTTTCAGCAGCCGAAAAAAAGCAGACCCTTACCGACTTTTTCAAAGTACCACGTGATGTGTATCCGGTGGGCAGACTGGATTACGATAGCGAAGGATTGTTATTGCTTACGAATGATACCCGGCTCAATCACCGTCTACTCAACCCGAAATTCAGTCATGAACGCGAGTACTGGGTACAGGTGGATGGCGCTATTGCCAACGATGCTCTGCAGCAACTTAGAAAGGGCGTGACCATCACCATAGACGGCAAGCCCCATCGTACCTTGCCGTGCAAAGCCAGGCTTTTCGAATCCCCGCCGCCTGTGCCCGAGAGAGATCCGCCGATCCGTTTCCGTAAAGAAATCCCCGCTCCCTGGATCAGTGTCACATTAACGGAAGGCAAGAACAGGCAGGTGCGAAAGATGACGGCTGCAGTGGGATTTCCTACCTTGCGGCTGATCAGGTACCGGATGGAAGGGCTCAGCATCGATGGCATGAGGCCGGGCGATATGCTGAAGCTTTCAACCGATACCGTATATGAAAAACTTTTTCATGAGCGCAGATCCTCAAAACAATAATGCGGAGTATTCCATCAGTACAGATCCATCAAAGCTTGATCTTACTGTAATTCATGGATACCTGTCCGGCGAATCCTACTGGGCCAAAGGCGTTCCCATGCAGACAGTACAACGCGCTGTTGCCAACTCATTCTGTTTTGGCGTTTATCATGGCAAGGCGCAGATCGGGTTTGCGCGCCTGGTAACCGATAAAGCCACATTCGCTTACCTCGCCGATGTATTCATTTTGCCGGCACATCGGGGCAGGGGTCTGTCGAAGCGCTTGCTGCAGGAGATCCACGCTCATCCTGAATTGCAGGGCTTCCGTCGCTGGGTGCTTGCTACGCGCGATGCGCATGGCCTGTACGAGCAGTTCGGATGGAAGCCGCTGGCCGAAGAACTGGTGCCACGGTTCATGCAGATACTCAACAACGAAGTTTATAACCAGCCGCCGCATACAAACGGATAAGCTATCCGGCTCAGCGCCTATCTTTGCATCCTTTCAATGTGTTATTATGAGTCAAGTGCATTTATCCGAACAGGAACAGATCCGCCGCGAAAAGCTCGCCAGGCTGCAGCAGGCGGGGGTTGATCCTTATCCCGCTCCTTTATATCCCGTTACCCATTACTCTGCCGATATTAAGGAACAGTTCTCGGAAGAAAATAAAGACCGGTTCGCTTCGGTATGCGTGGCCGGCCGGGTAATGAGCATCAACGATAAAGGCAAGGTTTTTTTTATCAAGCTGCAGGATAGCAAAGGTATTATCCAGTTATATGTGCGGAGAGATGATATCTGCCCGGGCGAAGACAAATCCTTCTGGGATAACCTGATCAAGCACGGGCTCGATCTCGGCGATTTTATCGGTTCAACGGGTTTTGTATTTGTGACGAAGACAGGCGAAACCTCTGTGCATGCCCAGACCCTGGTACTGCTGGCCAAATCGCTGAAGCCGCTGCCGGTAACCAAGCGCGACGAAGAAGGAAATGTTTTCGATGCGGTAACCGATCCTGAATTCCGCTATCGTCAGCGCTATGCCGACCTGGTGATCAATCCGGAAGTAAAGCAGGTGTTTGAAAAACGCACAAAGCTGATCAATACCATCCGGGAATTTTTGAATGCCCAGGGCGCCCTGGAGGTTGATACGCCTGTGCTGCAGGCCATCCCCGGCGGAGCGGCTGCGAGACCATTCATTACACACCACAATGCACTCGATGTACCGTTCTACCTGCGCATTGCCAATGAACTCTACCTGAAGCGGCTGATCGTCGGCGGCTTCGACTGGGTATACGAGTTCAGCCGTAATTTCAGGAATGAGGGAATGGATCGTACCCATAATCCCGAATTCACTGTGCTGGAATGGTACACGGCTTACAAGGATTACCTGTGGATGATGGAAGTGACGGAACAGCTGATCGAAAAAATAGCCATCGCCCTGCATGGCACCACCGATGTACCGCTGGGAGACAGGACGATTAACTTTAAAGCGCCGTTCAAACGTATCAGCATCCATGATGCCATCAAAGAAAATACGGGCATCGATGTAAGCGAGATGGATGAGGCGGGACTACGCGAAACCTGCAAACAATTAAAGATCGATGTGCCTGGTAATATCGGTAAAGGAAAACTGATCGATGAGATCTTCGGTGCTACCAGTGAACACAAGTATATTCAACCCACATTCATAATCGACTACCCGGTGGAGATGAGCCCGCTCACCAAAAAGCACCGGAGTAAAGCCGGACTGGTAGAAAGATTTGAACTGATGGTGAACGGTAAGGAGATCGCCAACGCGTATACGGAGCTCAATGACCCCATAGACCAGCGCGAACGTTTCGAGGAGCAGCTGAAACTGATGGAACGCGGCGACGAGGAAGCGATGTTCATCGACCATGATTTTTTACGCGCACTGGAATACGGCATGCCTCCTACTTCGGGTATCGGCATCGGTATCGATCGTTTGTGCATGCTCATGACCAATCAGCCCTCCATCCAGGATGTGCTGTTGTTTCCGCAGATGAGGCCGGAGAACTTTGGGTAAGTCTGGAGTTTGGAGTCTGGAGTTTGTTCACAGTCCATAGTTAAGCACGAGTTGCGGCAAAGACCATGGACCATGGACTATGGGCTAATCAGTCCTCAAATAAACAGATCCGGATACAACTGTCCGCCTGATACTACGGCATATTTATCGAGATCGGTAATCCCTTCGGCCGCCAGTACTTCTTCGTCAATGAACGTATTGCCGCTGCATTGCGTGGCGGGTTTGCTAAGGATATAGTAAACCGCATCTGCGAGAATATCCGTGGTACGGCTCATTTTGGCCAGGGCTTCGCCGCCCAGCAAATTCCTGACTGCAGCGGTATCGATGGTGGTGCGCGGCCAGAGTGCATTGGATGCAATGCCGGCGCCTTTCAGTTCTGCAGCCCAGCCCAGCGTCAGCATGCTCATGCTGTATTTGGTAATAGTGTAGGCGATATGTCCCCCCATCCATTTCGGGTTCAGGTTGATCGGTGGCGACAGGGTAATGATATGCGGGTTGTTCCCTTTTTTGAGATAGGGGATGCAATGTTTCACCACCAGGAATGTTCCGCGCACATTGATGCTCTGCATCAGGTCGAAACGTTTCGCTTCCGTTTGTTCTGTTGGCGTTAGCTGGATGGCAGAAGCATTATTGATGACCGCATCTATACCGCCGAATTTTTCCGCCGCCTGCTGTATGGCAGAAATGATTTGTTCTTCGTGCCGGATATCGACCTGCACCGGCAGGGCCTGTCCGCCGGCGGCTTCTACCTCTTTGGCTGCGGAGAATATGGTTCCGCCCAGCCGCGGGTCTTCTTCAACGCTTTTGGCTGCTATTACAATATTGGCGCCTTCTTTGGCAAGCCGCAGTGCAATGGCTTTGCCAATACCTCTGCTGGCGCCGGTGATCAAAACGGTTCTGTTTTTAAATGACATAGATCAGTTGCTGGGTTAAAGATTGAGTTTTTTTCAACACAGAACTTATAGCGTTCACACGGGGACCACTGTAATACCTCTGAGCCTTTGTGTTAAAACAGCTGCCCGTAATCTACCAGCCTAAAAACTCGCTGATCGCCTGTTCTGTCTCCGCACAGGCCCGTTCCAGATTATCGTTTACAATGATCTTATTGAAATGATGGCAGAATGACATTTCATAGCTCGCTTTACTTACGCGGGTGGCCAGGCTTTCGGCCGTTTCGGTGCCGCGGCTTTCGAGCCGACGTTTCAATTCATCTACTGAAGGAGGCTGTACAAAAATAGAGAGGCAATCTCCGGGCAGCTGCTGCTGCACATGGATAGCGCCTTTCACGTCGATATCCAGCACCGGTATCTTGCCTGCACCCCAGATGCGTTCCAGTTCGGCATTCAGGGTGCCGTAATATTTTCCTTCGTATACCATTTCCCATTCTATAAAAGCATGTTCGCTGATCCTGTGCTGGAATTCTTCCACGCTGATGAAATAATATTCCACCCCGTCTTTTTCGGTGCCCCGCGGAGCACGTGTAGTGGCAGAGATCGAAAACGAAAGCGCCGGATACTTGGCCGTAAGAAAACGCGTAATAGAGGTCTTACCCGAACCGGAAGGGGCAGTAAGAATGATCAATTTCCGTTGCGGGCTCATGCGTCGGTTTTCAGGCAAAGAAACAATTTTATTAGCAGTCGCTTTAATATCATTTGATGAATTCCCCGGTGCTGAGAGCTGAAGGCCTAAGGCCAAATGCGAAGGCAATAGAAACACGTTTGGCGGCGCAATGTACAGTCATCCGGTATTCCAGTTGCGGCTACTGTCGCTCGGGCCGCTGGGCCTCGTACCTGCTACCGGGCTACTTTTCTTCCTGAAAAAAGTCCCCACGGTACCGTGGGGATCATTTTTTCTGCTGCGCTTCGCTCGCATCGTAAGAAGAGAGGCCCGTCCGCAGGTACTGCTTAGATGTGCGGAGGTAGGATGCGGCAGGTTGTGCAGCCAAATGCTTTTTTCGCCTTCTGCGTTTAGCCTTCTGCATTTAGCCTTCGGCTTTCTGCGTTTTTATTCTATGCAGTCCTTGTTGAGCGGCCTCTTTGTCTGCGGTGGCGAGCGGAGCGATGCCAATCGAAACCATGCGAAGCTGGTTTCGATAGCAGAGAAAGTAGCCGCGGAACAAAGACGGGGCCCAGCGGCCCCGGAGCGCAATGTTGCATATAGTTCAGCTTGCATAAATTTTTTATTTCCACACAACCTTCTGCTCCACCGGAATATTCCGTTTACCGGCGACAGCCGGCTTATCGGAATAGCCGAGCATCAAAAGTCCAAGTACCAGGTCTTCATCCCCCAGCCCGAGATATTCTTTCATGGAAGGATGATGCGTCATCCCGCCCGTACTCCACAAAGCCGCTATGCCCAGAGCGGCAGCGCCCAATAAAAAATTTTCTATGGCCGCCGCAGTGGCCGCTGTTTCTTCGATGGGGGGAATGGTATGACCCGTAGTGCGTTTCATGTAAGCGATCACTATATGCGATAAGGTGTCGCCCTGCTGCTGCAGTTTTTCGAATTTGCCCTGGTTGAATTTTTCTTCACTGGTATTTGCCTGGTATAGCGCAGCATGATCGAGGCAGAATTGTTTTTTAGCTTCAGCTCCGTACACGATAAAGCGCCAGGGTTCGGTTCGGCCATGCGTTGGCGCCCAGTCTGCCAGTTCAAACAGTTCCCGAAGTTGCGATTCATCGATAATGCTGCCATTCATGTCAGCCGGTTTGATGCTGCGCCGCTGGCGGATGATCGATTGTAAATATTCGAATGTGTTCATGCGCAAAGATATTGGGGGCTTCGGCAATTAATAATTAGTAATTAATAATTAATAATTGGTGGTGCTGTTTTCCGATCACCTGCAGTTCCCGCAATCCACCAGACCTCATTATTAATTACTAATTATTAATTATTAATTTGTCTTCCATGCAACCCTCACTTTACCTTGTCCTGTTCTGCCTGCTTATCGGGATTGTGGCCATCGTGCTGCTTACAACCCGGTTCCGGCTGCATCCGTTCTTCGCCCTGCTGATCGCTTCCCTGCTGGTAGGCACCGGTGTTGGATTGCCTGTTGGAGACGTGGTGAATTTTGTCAAAGAAGGATTCGGGAATATCATGCGTTCACTCGGGCTGATCATTGTGCTTGGCACGGCCCTCGGCGCGGTGCTTGAAAAAACGGGCAGCACCCGAAAGATGGCCGGTTTTCTCATGCGCACGATCGGTAAAAAATACCCAGCCATGGCCATGGGCATCACCGGCTTTATCGTAGGTATGCCACTGTTCTGCGATTCGGGTTTTATTGTATTGAGCGGACTGAATGCATCATTCGCCCGAAAGACCAATATGCCCGTGGTAGTATTGGCAGTAGCCATGGCTACCGGCCTGTATTCGGTGCATTGCCTGATCCCGCCGCATCCCGGCGCAGCCGCTGCAGCCTCCACACTGGGAGTGGATTATGGAAAACTGATCCTTGCCGGTATACTTGTTGCCATCCCGGCCATGCTGATCGGAAATATTTATGCCCGCTATGCTGGAATGAAAATGGCTGCAACCACAGATCATCCCGACACAGTGGATGAACCGATAGCGGCAGATGGTCCGGGTGTACTGCATTCTTTCCTTCCGGTGATTGTTCCCGTACTGTTGATCGCGGCCAGGTCTTTTTTGGCGATCGAAAAAAACGGAAAAGCTAATTCCATCCTGTTGGTCCTGGGCGATCCTGTTGTAGCGCTTGCGATCGGATTGCTGCTGGCGATTACGCTGATCACAAAAAAGAACCGTAACGGATTGACGGGCTGGCTGCAGGAAGGCGCTGAAAAAGCCGGCGGCATATTAGTGATCATCGGAGCGGGCGGCGGATTTGGCGCGGTGCTGAATGCCACGAAGATCGGACCGCTGTTCAGCGAAGCGCTGCCGCTCGCCGGCATGGGCCTGCTGTTCCCCTTCCTGCTTTGCTTCGTACTCAAAACGGCGCAGGGCTCATCCACCGTGGCGATCATAACAGGCGCCTCCATCATTCAACCCCTGTTGCCGGCACTGGGATTTACAAGTCCCGATGGCAAACTGCTTTGCGTACTGGCTATGGGCGCGGGTTCCATGATGATCTCGCATGCCAACGATGCCTATTTCTGGGTGATCTCCAGATTCGAAAAGATCGGGATGAAGGAAATGCTGCGGGTATATTCGATAGCTACCATCCTGATGGGACTAATTTCACTGGCAACCATATACCTGTTTTCTTTTTTGCTATAACATGCGAATCCTTATTGCGCCAAATACTTTTAAGAATAGTCTGCCGGCAGCCGCTGCGGCGGAAGCCATCCGTGAAGGACTGGAACAAAGTGATCTTGTATGCACCACCACGCTGTTCCCGGTTGGCGACGGCGGCGACGGCACGGGTGCGCTGATCACTCACCAGTGCAGGGGAGAAATAATTGTATCGCCTGTCCGGGATCCGCTGGGCAGATCTATCAATGCTGAATTCGGGCTGATCGATAACGGGCGGACAGCAGTGATCGAAATGGCGGCAGCATCAGGACTGCGTTTACTGAAAAGCGATGAGCTCGATCCGATGCGTGCATCTTCTTATGGCACCGGCCTGCAGATAAAACAGGCGATAGAGAAAGGCGCGAAAAAAATAATCCTTTGTGTAGGCGGAAGCGCCACAGTGGATGGCGGTTGCGGTTTATTGCGTGCGCTGGGTTTCCGGTTCCTGGACGGCAAAGGAAATGAGCTGGAAAGTATCGCAGCAATTCAAAATGGATTGACCAGCATCGATGATTCGCCGGCCCACAGGTATAGACAACTTAACCTCACCGTTCTCTGCGATGTGCGTAATCCGCTGCTGGGGGATAACGGCGCTGCTGCTGTATTCGGCCCGCAGAAAGGAGCTTCTCCACAGCAGCTACATCTACTTGAAGCAGGATTGAGACAGCTGGCATCGATCATTCAGAAACAAACAGGTCGTGCAGTCGGTGAGATCGAACATGGCGGCGCGGCCGGCGGAGTGGCTGCGGGCCTGCATGGTATAATGGGCGCAGCGCTCGTGAACGGCATCGATCATTTTATGCAGCTCACCGATTTTGACAGCGCACTGCGTACAGCAGATCTTGTTATCACCGGCGAAGGCAGCCTCGACCGGCAGACGCTCGACGGCAAGGCGCCCTACGGTGTGGCCATGCACAGCCGGCAACTACAGGTGCCCGTGATAGCAATGGCGGGAAAGATCGAAGCAGAAGACCGCTCCGGGTTGCTGCAATATTTTATGGAGCTGATCAACATTAACGAAGAAGATACCGGCCTCGCTGCTGCACTGGCTGCCACAGGACCGAACCTGGTGCGCTGCTCCAAAGATCTCGGCAACCGCCTAGCAAAAAAAAGCCGCTTACCTGAGTAAGCGGCTTGTATATTATTGAACAACTATTAATAATTCTGATAGTCATCTTCCAGTTCAACCACTTCGTAAGCATACCTGCCATTGAGTGTGATCGGCTGGAACACAGCATCACCATACTGGAGGTAAGTCATTCCATTTACGTTGAACTCGCTTGCGCCTTCAGGCAGATCGTAAACGATAGCGCCCGGAGGAGCTGGGATCACATAGTAGCCCCGCTCATCAGCCGCATAGAATACACCGGCGAAATAGTAGTAGGTATATCCTTCCAGCTCAAAACTGCTGGCGCCGTAAGGCAGTTGCGGAATATAAGCGCCCTCTGGAGCCTGTACTACCTGGTATCCGTTATTGTACGGCTCATAGTATACACCCTGGTCGTACCAGTAAGGCCTGTTGCCTAATATGATCCTCACTGCCAGTGAACCAAGTGAAGCCCTGAAATAACCATAAGGGTGAAAGAACGAACCATAGTTGTAAGCCCTGTAGGGATGGTAGCTATACGTGTTGAAAGTATAGTAATTACGACCCTTCCAGCTTATCGGAGCGCGGTTATAACGCGGCTGGTAGTTATTGGCATATACCCTCAGCTTGCTGTTGGCATACCTGCCATTGCTCTGGCGGTAAACCTCCTGGTTTCTTTGCTGGTATTGACGGTTGTTGAAAACATTGTTCCTGTCGCGGTTCATGGTTACCTGGTCTCGCTGCTGCCACTCACGCTGACGGCTTTCGACAGCACGCTGGGCTTCGCGGCTACGCTCATTGGTACGCTGTATTTCCTGCGAACGCTGTTGTTGCTGCTGCCATTCGCGCTGGCGGTTTTCATTGGCGCGTTGCGCTTCCTGTGCACGCTGCTGGTTCTGTGCCTGCTGCTGCCATTCGCGCTGACGGTTTTCATTAGCGCGTTGTGCTTCCTGTGCACGCTGCTGGTTTTGTGCCTGCTGCTGCCACTCGCGCTGACGACCTTCGTTGGCACGCTGCGCTTCCTGCGCCTGCTGCTGCCATTGACGCTGGCGGCCTTCATTTGCCTGCGGCTGTGCCTGCGCTTGTGGCTGCTGAGGTTGTTGCTGACGCTGCCATCCGCCCCGTTGAGCATTGTCGTTGCTCTGCGGCTGCTGGCGCGGCGCTTCGGCCTGGCGATTTTCCTGCCTGCCCCATCCGTTTCCATTGCCGCGCCTCTCGCGGCCAGGTTGTGCAAAGCCCGATAAAGCCAAAGCCAATACCAGGGAGGAGAGTATCAGCTTCTGTG
>JAFBAN010000048.1 GCA_019247775.1 Chitinophagaceae bacterium | reverse complement strand
AGATCACGAGCTTGCCGGCACCCACACGCGCCACTTCCAGATCGAATACATGGCCAAACGAATGGATATTGCGTAGTGCCATGCTGTTCCATCCTGCAGGTAAGCGCGGTGTGCAATTGAACCCGTTAAATGAAGTGGCCCTTATTCCGAACATGCCTTCCGTAAAAATGCGGCAGTACAGGCCGCTTTCTGCCGACAGATGGCGCTGGTTGCCCTCCGGATATGCTTCCACCGGGTATGGTACATGCTCGCCGAGCAGACGTCTTTTCGAATAGTACTTCAGGAAACTGATGGCTTTTTCCGTTTCACCCGCTGCAAATACCCCGCGTAAGGCGAAGAGGGTGGAGCGATCCCAGAAAGTTTTGTTGCCAGCCAGAGAGGCCAGACCATCTTCCGTCCAGAGCCGCGGCGAAAACAGTGCCGCTATCGTCCCTTCCTTGCGGTCAAAGATATCTACCGTTAACGGCGTGGTGATCCATGCCCGCAGCGTATCGTTGCCTTTGTAATACCGATACGTCTGAAAACCTTCTACCGTAGCGCCGAAATATCTCGCGATATTATCGCGCATGGTTTTCGATTGTGTTTCATACAAGGTCAGTTGCGATGAGGGCGCGCCCAGCAATTTTCCAAGCATGACAGCAGATCTTAACGCGTCATAATAAAGGGAACTCGTATTCAGATTTGCTTTGCCCGCGGGGAATCTTCCTTCCAGTTCATCGCTATTGGATGCCACTACCCCATCTTCGTTCAGGTTGCGCCTCAGGTATTCCAGGCACCATTCGATCAGCGGCCATAATACCCTGGCCGAATCTTTGTTGCCATTGGCAAGTGCATAACGGCCGGCGCCGTATGCGATCATCGCCATATCTCCCCGGTCTTTGGCTCCATGCCATGTAGCGTCGCCTTCTGCAATGATGGAGCTCGGTATGGGTTTATACTCCGGGTTCATGTATTTCGCAAACCAGCGATAAGCATTCATCGCGGATTTATTTGCCACTTCATCGCCAAGGAAGGCAAAGAAAGGGTTGATGTATTCTGCCTGGTCATTCGCCCAGATGGCGGCATAATAACGGAGCCCGCCCGGACCATGTAAATACCCTCCTTTTGTTTTGTATATACTCTCCGTTGCCCTGATCTTGGCAAAGGCGAAGGCCGTATTAAGAATGGGATCCGGCGTTTCGAGCCGCAGCAGCGAAAGGAACTGCTGTACACGATCCTGCCTTTGCTTCAGGGCAGCCGCGGGGTCGATCGTCGTTAACGGGTTATTACTATCTGCCGCCTGGTAAACGATCGTAAACTCCGCTGCAGCACCTGGCTGCAGTTCCTTCAATCCTTCGTTTTGTGTTGAAATGAAAAATTCATGCGTAACAGGCGTACTGCGTTCGGCAGCAGGGCGGGTTTCGCGCTTCAGGTATTCCATTTCTACCTTCACCGCTTTCTTGCCGGTGTTGGTAAAAGTCCAGATTTCAACCGCAGCCGGCCGGTCAACAGCAGGGAAAAGCGTTCGGTGCAACTGGAGCGAACTGTCGCGGCCCACATAACTGTACACATCCATCACACCTTTCTGGGTAATGCCGGTTACCTTCTCCGGCAGATCCGCGCTAACGGAGGCATTGTACACGCCTGCCCTGAAAAGACGGTCGTTGATCAGAAAGCGTGGCAGTTCTGCATCTGTTATATTGTACATCATACTGGCGGTGGTGCGCACCGGAAGCATGCGAAAAGTCGGAAACACCATGGTACGGTTCAGCGACAGCCTGCCCGAGGTGTCGACGCCATACTGCACCCACAGCGATATTTTCTCGCCGCTCATCTCTATATGATCGCTGTGTGGCAATCGTTCATCAATGCGCCATTCAATGGCTCCAGTGGGAAGTATCCGCCAGCGGTCGCGCTGTTCAGGGAGTTGCTGCGCTACCACACCGTTGTAGCCCGTCAACAAAAAAAATGCAGGCAGTGATTTTTGTGTAAGGCGCTTAATGTTGTTCATCATGCATCGCTTATTGTGTAAGGCGGGCCATATAACCACCACCAGGGATCAATTGTAAACTTAACTTGTCTGTGGACCGGAAATTCGTTTTATTCAACTGCATGCTGTTTCCTGTAGGGTCATCTTTTATTTCCGATACCGAATAAGATCTGCCCTTACTCAGAAAGGAAAGCGATATCTCAAGGTTCTTTGTCTCCGGTCCATTCATGACCGCGATGAACCAGCTATTGCCTTTGCGGCGCGCGAAGGCCGCAAGCTCTCCAATACCGGAACCTGGCAGCACAATGGTTTCGTCCCAGACAGCAGGCACAGTTTTAATCATATCCGCCGCCGGGCTCGCCAGCATATTCTCGGGATTGGCCGCATAAGTAAGCATGGGCGCGCTGAAAATAGCAGCGCTGGCCACCTGGTGTACAAGGCTGGTATTCTTACGACGATCACCGAAATGCACTACGGTGTATTCAGCGGGGCCGGCAAGCATGCGGGTGAAAGGGATGGTGGTCTCATGCGTTGCCCTGTCCAGGAGTTTACTTGCTTCCATACCTTTTACTGCTTCACTGGTCATGGCATTGGGCCAGGTGCGAGCCAGTCCTGTAGGCTTATTGGCCCCGTGGAAGTCCAGCAATAAATGATATTGCGCTGCTTCGCGGAAAATATCCTGATAGAGATCGATCACTTCTTTGGCTTCATGATCGAAGAAATCGATCTTAAGACCGGTAATGCCGAGTTCATGAAAATGCCTGAAGAATGCATGCCGTTTCGCTGTATCACGCAATGTTTTTGAATGCTGCCATAACCAGATGCCCACACCTTTTTTACGCGAGTACTCTACCAGGTCCTTCAGTTGTTCATCCGTCCATTTGGTCCAGAAACCTTCGAGGATATTATGTTCAAACCCGAGCGCGGCCGCACCGTCGGTGAACTTTTTCATTACTTCAGGTGTGCCATCGCCGCCCCCGTCGAGGTATTTCCAGACTGCCCGGCCCGGTTTGATCCAGGAGGTACTGATTCCCGCAGGAAATAAAGTTTTGTCAGGCGCTTCGCAAAGATTCTGAAGGATATCGCTGTTCACCATCGCATTAAGGTCTTTGCCGATCATTACTACTCTCCAGGGCGTGGTAATAGTGCCGGTTACTACAGCAGGCTGCAGCAGGCGCATCGTATCTTCAGGACTATACCGCAGCCGGTACGGATAGGAAGTTGGCTGCCGATGCGCAAGGCGCAACAGCAGTCCGTTATTTCCATCAGCCTCGAGGCCCATACCGGCATAATTCTTCAGATTGGCTTCGGTAATGGCTAGATAGCTGCCATCGGGCAGATGCATGGTCGCAGGCGGCGCCACCCACTCCCCTGTCTTCAGTTGGTCGATCCGTTTTTTTGTATGCACCCCTTCATAATGCATGTAAAAATCATGATACCAGATATCCGTTCCGGTTGGGATCGAAAAAACCGAAGCCTCATCCGGTACCCGTTTGTTTTCGGGCTTACCGGGAACGATGAAGCGAAAAGCGACGCCGTCGTTGAACACCCGCACATCCAGCGTGTACTTCAGTTCGTTTGCCGATAGCGATATGCGCGCGCCATTGCAGTGATTCATTGCCTGCGAATGCGCACCCAGCCATGGATAAGTTTCCTGAATACCATACTGGTCTATTTTGCCCATCGCCGGCTGGTCTGTAAGGCTGCTATTATCAAGGGAAAATACAAGCGGCGATGGATTGATCACCGTATACCCGTTGCGGGCAACGGTAAACTGTAACCCATTCTTTTTACCGAGCCGGAAAACGACGGAGCCATCCGGACTCTTCAGGATCATGTCCTGCGCAAGCGCAGGCAGCGAGAGGGTAAGCAGTACTAAAAAATGAAAAATACTTCGTTTCATATGGTAGTTGGCGGTTAGCGGGGCAGCAGCATGTACAAATTATGACGGCGCTGATGCAATAGAATATTTATAGCCCTGCGTGGATTTTAGCCGATTAGCAAAATATTCAGCTATTCTACCATCCGGTAAATTGCTGAGGGAAAATATCGAATATTATATCCGCTAAATTCTAAACCCGTGCCGATTGCCATGTGTAAACATTCCTATAGTTCATTGCTGTTAACTATTTTTCTGATCCTGTGCCAGCCCGGCCTGTATGCGCAGTCCTGGCAGTCCAGGTTCGTGCAAATGGGAGCTGATGGCCGGGTGCATTATATTCCCGATGAAAAAGGGAACATCATCCCCGATTTCAGCCAGGTAGGTTATCATCATGGGCACGCCGGCATTCCTGATATCGCTGTCGCAAAAACCGTTATGCCCGGCGATGATGCGCAGCAACAAATACAAAAGGCGATCGATGAATTATCCGCCAAAACTCCGGCCGCTGACGGTTTCCGGGGCGCTATCCTCCTTAAGAAAGGCGTTTACAGGATACAAGGCACCATCCGGATAAATGCAAGTGGCATTGTGCTCCGCGGCGAGGGTAATGAAACTAAACTGATAGCCATTGGCACTACACAGCGCAGCCTCATCAGCATCAGCGGCGGCGGCGCTTTGCGCGAACTCCCCGGCAGCAGGATAAAGATCACAGACGATTATGTTCCGGTGGGAGCCAAATCATTTACCCTGGCAGGTACAGCGGGCCTGAAAGTGGGCGACGCGATCGTGGTCTATCGTCCGGGAACAGATGCCTGGATCAAAGACCTTCAGATGGACCACATTGATGCCCGTGACGGCACCAAGCAATGGCAGGCGAACGAATATAACCTTCAGTTTGAACGTCGCATAACGGCGATCTCCGGCAACAAAGTATCGATCGACAATCCTATCGTGCAATCGATGGAAACAAAATATGGCGGCGGTGAAATATTCCGCTACACTTTTCAGGGACGGATTGCGGAAGTTGGGGTGGAAGATCTTTATTGCGAGTCGGAATTCCTGAGCGATACTGCCGAAAACCATGGCTGGGTAGCGATCGAGTTCAATAAGATAGAGAATGGCTGGGTGCGCAATGTAACAAGCCGGTATTTCGGCAACTCCTGCGTACATATGGAAACATGGGCCAAGAACATCTCGGTCTTAAACAGCAATTGCTTTGACGCCAAGTCCATCATCACCGGCAGCCGGCGTTATTCTTTTGCAAATGATGGTCAGCAGAACCTGGTGGCCAACTGTCATAGTACAGAGGGACGCCACGATTATGTGACCGGCGCGCGGGTGGCCGGGCCGAATGTCTTTTACAATTGTACGGCACAGAACACGCATGCAGATATCGGCCCCCATCATCGCTGGGCCATGGGCACCTTGTATGACAATATCGTAACCGATGGTGAGATCAATATCCAGGATCGCGGCAACTGGGGCAGCGGCCATGGCTGGAGCGGCGTAAACCAGGTGCTGTGGAACTGCACCGTAAAAAGAGCGGCCGTACAGAATCCGTGGGTGTCAGGTAACAATTACAATATAGGCATGCAGGGAGAAAAATATGCAGGACGATTGCCGGGCAAGCCCGATGGGATATGGGAGGGGCAGAATAAAAAAGGACTCACCCCTTCATCGCTTTTCCTGGCGCAGGTTAAAGATTATGTCAACTAATCCTTATGAGATACATCCGTTTCATCAGCATTTGCATTGTTGCTCTGGTTTCCCGGCAAACCGGATTAACACAGGAAAGGAATGATATCGAAGCTACCGTACGCAAAGTGGCCGATAATATTATCCAGTCAACCAGTTTCCGTTTCACGAATACAAAAACCCAGGAAAAAGCCGACCAGGCTAAGGCCCTGGCCTCTTCGGTGGATGTGAAAGCGGAAAGCAAGTTCAATAAATGGATGTATGTGAACGGAGTATTGACCACGGGCATGATGCACCTTGCCGAGGTAACGCAGGACAGCAGATATGCCGACTATTCAAAAAAGAATTTCAGTTTCATTTTCAGTAACCTCGATTATTTCAAAACGCTTTTTGACGCGGGCAACAACAGTGTCGAATACCGGCCGGTGTTCCGCATGGGCTCGCTGGATGATGTGGGCGCGATGGCGGCCGGATTAACGGATGTTTATAATCTCGACAAACGTCCGGAATACCTTGCTTACCTGGAGCGGGCGGCCGATTACATCATGAACAGGCAGGTGCGACTGCCGGATGGTACCCTGGCCCGTAATGGTCCGCGCAAAATGACCATGTGGCTGGACGATATCTATATGAGCATTCCTTTCATAGCGCGCATGGGTAAACTCACCGGTGATCCAAAGTATTTTGATTTTGCGGTACAACAGGTGGAGAATTTCAATCGCTATATGTATGACAGCAGTACCGGGCTGTATTTCCACGCTTATTATTCCGATGAGAACATGCATGGCGTGGCACGCTGGGGTCGCTCCAACGGATGGATAGCAGTTGCGCAGACCGAGCTCCTGAACAATATGCCTGAAAACCATCCCAAAAGAGCGGAAATGATCAGGTTCCTGCTTCGCGATATCGTTGGTTTCTCGCGCTACCAGGACACCAGCGGTATGTGGCACCAGGTACTCGATAAACCGGATTCCTATCTTGAATCATCCGTTACGGCCATGTTCATCTATACCATCGCCAAAGCAGTGAACAAGGGCTGGATCAATAAACGTTTTATTTCCATCGCCCAGAATGCCTGGGAGGGATTGAGCAGGAAGATCACGGCCGATGGTCTCGTGCAGGATATCTGCATCGGCACTTCCATTGAAGAAGACATCCGCTACTATTACACAAGGCCCAAAGAAACGAATGATACCCATGGGCTGGGTCCGGTATTACTGGCCGGCGCTGAAATGATATTGGCGAAGGATAAAATGGTGGACATAAGTAAAAGAAGATAACCTGACAGACATTGGTCATCCGGGAGCACAGAAACCCACAAACATGCAATTGAAACAAATGAAATACCTGGTTGTCGCTTTGAGCCTGCTGATAACAGGATCTGCTGTTGCGCAGAAAAAGAACACGTCCAAAAAAAGCCCGGCGCAGAAGAAAATTGTGTTGCCAGAACCGTTCGCAACGGAATCGGTTAAACGTAACAGCAAGGTCATTGGCTGGCCCGAAGGCAAAACCCCGGTGGCACCGGCCGGTTTTACAGTGACCAGGTTTGCGGACAAACTCAACAGTCCGCGATGGTTCTATATCACGCCCAATGGCGATCTGCTTGTATCGGAATCGCAAACCAACCGGAAAAAAAGCGCTAACGATATCATTCTCTTTCGCGATACCAATGGGGACGGTGTGCCGGACATACGGGAAACTTTTGCAAAAGACCTGAATCAGCCGCTGGGGATGCTGGTATACAAGCAATGGTTCTATGTTGGCAATACGGACGGCGTATATCGCTGGCCTTACAAACCAGGGCAAATGCAGCTGACGGGCGCCGGTGAAAAGATCCTGGACCTGCCCGCAGGCGGTTACAATAATCACTGGACCCGCAACCTGATCATGAATGCTGAAGGATCCAAGATCTATGTAACGGTTGGTTCGGGCAGCAATGTAGCGGAGCATGGAATGGACAATGAGGTCCGCCGTGCGAATATTCTGGAGATCAATCCTGATGGAAGCGGTGAACGGATTGTTGCATCGGGATTGCGCAACCCTGTCGGACTTGCCTGGCAGCCCGGCACAAAGATCCTCTGGACCGCGGTGAATGAACGGGATAACCTGGGCGACGACCTCGTACCTGATTACATGACGGGCATTAAAGAAGGCGGGTTTTATGGCTGGCCCTATTCCTATTTCGGCCCGCATGAAGATCCCCGGATGAAAGGGCAGCGGCCCGACCTGGTAAACAAAACCCTGGTCCCGGATGTGTCGCTTGGTGCGCATACGGCATCGCTGGGGCTGGCTTTCTATACAAGCGATGCCTTCCCGAAAAAATACCTCAATGGCGCTTTCGTGGGCCAGCATGGTTCCTGGAACCGTTCCGTTTTCTCAGGGTACAAAGTAGTATTCGTTCCGTTTGTGAATGGCAAACCAGGTGAGCCGGAAGATTTCCTCACCGGATTCATGGCAAATGAAGAAAAGAATGAAGCATATGGACGGCCAGTAGGCGTATTTGTGATGCCCGATGGCAGTCTCCTTGTTTCAGACGATGCGGGCAATACCATCTGGAAGGTAACGGCGAACAGGACTAAGAATTAGAATTAGAATGATAATTAATGGCAAGCCGGTGATCGAAATGTCCGGCAAAAAAAGGCCGGTTTCTACCGGCTTTTCCTTTTTGCATGCCTGCCTAAAGTTGCCGCGCTAAGATTGCTTACAAAAAAGTAAAGCTGTTGAATTGCTCCGGTAGCCAATCACCGGATATTAGCATTCCTAAACCCATTCTATGCGCAACACCGCTCTACTCCTCTGCCTGCTCATAACCCAGGCAAACCTTTTCGCCCAAACTGCAAGGAGTGAATGGGTTTATCCCGGCCCAAATGGCAAACTCGTATATAAAACAACGGCAAAAGGCGATCGCATCATGGATTATTCCTATGCTGGCTATATGGGTGGCGGGGTTCGCATTCCCAATGTGCCGGCGGTAAAAACCCTGAGTCCGGTATCCGGAGATAATGCTCCGCTCATTCAGCAGGCCATTAACGAGCTGGCTTCAAAAACGCCGCTGAATGGTTTCCGCGGCGCGATATTGCTGCAGCCAGGCATTTATAATTGCGAAGCAGCCATTAACATCACTGCCAGCGGCATTGTTCTGCGTGGCAGTGGCGCCGGCCCAAACGGCACCGTATTCAACATGACCGGTAAACCCCATGCCTGCATTGTAGTTCGCGGTAAGGTGAACACACAAACGATAGGAATGCCGGTTCCCATTGCAGATACTTATGTGCCCGCAGGCGCTTACGGTTTTCGGATAGCTGATAGATCCGGTTTCAAAGCAGGTGATACGATCCGCATCAGCAAACCGGTATCCGACAGCTGGGTGGCATTTATGGGAATGGACAAACTGGTCAGGGACGGTAAAAAACAAACCTGGATCACCGGCGAAGTAACAGCAGATCGCGTCATCACTAAAATAGAAAAGGATCGGATCACGGTCGACGTACCTCTGAACGATGCCTACGACGCACAGTTTGGAACAGTTACGGTGCAGAAGATCGCCACGAGTGGTATGCTTGAGCAGATAGGCATCGAAAACTTCAGGATAGATTGTCCGGCACAATCCATCACCATCAATGATCCGCAGTACCGCGCCTTTACCATGGACGGTATGACCGATGGCTGGGCCCGGGATATCTATGTGCAGAATACCGTCAATAGTATCAGCATCAATGGCAGGCGCATCACCATCGACAATGTGACCATCAACCATAGCGTACCTACACTTGGCGCGGCCAAGCCCGCAGACCTGAATGGCAGCGGACCGCAGATCCTGTTCAACAAATGCAATATCACCGGCGACAATGTATTCTTCTTTGCAACCGGCGCCAAAGTATCA
>JAFBAN010000214.1 GCA_019247775.1 Chitinophagaceae bacterium | reverse complement strand
TCGGTCCCGGCACCGGCACCTCGATGACGAATATTGCACACGAATCGCTGGGCATCCCGGTTAACCAGATCCGTTTTGAACTGGGCGATTCTTCCCTGCCCACGGCCGGCAGCCAGGGCGGGTCCACCACCACATCAACTGTCGGCTCAGCCGTATTCGATGCCTGTGCTGCGGTGAAGGAGAACCTGCTCCCATTACTGCAGAAAACTGATGGCTTTAAAGATGCCACCCTTGCCGACCTGGTATTTTCAGAAAGTGCGGTAATGAAAAAAAGCGGCGGCCCGCGGATCCTGCTGCGCGATCTGCTGAAACAGAACAATCTTCCCAATATCGAAGCTACCAGGGAATCGCGCGGTAATCCGGAAGCGCAGAAATATTCGATGTACTCTTTCTCTATTCATTTTGCTGAAGTGCGGGTGCATCCCTCAACCGGTGTGGTTCGAGTGAAAAGGGTGGTAACAGTTGCCGATTCAGGAAAGATCGTGAGCCCGAAAACGGCGGCCAGCCAGATGATCGGCGGGGTAACAGGGGGCATTGGTATGGCATTGACGGAAGAAGCGGTGATCGATCACAGGTATGGCCGTTTCGTGAATAACAACTTCGCCGATTATCATGTGCCGGTAAGCGCCGATGTACCGCATATCGATACCATCTTCATCGACAAGCCCGATCCGGTGATCAACCCGATGGGGTCAAAAGGAATGGGTGAGATCGCGCTGATCGGTTTCGCCGCCGCCATTGCCAATGCGGTCTATCATGCCACCGGAAAACGGGTACGCGATCTGCCGATCACGCCGGATAAACTGATATAGCGCTAGAAAGATCAAAGCCATTTAGCCGCCCAGCCGCGGTACCTGTTCAGTACTTTCTGCGGCTCATAAGTGTACCATCCATAACCATCGCGCCGCTCTCTGTCCACTTCAGCCAGCGAATAAACGATCCTGCTGTCGCGATTGCAGAATATAGGGCGGTGGGTCTTCAGTTCATAGTAACGCGTCCAGATCGGCGGAGCGCCGGGACTGTTCACCACCACTTTATCATGCCTCGAAACTGTGAATGGAGTGACCATGGCGGGAGCATCTATCGTAACCACTTTTGTATCGGCGATCTCAGAAACGGTAAACCATTCAAAAGCATTTTTAACGGCTTCGCGGATGGCGGAGGATGGATGATCGATGCTCATCAGGAACAGCACAATGCCTGCGCTTTCATTATTGCAGATGGAAGGCGGCTCGAATTTTCGCGCCCAGGCCGGTTGAAGACTGATCTCATCGTATTGCTGGCACCAGGCAGTGGGTTTGCCCGCATCGTTGATCTGGGTCTTCAGGATACAGTCCAGCCCCTTCTGAAATCCGGTGTTCAGTTTCGCACGCTGTTTAGCAGATAAAAAAGCGTATGCGGGTTTATTGTCAACGATATCTTTCAACACCTGCATGATGCCGATATAAGCATCGTCGTTGAAAGTGATATAGCGGCTGTAGTTTTTTTCCAGCGGATAGAACTGCGGCCAGCCCCCATTTCCGTATTGTGCGGCGAGCACATAAGCCAGGCCTTTTTCTGCAGCAGCCTGGTAACGCGGATCTTTTGTCTGAAGCCAGGCTTCGGCGAGATAGGCGATCTGCGCATAAGTGGCGCCGTTGTCAAAACCGGTATGGAGCTCGAATCTGGCGCGGGTCAAACTGTCTTTCTGCGCAGGTGTGAGCACTGCCTGCATATCGTAATTCTTCGGCCAGCCGCCGTTCTCTTTTTGGTAGAGGAGGATATTGTCTGCGATGGAGCTGATGTTGGTGGCGGGATATTTCGGATGCCCGGGAAGCGGGTTGATAACATTTCCTTTATCCCTGATATCGTACCAGTGATGTGCCGCATCCATAAAATCGCTCGTATCGATGGCTTTGTACTGCGCCGCCAAAACAAAAGGTAAGCCCATCATCAGCGCTGCTGTCCCCAAACCTTTTTTGTGCATCATCGATCAAAGATAGGACAAGGGGGTGGAGATGGCAGATTTGGGATTGCGGATTTTGGAATTGGGAAATTTCGAAATTGGAAATCTGAAGCACTTTGAAGGATCTGTCAATTTGAAAATTTCGAAATTTCCCAATTCCAAAATCTCCCTATGCAATCTCAAATCCTCTCACTCCGCCGTCCGGTGCGTCCCGATGTTCTCGAAGAAAGAGAACCGCAGCACCAGATTGTCCTTGTACTGTGTGCCGGACAGATCTGACTGCAGCATATTCATCATGCCGAATACCAGGTTGTCGTGGCTGTTGACGGCATAACTGAAACCTGCAAATACCCGGTCCTGATCGAAAACATGATTGGAAAGTCTGGGGCCATAATAGAGGTACAGCTCATTGCCCAGTGCCAGGGAAACTGCATTGGGAACCATCCCTTTTTTACTGAGCGCAATAGTGTAAAAAATATTATAGCGCCAGCGGTATAAAAAACTGCTGGTATTGGCTGCGGTATAATCGTCCTGTACATCGGTCTTCCATTTTTCTTCCATGCGCAACCACTGCATCAGTTTTGTGTTGGGCGTGTAACCGAACCATTGGTATTGCTGCCAGAGAAACCGTTCTGAGATGGAAATATATTTATGGTTATCGCCAGGGAAAAAATCTGTGATGCCATAACCGGCAGTGAACTTATTTTTTTTGTTGTTATAGTAAGTGGCGGCCAGCCTCAATGTGCCCTGCGAAAATCCGTTGAAAAAATGATCGCCGGTATGGATCTCCGAGTCGAACCAGAGGCCCCAGTGCCGGGAGAACTTGTATTGCGGATAATAACCCAACCATGTCTGCTGCTCGTAAATAACCGGTTTTGATTGTGCGGCCAGGCGGGATGAGAGCAGCGAAAAGCAAATGATCAGAATGCTGCGCATCAGGGGTCGGGTCGTTTGGTTTTTGGGATCGTAAAGGTAAGCGACGGTGGGGATTGCGGAGCTCATTTTTTTACCGCAGAGGCGCGGAGACGCGGAGGGTTACATGGCAACTTCGCCGGTTTTGAGGTTGAGGGTCCAGGGTTTTGGCTGGGGAAGCCAGAGTTTGCCATCGCCTATCTCGAGCGGCATCCAGAGATACCTTGAATCCCATTGGGTGCGTGGTTTCCAGATATCACCCATGAAGATGACCGTTGTTCTTTTTTTGCCCACCACTTTCAGCAGCATCGTTGATTGCGAGCCATAGGTCTTTGTTTCGGGCGGCGCTATGTCTTTGAATTCCGACCATGGTCCTTCCAGCGATAGGGCAGTAGCATATTTGTTCGGATTGGGATTCCAGCCTGTAAGCGCAGAACCGATAGAGTAGTAGAGCCCGTTATAGTGAACAATCGCTCCGCCTTCCATATGTGCGGGTATGAGCGACATCTGTTTCTCCACGTCCATAAAATCCCCGGAGAGTTTTGCGATCCTGAACCCGAAGGGGCGGTCCTCGAATACCAGGTACGCGGTTCCGTCATCGTCTATGAACTGGCCTATATCGCGGCTTTCGTGCCCGAGCGGACGAAATCGTTTTACATAATGAAATGGGCCATCCGGTCTGTCGCTAACGGCAACCGCTACCTGCGCTACTTTATAGCTGCGGTTGTCGATGTGCATGTACATCACATATTTTTTCGTCCCGCTGTTGTAATACACTTTCGGCCGTTCCAGCACCCAGCGCGGCCCCAGTGAATCCGGATCGGACATCTTCAGTACATCTCCTTTAAAATTCCAGTTCACCAGGTCTTTCGAAGCATAACAACTCACATAGCGGAGCGTTGTATCAAGACCCTGCCTGCGTTCTTCACCATACCAGTAATATGTCTTGCCGATTTTGATAATACCGCCGCCATGCGCCTGGATATGATTGCCCTGGTTGTCGGGCCAGGGTTCTGCCGGCCGGATCGTATCCTGTCCATAAGCGCAACTCGTAATGAGAGTAAGCAGAATGAGGAAATACTTCATGTTCTAACTCGAATTTTGAATTGCATTCGCATCTAAAACTCAAAATTTATATTCAAATAATTACAGTCTTGGGTTCACAGGTTTAACCGGCGGATCAAATGCATTGGCGCCTCTTGTTCTCAGTTTGCGGCGGAATATTTTATCGCGCGACGCCACATAGAGTGTATCGAATGCGGCGCCTGCAAAGCAGAGGTTCGCTGCATCCGCGCCGCCTGGCAGCGGAATGATCGCATTTACCCTTCCGGTCTGATCCAGCACCTGCACGCCCATACGGGTGGCCACATACACACGGCCGGCAGTATCGCATTTCAGTCCGTCAGACCAGCTGTTCTCATCTGCGTCCCTCACATGCAGCCAGCCATACCGCTGTTTGTTGGCAAGCGTTCCATCCGGTCTTACGGTATACACCCAAACCCAGTGGGAAGTGGATTCCGTTACATACAACTGGGTCTGATCGGGTGTAAGCGCGATACCGTTATCGAAACGCAGACCTTCATCCACAACCTGCCTGCTCCCGTCGCGGCGGATCAGATAAATCTTTCCGGGATTTTCGCGACCATCGGGAGCGGTAACGTATACATTGCCGTTATTGGCTACAACAAGATCATTACCCGGTAAGCTGTCGGCTACCAGTTCCATTTTTTCATGCGCATCATAACGCAGGATCTGTTTGGTAGCGCCGGCTACAACATACCGTTTTCCATCAGGGCCGAAGATGCTGCCGCTGCCGCGTTTGGCATCGCTGTTGATCAGCAGTTGCTGTCCATCTGTGCCAAGCTTATAGGTTTTTGAGTTGGGAATATCCTGGAAATAAAAATTTCCTGCGGCATCCACCGCAGTTCCTTCGGTAAACGAGTGGCCCTGCGATACAAGTTCCCACTCACTGCCTGCGATCAGCAGGTCGGCGAGGAACTGATTTTTGGAATTGCCGGCCTTTACCGCCTGCGGCCAGTCTTTCCATAACCAGCGCATCACATCCGGGAAAATAGAATTACCCTGCCGGCCGCTATGCCCGTCTTCACCCCACACATGATTGACCTCGTACCCGGAAAATACAAGGGCTCTTTCCATTGTCTCATTTGCTTTCCACCAATCACCGGCATAGATATTCAGGTCCGAACTGCCATCCTGCAGAAAGATGCGGATCGGTTTCGGCGCAGTCTTACGCACCAGGGTAGGGTAGCGATCGCCGCCGCGCAATCCAACATAGGTGCCGATGGCGCTGAACACCCTCGAGAATGCATCGGGTCTTTCCCACGCAGCCGTAAAAGCGCAGATAGCGCCGCTGCTCGAGCCGCCGATCGCGTGGTCATTACCATTTTTCGATAAGCGGATGGGACGGCCATTACTGGTTTTCTGCCGCTCCACTTCGGGCAAAAGTTCTTCCAGCAGAAAGCGCACGTAGTTATCGCCCAGTCCATCGTATTCATAGCTGCGATTAAACCGGTCGAGCGAGCTGCCGGCATTAACAGCAGGAACTCGACCAGGTGTTACAAAAACGCCGATGGTCACCGGCATTTCTTTTTTATGGATCAGGTTATCGAATACGACCGGAGCTTTCCACTGGATGCCATCCTGGTTCACGTAAAAGCAGGCCGGTTCATTACCGGAGTATTGGGCGGGCACATAGATCCAGTAGTCCCTTACAGTACCCGGAAAAATTTTCGAGTTGCTGAAACTGAACTTAAGTATCTCACCCTTGGGCACCCCCGCCTGTTCAACAGAGGCAGGATCTTCAGAATAATTAATCGTCGGTGGATTCTGCGCCAGCGCAGGCAGACAGAGCAGCAAGCCGGCTGCGAACAATACTTTTTTCATGACAGTTGTTTGGACGGTCATTAAAAGTACAAAACCCCCCGGCCCCCTGAAGGGGGAGTTGGAATTATTTTCAGGTGAAGATTTTCTAAGGCTACACGGTATTTCTTATCTCTCCCGTCCTTGTTCCTTGCTTGCCCGCCGGATGGCGTGGGTTCATCTGTTCAGAACTGCCTAGCTCCACGTCCCATACCACCCATCCGGTTGCCGCCATTGCCCCGGGCTGGTGCGGCAGCCACGCCGAAATTGCGGAGATTGTAAGTGAACGTAAGCATGAAGTATTGCTGCAATACCTGGTTCTGGATGTCTTCGATATAAGTTTCTGTTACATTACGGCTGATGCTGCGGTTCTGTTTCAGCAGATCGAACACACTCAGTTTAAGCTCTCCTTTCTGGTTAGGCAGGAACTTTTTGCCGACGCTCATATTCCATAAATAATAATTCTGGTTATAACCTGCCGACAGACCACTGTACAGCTGGTTGGTAAGATCGTTCTGGAAAAACCAGCCGTTCTGCGCCAGCAGGTTCATCTGCACATTGGCCACATGCGAAAAATAACTGCTGTTCAGGTTGGGTTGCAACTGGTTCTTCACGTCATTGAAATTGGCTGAGTAGGAAACCGTGAAGTCCACATACTGACTCACATTGCTCGCCAGCACCAGTCCTGCAGTATAGGTCGTATTCTTCGATACATTGGACAGGTTATTGATGATGCCCGGTAACCTGCTGAAGGAGATGCCGCCATTGAAATTCAGGCTCGATTTGATCAGCTTCACCGGCATTGCGAATGTTACAAACGAACGGAGGTTGAAATAGCCGTCCAGATTCACGGGTTTGGTGAGCTGTTGCCCGGCTTTAAGCCTAACATCGGTCGTTAGCAGGGAATCATGCAAGGGCACGAAGGTTGCGTTAGTGATATAATTCTTCGCTGCCTGCAAAAAAACATTGCCTACGAGCAGGATGCCTTTGCCGGTATTTGAAAAAGTATAGCGGGTACTCACGGTATGTGAATACTGCTGCACCAGTTGCGGATTACCTGCAGTAACAAAGGGCAGATTGGTGATATCGTACACATCCTGCAACTGCGTTACGGAAGGCTGGTTGGTACTGGCCCGGTAAAACAGCCGGATATTGCTGCGCGCCGATAGTTTCAGCCGCACCATCGCATTGGGCAGGATATCGCTGAATGATTTCTCCACCCGCAGTGTCCGCGGAAAATCCTGGTCGCTTTTCAGGTTCGAACCCTGGTAGTTGACGCCGAAGGATACCTGGTTATCCCGGTTGCCGAAGCGGTAGGATACACCCGCATTCTGTGTGCTGTAGCTGTTATCGAATTTGCTGGATAAAGCAGGATCGAAGATGGTATACTTGCCGGTGCCGGTCTCCAGGCGGTACGCTTCCTGGTCGGCCTTATTCTTCGACCATGAAGGGTTGTAGTTGAATTGCAACTGTCCGTTCTTACCAACCGGTTCTGTATATGCCACATTGGTAGAAACCTGGAGCCCGCTGCTCACCTGATCGGTATAGCGTTGTGAAGATGTGTCTCTAAAACCTGTAGCTGTAAATGTCGTATCGAACAGATCGGTATACACATCGCCATTGCGTTTGTTGTAAGCCGTGTTCAGGTTCACCGATAAAGTGCGGCCGCGTTTTGGGAACGAATGCCGCCACAGGATATTATTGTTCAGGTTATCGCCCGATCTTGAACTGTTGGTCGTATTCACGGTCCGCGCTGTGGCCGACGACGTAGCAGGATCGAAGAACGAAGTGTTCACATTGCGGAAAGAAGTATTGTCCTGGAAACTCAGGCTGGGCGAAATGATCAGCTGGTTGGCCGAATCGATGGCGTACTCCATCCGCATGTTGAAGCGGTGATTATTGTTCTTGCTATTCGCCAGTGTAACCTGGCTGTAATTCGGGATGCCTTCGAGGAAATATTTCCTGCTCACCGTTTCATTGGTGCTGTTGTTCGTGTTGTTGAAAAAATAACTGGCAGAAACGATCAGTTTCTTACCCCAGTTATCTGCGTAGTTGATGCCGATGGCATTGGTGGTATTGATGCCGTTCTGCTGACCCACCAGAAAATTGCCATTGTTGCCGAAGCCGCCGCCACCGGGGCCCTGTCCGCCACCACCGCCTCCACGTTGCGGACCGCCTCCGCCACCACCACGGCCGCCGGCGCCACCGCCACCGCCGCCGCGCTGACTGCCGGTATTCGTTACGCCCAGCAGATCCTGCGAGGCAAAATTCTGCTGGTTGGTGTTATTGAAATTCCCTACAATGGAGATCTTGCGCAGGCCATTCAGGAAAGTTGCATTGCCGCCGGCCTGGTAACGGCTATCCGTTCCATATCCGGCAAACAATCTTCCGAACTGCCCGTTGCGCATATTTGCCTTGGTAATGATATTGATCCCCTTGGTGCTGCTGCCATCATCGAAACCGGTGAACTGCGCCTGGTCGCTGAGGCGGTCAAACACCTGGATCTTGTCGATGATCTCGGCAGGAAGATTGCGCAGTGCCGCAGTTGCATCATCGCCGAATAATTCTCTTCCATCGATGGTCACTTTCTGCACGTTCTCGCCATTTGCTTTTACCTGGCCGTTCTCCACGGTAATGCCCGGTATCTTCCGCGCCAACTCCTCTGCCGTTGCATCCCGGTTCACCTTATATTGGCTGGCGCTGAACTGTACAGTATCGCCTTTCTGCACCACCGGCGCCGCGGAAGCAGTAACGGTTACCGTTGAAAGCACATCGGCAGTGGGCGCAAGGGTGATCAGTCCGACATTAAGATCTGCAGAATCGATCATCACCTGTTTTGTGCTCGTACCGAAGCCAAGCGAGCTCACGATAATGCTGTATGATCCCGGCTTCAGCTCATCAAAATGGAAACGCCCCAGCGAATCGGTGAGGGTAGATTTTGTGCCGGTAGAATCGGAGCGGCTTTGCAGTGTGACTGTGGCCCCGTTGAGCGCGCTGACCGAATCATTACTCTTTACCTGTCCGCTGATACGGAACGATTGAGCGTCGGCAAAAACGCTGAAAATCAATGCTATAAAAAGGGTTGCCGATCTTTGTATATGCATAAAACACGAACTAAAAAGTAATAGGATGGTGGACAGGCCAATCGGTAAAAATCATATGCCAACGGACTGGTAGTTATTAACAAATGCACAATGGGAATGCTTCCGCTTACTTGATAATGCGAAAGCGGCGCTGTATCTTATTGCTTCTAACTATTGCTGTATGAGAACCCAACGCATTCAATCCGTAGACCTGTTGCGCGGGCTGGCGATGGTATTGATGGCCATCGATCATGTGCGCGTGTATTCGGGTATGCCTGCAGGAAGCCCCGAGCCGGCCATTTTCTTCACGCGATGGATTACGCATTTCTGCGCGCCTGCTTTTGTTTTTTTCGCCGGCACAGGCGCTTTTCTGCACGGGAATAAACTGAACGATAAAGCGGCGCTTGCGAGGTTCCTGCTCACACGCGGCCTGCTGCTGGTGGTGCTTGAACTAACGCTGGTCCGTTTTTGCTGGACCTTCAATTTCAACTACGCCTTGTTTACGCTTGCGGGTGTGATCTGGATGCTGGGCTGGTGCATGATCCTGCTGGCGCTGTTTGTGCGGTTGAAAGCGGAGACGGTTGGCCTTATCGGCGTTGCGATCATCCTGTTACAGCAGGTGTTCAAATTCGTACCACAGCCCCTGCCTCCGGCAATCGGAAAGTTCTGGGAGTTTTTTTATCCCGCAGGATTGGAGATGCCTGGCATTTTCATCCTTTATGTATTGATACCATGGATCGGAGTGATGATGGCGGGTTATGGTTTTGGAACGATACTGCTGAAAGATGCTGCGGAACGCCGGAAGACCTGCCTGGGTATCGGGATCGCCGCAACGGTATTGTTCCTTCTGGTTGGCGGAGTCTTTATGTATTCCGACACGCAGCCCAATAATCCGATGCCGCCATTATTGCGGCTGCTGAACCAGCAAAAATATCCGCCTTCGCAATTGTACCTGTTAATGACACTGGGGCCCATTATCGCGCTGGTTCCGCTTGCCGAAAAG
>JAFBAN010000155.1 GCA_019247775.1 Chitinophagaceae bacterium | reverse complement strand
TGCTGGAAGGACTTTTAACGGATACCATCGTTCCGACGGCCGGGTGGGTACGGCCAATTATTGGCTGTTTATGCCGACCGTTTTCTGCGAGAACCGCAATCTCGATGTGATCCGCGAAGCCCTGCACAGTGAACTGGGATATGATGTAACGGATAAATACAAACAAAAGACGCACCTGTTACTGGAACTGTATAAAAAAGGCGCTGATATTTCGAATGCCGACCTGGAGATCAAAGAATCGAATATTCCCACGAACCGGGTATTCAAAAATGTCGATGGCATTAAATTCCTGAACCACCAGGGCGGCTGCGGCGGTACGCGACAGGATGCTGCCGTGCTGAGCAAATTGCTGGCGGCTTATGCAGATCATCCCAATGTGGCCGGTGTTACGATCCTGAGCCTCGGCTGTCAGAACCTTCAGACGCAAAATCTCCTGGAAGACATCCGCCTGCGTAACCCCGGTTTCGATAAACCGGTCTATGTATTCGAACAGCAGCAGTCGAAAAGCGAAGAGCAGCTGGTAACAGAAGCCATACGCAAAACTTTCGAAGGACTGGTGGAGATCAATAAACTTGAAAGGAAGCCGGCTACACTGGATAAATTATGCCTGGGCGTAAAGTGCGGCGGCAGCGATGGGTTCAGCGGTATCTCGGCCAATCCCGCCGTGGGTTATTGCTCAGACCTGCTGGTAGCGCTTGGAGGAAAAGTGCTGCTTGCGGAGTTCCCCGAATTATGCGGCGCGGAGCAGCAGCTGATCGATCGTACCACCGATGAAGCGGCGGCAAAAAAATTCATTCAGCTGATGCGCAGTTATAACCAAGCTGCTGAAAATGTGGGTTCTGGTTTTGATATGAATCCTTCACCGGGAAATATCAAGGACGGTCTTATCACCGATGCCATCAAAAGCAATGGGGCTGCCAAAAAAGGCGGGACTTCGCCGGTGGTGGATGTACTCGATTATACCGAGCCTGCCACCAAACCCGGCCTCAGCCTGGTATGTACACCGGGCAATGATGTTGAGGCAACAACCGGTAAAGCAGCCAGCGGCGCTACCCTGATCCTGTTTACCACCGGGTTGGGTACGCCTACAGGAAATCCGGTTTGTCCTACTATCAAAGTGGCTACGAACACTTCGCTGGCACTGCGGATGGGAGACATCATCGACATCAATACCGGCGGCATCATCGACGGCGAAAAAACGATAGAGCAGATGGGAGAAGAAATACTGGAGTACTGTATCAAAGCGGCCAGCGGTGAAGTGATACCCAAAGCGGTGCTGCTGAACCAGGATGATTTCATCCCCTGGAAACGTGGTGTGAGCCTATAACCAAGTCTGAAGCTCGCGGCTCACAGCTTCAAATAACCGATCATGAAAAAATTCTTAGACGAAGATTTCCTGCTGCAAAATAAAACGGCGCGTAAACTGTATCACGATCATGCGAAGTCGATGCCCATCATCGATTATCATTGCCATTTATCGCCACAACAGATAGCGGTCGATCACCAGTTCCAGAACCTGTCAGAAGTATGGCTTGCAGGTGATCACTACAAATGGCGTGCGATGCGCACTAATGGGGTTGATGAAAGTTATTGCACCGGCGGCCGGCCCGATCCCGAAAAATTTGCCCAATGGTCCGCCACCGTTCCCTACACCTTACGCAATCCTTTGTATCACTGGACGCATATGGAACTGCAGCGCTATTTTGGCGTAAAAGATATTCTCGACAGCACTACCGCTTCCAGGATATATGAAACCTGTACTGCAATGTTGCAGACAAAGGAATTTACGGTAAAGAACCTGTTGCGGAAGATGAATGTTGCATTGGTATGCACAACAGATGATCCGCTGGATTCGCTTGAGCATCATATCCGGTTAAAAAAGGACGGCTTCGAGATCCCGATCCTGCCCGCTTTCCGCCCCGACCAGGCGATGAATGTGAGCAGCGCGGAAAATTTCAATGCCTATGTCAGAAAGCTGGAAGCTCTGACCGGTATAGCCGTTTCTTCATTCGATGATTTCCTGTATGCGCTGCAGAGCCGTCATGATTTCTTTGCATCTGTTGGCTGCAAGGTATCGGATCATGGACTGGAAGAGATCTATGCCGATGACTTCACGGGCTCGGAGATCGATGCCATCTTCAATAAGATCCATTCGGGCAAAGGCCTGAATCAAACGGAACAGCGCAAATTCCGGTCTGCCATGCTGATCCACTTTGCGGAATGGGACTGGGAAAAAGGCTGGGTGCAACAATTCCATCTCGGTGCGTTACGCAATAACAATAGCCGGATGATGCAGCAACTAGGCCCTGACACCGGCTGGGATTCTATCGGCGATTTCTCGCAATCGAGGGCGCTGGCGGCATTCCTGAATAAACTCGACAGCGACAATAAACTTGCAAAAACCATTATCTACAACCTCAATCCCGCCGACAATGAACTGATGGCTACCATGGCCGGTAATTTCAACGACGGATCGGTAGCCGGCAAGGTTCAATTTGGTTCGGCCTGGTGGTTTCTCGATCAGAAAGACGGAATGATCAAACAACTGAATGCCCTTTCTAATATGGGCCTGCTCAGCCGCTTTGTGGGGATGCTTACCGATTCGCGCAGTTTTCTTTCCTATCCCCGGCACGAATATTTCAGGCGCATACTCTGCAACCTCTTTGGTGAGGAGATCGAGAACGGGGAGTTGCCGGATGATATCGATTGGGTGGGCTCGGTGGTGAAGGATATCTGTTACCGCAACGCCCGCAATTATTTCGGATGGCAATCTATTCTGGCAGATATAAGCTAACCCTCTGCGAAACCTCCGCCTCTCATGTTCTCTGCGGTAAAATGCCTTGCAGTTTGAGACGGACTTAAAAGCGGGCTTCAGTTTCACCGCAGAGAACGGGAGGTACATGAGTTTGCGCAGAGAGTGCAAACGTTTTCGTAATTAGTAAGCCGGCATTTAATGGAATATGCCAGCTTTGTAGTGCAATAGAACGTACTGAAAATTTTTAAGCATGTCATTTACAGATAGTTTAGAGAAAATATTTGTGCCGGAGAATGAGATCCCGGCCCAATTCTCTTTGGCCGAAGAGCTTAACCAGCGCGAATACCTGATCAATGGCGAAATGAGGCCCTGGAACGGCGCATTCCAGGAAGTGTACTCACCAGTATGTGTTCGTGCTCCCAATGGGCTGCAAAGAAAACTGATCGGCACCTATCCTGTCTGCACAGAAAAGGAAGCCGTGGAAGCGCTGGATGCGGCAGTGGCTGCTTACGACAATGGTCGCGGTCAGTGGCCAACAATGAATGTGGCCGACCGGATCAAATGCGTGGAGAAATTCATCGGTAAAATGCGTGAGCAGAAAGATATCGTGGTAAAGCTGATCATGTGGGAGATCGGTAAATCGCATGCCGATTCCGTGAAAGAATTCGATCGTACCGTTGAATACATCTATGCCACCATCGACGCTTTGAAAGATCTCGATCGCGATTCTTCGCGGTTCACCATCGAGCAGGGTATCGTGGCCCAGATCAGGCGTTCGCCGCTCGGGGTGGTCCTGTGCATGGGGCCGTTCAATTATCCGCTGAATGAAACATTCACCACGCTGATCCCCGCGATCATCATGGGAAACACATTATTGTTCAAGCCTCCTAAACACGGCACCCTGCTCCATTATCCCCTGCTGAATGCATTCAAGGATTGCTTCCCCAAAGGAGTGGTGAATACCATTTACGGCCGGGGTCAGGTGATCGTACCGGGATTAATGCAATCCGGTAAGATCAATGTGCTTACGCTGATCGGTTCCAGCAAAGTGGCCAATGAACTGAAAAAGCTGCATCCTAAAGTGAACAGGCTCCGCGCCATTCTGGGGCTCGACGCAAAAAATGCGGCGATCATCACCCAGCATGCAGATATCAAATTATCGGTGCAGGAAACCGTATTGGGCAGCCTGTCTTTTAACGGCCAGCGATGCACCGCATTGAAGATCGTATTCGTGCATAAAAGCATCGCCGATAGTTTTGTGCAGGAACTGGCTGCTGAAGTCAATAAACTGAAATTCGGGATGCCCTGGGAGAGCGGTGTTTCATTAACGCCGCTGCCGGAGCCCGGTAAACCTGCTTACCTCAAAGAATGCATCGACGATGCGCTTGCCAACGGGGCAAAGATCGCCAATGAGAATGGTGGTACTACCGTGGAATCATTCGTATATCCCGCCATACTCTACCCGGTGAACAGGCAAATGAAATTATACCGTGAGGAGCAGTTCGGTCCGCTGATACCCGTAGTGCCTTTCAGTGATCTCGAAGAAACGATCGAATACCTGATCGAGTCTACGCATGGACAGCAGGTGAGCATTTTCAGCAATGATGATAAAGAGATCGCCGAGCTTATCGATCCGCTGGTAAACCAGGTGAGCCGGGTAAACATCAATTGCCAGTGCCAGCGCGGTCCCGATGTATTCCCTTTCACCGGCAGAAAAGACAGCGCGGAAGGTACTTTGTCGGTGGTGGATGCCCTGCGTTCTTTCTCTATCCGTTCGCTGGTAGCTGCAAAGCTGACCGAGGGGAACAAGCAACTGATCAACGAGATCGTAAGCGAGCATGAATCGAATTTTCTAAGTACTAAATTCATATTTTAGCGACTAGCTGTTAGCGTTTAACGATTAGCCTTGGCTCTTCTTAGCAAATAAGAAATTCTTATCGGTTAAGACAAGCGGGCTAGCAGCTAAAAGCTAACAGCTAAAAGCTAATAGCTAAACTCTTCTCATGAAAACAGCTTTCGATCTAACCGGCCGGATCGCGCTGGTAACAGGTTGCAATAAAGGTATCGGCAAAGCCATGGCCCTGGGTCTGGCGGAAGCTGGTGCGGATATCATCGGCGTATCGGCCACTCTTGCATTCGAAGGCAGCGAGATCGGCAATGAAGTGAAGGCACTCGGCCGATCTTTTAAAGCTTACCAGGCCGATCTGTCCGACCGCGCTGCGGTGCACGCTTTTCTTCGGAAACTGAATGAAGAAAACCCGGTCATCGATATCCTTGTGAACAATGCCGGCACCATTATGCGGAAGCCGGCTGCAGAGCATCCGGATGAATATTGGGACAAAGTGCTTGCCATCAATCTCGATGCTCCGTTCATCATCGCCCGCGAAGTGGGGAAGAGGATGCTGGAACGAGGTTACGGCAAGATCATATTTACCTGCTCGTTGCTTAGCTTCCAGGGGGGTATCACAGTACCTGGCTATGCGGCAAGCAAAGGTGCATTGAGCAGCCTGGTTAAAGCGCTGGCAAATGAATGGGCATCCAAAGGCGTTAACGTGAATGGGATTGCGCCGGGTTATATTGCTACGGATAATACAGAGGCCTTACGCAATGATCCGGATCGCAGTGCATCGATACTGGGGCGGATCCCCGCAGGCCGCTGGGGCGAGCCGCAGGATTTTAAAGGGCCGACCGTATTCCTGGCTTCAGACGCCGCGAACTATGTACATGGAACCATTCTCACCGTAGACGGCGGATGGATGGGAAGATAATTCGAGCGATAATATAAATTGCGGTTCTTTGATGTTCTAATCCTCCGCGCGATCTCATGTACCTCATGTTCTCTGCGGTGAAAAATTAACCGCAGAGAACATGAGGTAGCTGAGGTTCCGCAGAGTCTTGACACAACTAAATATCAACCCATGGAGATCAGATTCCAATCCAGTCCGAAAGAAGTTAAAAGTATGTGCACGGAAGAGCTGCGCAGCAATTTTTTAGTGCAGGGCTTAATGAACGCAGATGCATTGAAACTGGTGTACTCCCATTACGATCGTGTGATCGTGGGCGGGGTGAAGCCTGTTTCGCAGAAGATCGCTTTGCCTAATGAAGCGGAACTGCGTGCGGATCATTTCCTGCATCGCAGGGAGATCGGTATCATCAACGTAGCCGGCAGCGGCGTGGTGGAAGCCGATGGTGTTACCTATGAGCTCGATAAACTGGATGCGCTTTATCTCGGCAAAGGCACACAGAACGTATACTTCTCCAGCAAGTCGGGAGATGATCCCGCCGCATTTTTCCTGATGTCCACACCGGCGCATCACGGTTATCCGAACCGAAAAATGACCAAGGAGGAAGCAGCTCCCGTGAATCTCGGCGAACAGTCCACCGCCAATAAAAGAACGATCTATAAATACATTCACCAGGAAGGCATCGAGAGCTGCCAGTTGGTGATGGGACTCACTGTTTTGAGTGAAGGCAGTGTGTGGAATTCCGTTCCGCCGCATACGCATACCCGCCGGATGGAGGTCTATTTTTATTTCGACCTGCCCGAGCAGCACCGGCTGTTCCATCTGATGGGTGAGCCGCAGGAAACCAGGCATATCGTCATGGCTAACCATGAAGCGGTAATTTCTCCGCCCTGGTCTGTGCACTGCGGTCCCGGCACAACGAATTATGGTTTTATCTGGGCAATGGCGGGCGAGAACTACACTTTCACCGACATGGATCCCGTTGCGATTGCCGAGATGCGATAGCGTTTTCTCCGCGTCTCTGCGCCTCCGCGGTAAAATTTAACCGCAGAGACGCGGAGACGCAGAGTTTAGTCGCGGAGCGAAACAATCACCGGAACATGATCACTGAACTGCGACCAGTAGTTATGCCTTCCCACCTGCACATTCTCCAAACGTTCCGTCATATCTGAAGAAGCGAAGCAGTAATCGAGATGATAAGGCTTGTCTTTATGCCGGTACATGAACTGTGTGGGATGCTTTTCCTTTCCATGCTCCTGCCGGTAATGAAGATGATAACAGCTATGGATATTTTTTTCCGCCAGCCTTGAAACAACATGCGAGTGATTGCCGATGCGCCGCGGCCGGTCCCAGATGGTATTGCTGTTGAAATCGCCCATCAGCACCGTTTTGGTTGATTGCAGCAGCGGTGCATAATGTGCCAGCGCTTTCCAGGTCTGCTCCACGTAGGCTCCATCCGGATCAGCAGGATTGTTGGCCCAGATGGCAAACAGCGTAAAATCAACAGGTCCGGTTACTGCAACCGGTAGAATTATTTTGAAAGCGGCATTGTGCGTTTCAAGCAGCCGGAGTTTACAATCGCCATACGAAAATACACCCAATCCTTTGTTGGGATTATTCCCGAACCAGATCGCGTCTTTCGGCTTCAGTTTTTTGCGGGAGAAATTAAATTTATCGGGGTGCTCGCACTCAGGAACAACCAGGATATCCGGTTTATGTTTAAGGATATACTCCGCTTTATTGCGGAAAGCCATGTTGCAGTTCCAGGCGATGAGCTTCATGGATTAAATTTAGTGAAACACATAGGTACATAGGAAAAGAAAAGGCACATAGAATGCCTATGTGCCCTATTGCCCCTATGTTCCTATGTGTTAAATCTTCACCTTGATCACCAGCTTCTTGATCATCCCGCCACCTATCATCGGCGCATGCACATCTTCAGGATAAAAGATCACGAACTGGTTATCCGTCAGCCCGAAGAACATATCCGGCGCATCATCATAAAACAGAACATCCTTCTCCGCATTGTACTCCCCACGCGGCGAAACGCAGCTCCCGCGCGGCTTCCAGCCCAATGTTTCCTTGCCGCGGATACAGACCTGGATATCGATATGCGCATTATGACATTCGAACTTCGCCACCGACTCCTCCGAAGTCTTCCCCTCCGCATCGGACACGATCCCTCTTATCCGATCCCCATCGATATCGAACTTACCCACCTCAAGCGAACCGAGATCGGTCTTACTGATGTACTCGAACGCCTTCCCAAACAAAGGATGCAGCGATGCGTAATGGTCACCCCGCGAAATATGATCAACAATCATAAAGTTATTTTTAAAAGAAAGAAATATTAACTCCCCCTTCAGGGGGCTGGGGGGTTACCGTTGCACCCTTCCGCTTCCATCCCCCTTCATCAATTCCTTAACCTCATTCAATGTGGCATGGTTCAGATCTCCAGGAATAGTGTGCTTCAACGCAGAAGCCGCTACCCCAAATTCAGCCGCTTCCGGCATCGGCATTCCGCTCACCAGGCCGAAGATAAAACCGCTCGCGAATGAATCGCCGCTGCCTACCCGGTCAACGATCCGCACTTCATACTGGCGGGTATGGTAGAACTCGTTCCCGTCGTACACCAAAGCACTCCAGCCGTTGTCGGAAGCGCTATGACTTTCGCGAAGCGTGGAAGCGATGTATTTGAACCCGAACTTATCCTTCATCTGTTTGAACACACTCTTATAACCTTCCAGGTTCAGTTCTCCCTTGGTTACATCGGTGCCCTCGGCTTTGAACCCGAGTGTCGTGTCTGCATCTTCCTCATTGCCGATACATACATCCACATACTGGCAGAGCCTGCTCATCACTTCGCGGGCTTTTTCCTTGCTCCATAATTTCTTGCGGTAGTTGAGGTCGATGCTGGTAGTGATGCCTTTTGCTTTTGCGGCTTTCAGCGCGGCTTCAGTAAGCGCAGCCGCTTTATCGCTGAGGGCAGGCGTAATACCGGTGGTATGGAACCAGCTGGCGCCATCCAGTATTTTGTCGAAATCAAATTCGCTGATGTCCACATCGGCAATGGATGCGCCGGCACGGTCGTAGATCACCTGCGAAGCGCGCATGGAAGCGCCTGTCTCCAGAAAGTAGATCCCCAAACGTTTGCCGCCGCGGGCGATGAACTGGGTATCCACACCATAACGGCGGATATGGTTGATCGCCGCCTGGCCGATGGCATTATCGGGCACTTTGGTTACGAAAACCCCATTCAGCCCATAGTTGGAAACGGCTACGGCCACATTGGCCTCGCCGCCGCCATAGGTAACATCAAAGCTGTCGCTTTGAACGAATCTTTCAAAATTGGGGGTCGAAAGGCGAAGCATGATCTCGCCGAGCGTGACAACTTTCCTGGACATAAGCAATGTTCGTTTTATTTAGGTCTTTATTTACGGATATATATCTAACTTCCGGTACTGCCGAAACTCAAAGTTGTTTATTTAATCTGTGACGGGAAAAGAACAGGCCCGGAAATCACCGAAAAAATACGCAAACGTTTGCGTAATAAATCGAAATGGTGCCGTTCTTTTTGATAACATTGCTAGGCGAAAAACTGCCATATGGAAAAGAAAGCTGAGATCATGTCGCTGATACCGCAGCAGGGTATCTTACCACTCTATTTTTACAAGGATACAGCCGTTAGCGTAGGCGTGCTGAAAGCCCTGTACGATGCCGGCATCCGCGCCGTAGAATACACCAACCGCGGTGAAGCCGCCCTTACCAATTTTAAAGAAATGCGCAAAATATGCGATACCGAACTCAAAGGCATGTACCTCGGTATCGGTACCATTAAGAATGGCGGGATGGCGCAGCAATTCATCGATGCGGGTACCGATTACCTGATCTGTCCCGGCCTCGTGGAATCGGTCGCAGAAGTAGCTGATAAAAACAATATGCTTTGGGTACCTGGTTGTATGACCCCTTCCGAGATCATCAAAGCCGAATCATTGGGTGCGAAAATGATCAAGCTGTTTCCCGGAAATATTCTTGGTCCCGGTTTTATGTCGGCTATCAAGGAGCTTTTTCCCAACCTGTATTTTATGCCCACCGGTGGTGTGGAACTGGATAAAGACAATATTGCAGGCTGGTTCAAGGCGGGCGTTTGTGCCGTAGGTATGGGCAGCAAGCTCATCACCAAACAATTGCTGGAGGCGAAAGATTATGCGCAGATCACAGCAGCTACCCGCCAGGCACTGGATATCGTTAAATCCGTTAAACCCTGATTGATTTATAAATCCCTCTTCCATTGCCATGACTACAGCAGAAAAATTCGGTAAGTATCGCTGGCGGATATGCGGCCTGCTATTTTTCGCCACTACGATCAACTATATCGACAGAAGCGTCATCAGCTTTCTGAAATCCACGTTTACCGAAACGATGCACTGGACAGACGGAGATTACGCCGATGTGGAGATCACGTTCAAAATATTTTATGCCATTGGTCTTTTGTGTGCGGGTGGTATCATCGATAAACTCGGTACCAAAATCGGATATGCAGTAGCCACCGGTTTATGGAGCCTTGCGGGTGTGGCAACCGGATTTGTAAACTCCGTAGTTGGTTTCAAGATCGTCCGCGGTGCATTGGGACTGGCCGAGGCAGGCAATTTTCCGGCAGCGAATAAGACAGTGGCAGAATGGTTCCCCAAAAGAGAACGTGCCTATGCATTCGGCATCCTGAATTCCGGCGCCAATGTGGGAGCGATCATAACGCCATTGGTAGTACCGTATATGTTGAAACATTGGGGATGGCAATCTGCTTTCATCGTAACCGGCCTGTTAGGTTTTATCTGGCTGATATTCTGGTTCATCATGTATGAAGTGCCGCGCCGGCATAAGAGATTGCAGCCGCCGGAGCTCGCTTACATCGAAGGTGATAAAGATGAAACACCAGACGCTGACGACCATTCCCCGAAATTATCCTGGGGAAAGTTGCTCACGTTCCCGCAAACCTGGGCCTTTTCGATCGGTAAGTTCCTGACGGATCCGATCTGGTGGTTCTACATCTTCTGGCTTCCGGATTTTTTCGGTAGCAAGTATCATATGACAACAGCAGATGCGGCGCCTTATGTAGCCGTGGTATTCGTTATCTCCACGTTCGGCAGTGTTTTCGGCGGCTGGCTTCCGATGTATTTCATCAATAAAAAAGGCTGGCCGGTGATGAAGGCGAGAAGAACGGCCATGCTGATCTATGCATTTTGCGTGATACCGATCGTTTCCGCTCTTGTATTGGGCACCATCAATAGATGGCTGGCAGTGCTGGTGATCGGCATCGCAGCTTCGGCGCACCAGGCATGGAGCGCCAATATCTTTACAACGGTAAGCGATATGTTCCCTAAAAAAAGTACGGCCTCTGTAACAGGGATCGGCGGCATGTTCGGATCTCTCGGCGGCATCTTCCTGACATGGCTGGTGCAGAAAAAACTTTTTCTCTATTACCGTTCCATCAATCAGATTGAAACAGCTTACTATATCATGTTCATCGTATGCGCACTGGCTTATGTCAGTGCCTGGTTGATCATGCGGTGGCTGATCGGGAAGCGGAAAACGATAGCATCTTAATTTGGAAGTCATTCAATTTGAAAATGAAAACAAAAATATCAATTGCGTAGAGCCATGCCATTGCCTAACTCCAATTTTCTCCCGCGGTGCGGGATCAGACTTTCAAATTTTCAAATTCCGATAGCTCTGTTATTGTGTATCGGCACATTCGCGCAACGTAACATTATAACTGTAACTCCCGTTCCAAATCAGCAAAAAGTAACCATCACGGTTGGCGGCAAACCGTTCACAGAATTCATTTATACCGATACGATGGAGAAGCCATTTCTCTATCCGATCATGGCGGCAGACGGCCAGACCATTACCCGCGGTTTTCCCTGGAATCCGCAACCCAACGATCCCACAGACCACCCGCATCATATCGGCCTCTGGATGAACTATGAGAAAGTGAACGGCCTCGATTTCTGGAACAATTCTTTCGCGATAGCAGCCGACAAGAAAAAAAATTACGGCTGGATCCGCACCCAGAAAATAACGGAAACCGAAAGCGGCGCCAAAGCCAAACTGTCTTATACCGCCGACTGGACCGATCAGCAGAGAAACCTCCTGTTGCAGGAGAATACCAGCTTCAGCTTCGGTGCCGGCGACAATGTGCGGGTCATCGATCGATCCACTACGCTCACTGCAGTGCAGGATGTAAATTTTCCCGATGCAAAAGACGGCATGCTGGGACTGCGCGTTGCGCATGAACTTGAACTGCCGGCTACCGAAACAAAAGAGTACAAGGACGCCAACGGTAATGTAACCAAAGTGACCGCCCCGAAAGATGCAAGCGCCACCGGCAATTATATTACCTCGCAGGGTAAGGAAGGGGATGCAGCCTGGGGTACCCGCGGCAACTGGTGCATGATGTACGGCCGCAAAGGCGGTGATATCATCAGCATCCTGATCATCGACAATCCCGAAAATCCCGGCTATCCCACTTACTGGCATGCCCGCAACTACGGCCTGTTCGCGGCCAATCCGCTGGGGCAAAAAGTTTTCTCCAACGGCAAGGAAGCGCTGAACTTCCAGTTGAAGAAAGGCCAGTCCGCCACATTTAAATACCGCATCGTGATCGCTTCCGGCCGCGAAAAACTCAGCCCGCAGGCGATCGAGCAGTTCGTGAAGTCGTTTAAGTGATGGGGGGATCGTGAGGCGTGATACGTGAGGCGTGAGGCGTGAGGCGGGTTTTGCATCGGTAACAGGGTATAGTCCGGGACCATAGACCGCGCGGATAGACAACCAACTTTTTCAACTCGTAGTCCCCCATTCACCATTCACGCCTCACGTCTCACGCCTCACGTCTCACGCCTGCCGATTCACGCCAAAAGCTATCTTTGCCCTCATGCAGCACAGTTTTACTTACGACAAGAAAAAAGTCATCCAGGCATTGCGGTATCATTTTATCCAGCGCCCTGAAGTGCGGGTATTACTGGTGCTGGTGAATGTATTCGCAATCGGTTCGGCCATACTGTTCTATACAAAGAAGATCCGTCCGGAACCTTTCCTGCTGGGATCAACGATCTGGCTGCTGCTGGTAGTGGCATTCTGGTACCTGCTTCCCAACAGCATCTATAAACGCGCCGCTACTTTCCGCGACAGCTTCACCATTTATTTCAATGAAGACGATGTGATGCTCGAAAACCCACGCGGCCAGGTGCGCTGGAACTGGACCCGTTTCAGCAAATTCTTCGAAAGCCCGCATTTCTTCCACCTCTATTTCGACCCCAAATCATTCTTCATCGTTCCCAAAGACGGCATGAGCGAAGACTTCCGGCATGAATTGCGCGGGGTACTGAACAATAAGATCGGAAGGAAATAGTTTGTGGTCTGTGGTCTGTTGTCTATGGTTGTTTCAGGTTGGGAGTCGATGGTTGCCTGAGGTTAAAAATTGACTGGTTAAAACCCCAAATCCCAAACTCCAAACAACTACAGACAACAGACTACAGACCACAGACCGGTTAGAGTTCCTTGTCCATCACAAAATGCGGTATCGTCACTTCCTGGAATTCGTTGCTGCAGACTTTGTAGCCATTCTTTTCATAAAAACCCACCGCCGTTTTGCGGGCATGCATGGTGAGGCGGCGGTAGCCCCGGTCGCGGGCGATGTTCTCGGCAAATACCATCAGTACCCGCCCGATGCCTTTTCCCTGCAGCCCGGAACTGACTGCCATCTGCCGTAAACGTACGGTTTTGGGGTCAGTAGCGGTAAGCATACAGCAGGCTTCCAGTTTATCGTCATCGAAGCATCCGATCAGGATATCGTTCTTTTCGGCGGCCAGCTCCTCGGGCGTGAAGTCCAATCCCAGTGGTTTACGCAGCATCTGCAGGCGGAGTTCCACCATTTGCTTGTATTCCCTGGAACCGTGATCTATGATTTTTAATGCCATATGACGGGGTAAGGAATACAAGATAACAATTTAATTGAAAGCTTTTAGCTGTTAGCTTTTAGTTGCCAGCTGGAAAAACATTGGAAAAAATGTCCCCGGTTTTTAAAAAGATTGCCAAAAGCTAAAGGCTAACGGCTAAAAGCTGACAGCTAATGGCTAATGCCCTGTAAATCATTGGGTATAAACAAAAATGCCTGAAAACATCGGGGATGTGCTAAAAAGTATATTTTTGCAGCCGTAACAAAAACTTTTACAATGTCAGACATCGCTACAAGAGTAAAGAAAATCATAGTTGACAAGTTAGGAGTTGACGAAGCTGAAGTGACCAATGAAGCTTCTTTCACTAACGACCTCGGTGCCGATTCTTTGGATACCGTTGAATTGATTATGGAATTTGAGAAAGAATTTAACATCTCCATCCCTGATGAGCAGGCTGAAACCATTACTACTGTTGGTCAGGCCGTAGCTTACCTCGAAGAGCACGCTAAGTAAGATCTTACTCCCGTAAATGGAATAACTTTAATCCGCCTTCTTGGGCCAACCAGCCACAAAAAGGCGGATTATCACTTCAAACAGGCAAACTTTATGCAATTGAAAAGGGTTGTTGTCACCGGTATCGGAGCTATCACGCCCCTCGGTAATAACCTGGATGAGTATTGGAAGGGACTCGTTAACGGAGTTTCAGGTGCCGATATGATCACCCTGTTCGATGCAACCAAGTTCAAGACCCGTTTTGCCTGTGAAGTAAAAGGTTTCGATCCCGGCGAATACATGGACCGCAAGGAAGCCCGCAAAACGGACCGCTTCGCCCAGTTCGCCATCGCAGCGAGCGATATGGCGGTAAGGGATGCAGGCCTTACCAAGGAGAATGTGGATCCCGACCGTGTAGGGGTGATCTTCGCCAGCGGTATCGGCGGTATCGTAACCTTCCAGGATGAAGTGATCAATTTCGCCCAGGGCGATGGTACGCCGCGTTTCAATCCGTTCTTCATTCCCAAAATGATCCTGGATATCGCCGCAGGGCAGATCTCCATGCGCCATGGTTTCCGGGGCCCTAATTTTGCTGTTGTAAGTGCTTGTGCATCAAGTACAAATGGCATTATTGCGGCGGTGGATAACCTGCGGCTCGGCAAGGCCGATATCATACTGGCCGGCGGATCCGAAGCGGTGATCAGCATGGCCGGCGTGGGCGGGTTCAATGCCATGAAAGCCATGAGCGAACGCAACGACGATCCCAAAACGGCCAGCCGCCCTTACGACAAGGACCGCGATGGTTTTGTGATGGGAGAGGCTGCCGGCGTACTGATACTGGAAGAATATGAACACGCCGTAAAACGCGGCGCAAAGATCTATTGCGAAGTGGCAGGAGGCGGTGCAACAGCCGATGCCTACCATCTTACAGCCCCGCATCCGGAAGGCCTTGGCGCCCGCAACGTGATGATCGCCGCGCTGAAAGATGCCGGAATGAAGGCGGAAGACATCGACTATATCAATACCCATGGCACTTCCACGCCGCTGGGCGACGGCGCCGAAGTGAAAGCGATCACCGAGGTATTCGGCGAGCACGCTTATCAAATGAACATCAGCGCTACCAAATCCATGACCGGTCACTGCCTGGGCGCAGCCGGCGTGATAGAAGCGATCGCCTGTATCAAAGCGGTGCAGGATGATATCATTCCGCCTACCATCAACCATTTTACCGACGATCCCGAGCTGGACTCAAGGCTCAACTTTACCTTCAACACGGCCCAGAAACGCACCGTTAACGTAGCCTTAAGCAATACTTTCGGTTTTGGCGGGCATAATGCCTGTGTGATAGTAAAAAAATTCGTAGCTTAATTCCGTGCAATTTTTCAAGAAGATCCTAAAGAAAGCCGACGACTCCTCTTTTGAAAAACAATTGAAGAACGTGCTGGGTATCAAGTCTGGCAATTCCCTGCTGTACCGTACCGCCCTGAGTCATCGGTCCGTTAAGGAAACCGCCGACGAGAACAACGAGCGCCTTGAGTATCTGGGCGATGCCGTTTTGAGCGCCATCGTGGCCGATTACCTGTTCAAACGTTATCCGTACAAAGGCGAGGGCTTTCTCACCGAAATGCGCAGCAAGATGGTTAACCGCCAGCAGCTCAACGATATCGCCCTTAAAATGGGGCTGCGTAAACTCACTTTCTACAACAAATTCGACAATGCCCTCAAAGGCAGCCAGATCTTCGGTAATACGCTGGAAGCCCTGGTAGGCGCCGTTTACCTCGATAAGGGTTACAACAAAACCCATAACTGGGTACTGCGCCATATCGTGATCCCCCATATGTTCGTAGACGATCTGGAACAGGTGGATATCAACCTCAAGAACAAACTGATCGGCTGGGCCAACAAGAACGGGAAGACCCTCATTTTTGAGCTGGCCGAAGAAAGAATGGAAGGCAGCCGCCGCCTTTTTACCATGCACGCCATGCTCGATGGCGAACTGCTCGCCCAGGGCAAGGGCTACAATAAGAAGGATGCCAGCCAGGTAGCGGCGCAGGTGGCGGTGGAAAAGCTTGGGATTCAGTAGAAGTCTGGAGTTAGGAGTTAGGAGTCTGGAGTAGGGCTGCCGGTAGTAGGTACTGTCTTCCCTGCAAATGCCGTTATGGTTCTTCGGCGGTATTCCCCAATAATATTTTACTCCTAACTCCAGACTCCTAACTCCAGACTCTTTCTCAGCCCTGGCACAATTCGATCAAAACCCCGTTCGTTCCCTTGGGATGGAGAAAGCAGACCAGCTTATTGTCAGCGCCTTTTTTGGGTGTTTCGTGGAGAAGGGTGAAGCCTTCTGCCTTTAGCCGGGCCATTTCGGCATGGATATCGGCCACTTCGAAAGCGATATGGTGTATGCCCTCGCCTTTTTTTTCGATGAACCTGGCGATCACACCTTCCGGGTCGGTGCTCTCAAGCAGTTCGATCTTGGACTCGCCCTGCAGGAAGAAAGCAGTGTTCACCTGCTCTGAAGCCACGTTTTCGATCTTGTAACAATTGGTATCAAGCAGCTTTTCGAACAGGGGAATTGCCTTTGAAAAGTCGCGGACGGCGATGCCTATATGCTCAATTTTCAGCATGTGTGAAGGTTTACGGAGATGAGGTTTCGAAATATGAAAAAAACGCTGATAAGGGTTTGATGACCCAGAAATATAGTACGAATTGCAGTAATTTTGTGACTTCGGATATTAAACGTTTTAGCGCACTATGTTGAAATTACCTATTTACCTGGATAACAATGCTACCACCCCTATGGACCCGCGGGTGCTGGAGGCCATGATCCCTTATTTTACGGAGCATTTCGGCAATGCCGCCAGCCGCAGCCATCCTTATGGCTGGGAAGCGGAAGAAGCTGTCGACTATGCCCGCGAACAAGTGGCTAAACTGGTGGGCGCCGATCCGAAAGAGATCATCTTCACTTCCGGCGCCACCGAAGGGGATAACCTGGCCATAAAGGGCGTGTTCGAGATGTATGGCAGCAAGGGCAACCATATCATCACCTGCACTACCGAACATAAAGCGGTACTCGATACCTGCAAACATCTGGAGCGCAATGGCGGCGAAGTCACTTATCTCTCCGTAAAGCCCGATGGCCTGATCGATATGAAAGAGCTGGAGGCGGCGATCCGTCCTACCACCATCCTCATCACCATCATGTACGCCAACAACGAAGTGGGCGTGATACAACCGGTGAAAGAGATCAGCACCCTTGCCAAAAAGAACGGCATCCTGTTCTTCACCGACGCCACACAGGCTGTAGGTAAGGTACCCGTGGATGTGATCAAAGACGGTATCGATATTATGGCTTTTTCTGCCCATAAAATGTACGGCCCCAAAGGCATCGGAGCGCTTTATGTGCGCCGCAAGAACCCGAGGGTAAAAGTGACTGCCCAGATGGACGGCGGAGGCCACGAAAGGGGCATGCGCAGCGGCACGCTGAATGTACCCGGTATCGTAGGCTTCGGTAAAGCCTGTGAACTGGCCCGCCTCGAAATGGCGGAGGATGCGGCCCGCCTGAGCAAACTCCGGGATAAGCTGGAGAGCGCACTTACCCAGCTGGAAGAAAGCTATGTGAACGGCAGCAAGGAACACCGCCTGCCGCACGTGAGCAATATTTCCTTCAAATATGTAGAGGGAGAAGGGTTGATGATGGGTTTTAACAAAAACATCGCACTCTCTTCTGGCTCTGCCTGTACCTCCGCTTCACTGGAACCCAGCTATGTACTGAAAGCGCTGGGTCTGGGCGACGATCTGGCACACAGTTCGCTACGTTTTGGGTTGGGAAGGTTCACGACGGAAGAACAGATCGATTACACCATCAAGGCTGTAACCGATACCGTTCTGAAGCTTCGTGAAATGAGCCCGTTATGGGAAATGTTCAAAGACGGAATGGATATGGATAAAATAGAATGGGCACATCATTGATCTCAAATTTTCAACTTCAACCAATATGGCATACTCAGAAAAAGTAATCGATCATTACACCAACCCCAAGAATGTGGGTACGCTCGATAAATCGAAGAAAAACGTAGGCACAGGACTGGTAGGCGCCCCGGAATGCGGCGATGTGATGCGTTTACAGATCGAAGTGGATGACGCTACAGGCGTTATCACCGATGCGAAATTCAAGACCTTCGGCTGCGGTTCCGCTATCGCTTCCTCTTCACTGGCTACAGAATGGCTCAAAGGCAAAACTGTTGACCAGGCGGTAGAGATCGACAATATGGACCTGGTAGAAGAACTCAACCTGCCTCCGGTAAAGATCCACTGCTCTGTACTTGCAGAAGACGCTATCAAATCGGCGATCAACGATTACCGTAAAAAGAACGGTTTGGAAGAGCTGGTGTTCGAAGAAAGAATCCACTAGAACAATTAATAATCAGTAATTAAGAAATAATAATTGCTGGTTATCAATTATTGATACCATGGTAGCAACAGACAATAGCATATACGTAAGCGATAAAGCGAAGAAGAAAGTCCATCAGCTGATGGAAGAGGCAGGCGTTGCCGGCGATCCTTCTTATTTTCTGCGTGTTGGCGTTGTAGGCGGTGGCTGTTCGGGACTGAGCTACAAACTCGACTTCGATAATGAAGTGAAACCGATGGACCAGGTATTCGAAGACAACGGCATCAAAGTAGTGACCGATCTGAAAAGCTTTTTATACCTCGTAAATACCGAGCTCGATTTTTCGGATGGACTGAATGGGAAAGGATTTTATTTCAACAATCCCAATGCAAGCAGAAGCTGCGGCTGCGGTGAGAGCTTCGCGGTATGATCCCCGAAGGCAATAAGAAATTTAAAAAGCCGGCAATTCGCCGGCTTTTTTATGCGCTGAATTAATTTGATCTGAGAGGTTCATCAGGAACCCCAGCCGTGGCAGCCTTCGGTTTCCTGGGCTTTGCGGGCGGCGGCGGCGGTTTTTCACCGTCCTTGAATTTTTGCAACTCAACCTTCGACGGCGGAATCGGTTTCCCGTTCCGGTCAGTAGGCGGAGGCGGCGGAGGCGGCGGAAGCGGATTGCCGTCTTTGTCGAACTGCTTCTCAGGAGTTGTATATTTTGTTATCTCGGGGGACACCGGCTTTCCGTTCCTGTCGGTGGGAGGCGGCGGAGGCGGCGGAAGCGGATTGCCATTTTCATCATACCGGTCACCGTGTTTCGAAGCGGTATTGACCTTTGCGGGTTTAGATTTCTGGCCCTGTTTTTTATTGTCCTGCGACCGGGCAAACAGGCCAATGCCGAACAGGCAAAGCAGGGTGAGTGCCATTTTCAGTTTCATGCGGTTGGTTTTGGTTGAGATTCAATATGTGAGAAAATCCATAAAAGATTTCAATTCTGTTCGGCCGGGAGGCGAATTCACCAAGAACAAGTAGTTTTGAATCCATGTGGATGATCTGCAAAAAAGAATGGCGGCAGTTTTTCAGCAGCCTTACCGGCTATATCGCCCTGGCAGTCTTCCTGTTGCTGAACGGACTTTTTCTGTTCGTCTTTCCCGATAGCAGTATTCTCGATTTCGGTTATGCTTCACTGGCCGCTTTTTTCAACCTGGCGCCCTGGATCCTGCTTTTTCTCGTGCCTACCATTACCATGCGCAGCCTGGCAGATGAGTACCGGGCCGGCACTTTCGAGCTGCTCAAGACCATGCCGCTTTCTCCGGCGCAGATCGTATGGGGTAAATTCTTCGGCGCGCTGATCATTGTGGTTACCGCACTTTTGCCCACCATCATCTACGCTGTTTCGGTGCAACAATTAAGCGTTACCGGAGGCATCGATATCGGAGGCACTATCGGCAGTTATATCGGTCTCGTATTTCTTGGCGCCGTTTTTACTGCGATAGGCATTTGTACCAGCAGCTTTACCAATAATACGGTCGTCGCTTTTATTGCCGGCGCATTTTTGTGTTTCCTGCTGTACAATGGTTTCGAAGCCATCAGCAAACTGCCGGTGTTCAGGGCGGGATGGGATTACTATATCGAAATGCTGGGTATCAATTTTCACTACCGCAGCATCAGCCGCGGTGTAATCGACAGCCGCGACATCATTTACTTCGTTGGACTGATCTGTTTTTTCCTTTTTGTAACGCAACGTAATCTTGTTAAGCGATAATGCAGAAGCTCTGGCAACATAAATACGGGATCTGGGCATTGGCTGCATTATTCATCGTGCTTGTATTTGTATCATCCAGGTTCAGTTTCCGCGCAGACCTGACAGCAGAGAAACGGCATAGCCTTACCGAGGCCACCAAGGACCTGCTGAAGAACATGGACAGCGTGGTTACCATCCGCGTATTCCTGACGGGGGAACTGCCTGCTGATTATAAAAAGCTCAGCCAGGCCACCAAGGATCTGCTGGATGAATTCAAATCCATTTCTGGCAACCTGGTACGCGTAAGCTTCGAGAAACCGGGCGAAAATATTTCAAACGATACGGCGAAGGTGATGCTTTATGACAGTCTTGCCCGGCTCGGTGTCGTGTTCGAACAGAACGAAGTGGTATCATCCAAAACCGAAAAGCAGACCAACCAGCTGATCATTCCGGCTGCGCTGGTAAGTTTCCGCAACAACCAGCGGCCGATAGCGATCGACCTGCGCAGCAGCCGCAAAATATACAAGCAGTTCAATGTGGTTACGGACAATGCCCAGGAAGATGTGGAAGCCACGCGCAATGCAGCCGAGGCGTTGCTGGAATATAAATTCGCCAATGCCATTGACAAGCTTACGCGCAAATACGTGCCTACGGTTGCATACGCTGTTGGCAACGGCGAGCCGATCGATCTTACCGTGAACGACCTGGGCGAAAGCCTGCGCAATGAATACCGGCTTGCGGTCTTCGATCTGAAAAAAGGATATCCCGATGCATCGCAGATCAATGCATTGATGATCGTAAAGCCCAAGCAGGTGTTTACCGAGGAAGACAAACTCAAGATCGATCAGTACATCATGCATGGCGGTCATGTGGTCTGGCTGATAGACAAGCTGCATGCCGAACTGGACAGCCTGATGCGCACCCAGGCCGAGTACACGGCATTCGATCGAGGGCTGGATCTTGATGATATCCTGTTCAGGTACGGTGTACGCATCAACCCCGATCTTATACAGGACCTGAATTGCTCGAAGATACCGATCGTTGTAGGCAAGAACGCAGACGGCAGCCCGAAGCTGCAGCGTATCCCATGGCCATACTATCCATTCCTTGCAGCGCGTACGGATAACCCCATCTCTAAAAACCTCGACAGGGTATTGCCCATTTTTCCGTCGAGCATCGATACAGTAAAGGCGCCCGGTATTCAAAAAACGATCTTGCTGGCTACCGACAGTAACAGCCGGCGCATTGCTTCACCCGCGATCGTATCGATCAATAGCGTTAAGGGCGATGAAGACCTGGCCAGTTTCAATAAAAGTTATATCCCGGTGGCTGTAATGCTGGAAGGAAAATTTCAATCGCTGTTTGCCAACCGCGTGGGGCAAGGCGTGATGGATTCAGTACAAAGGGTTACCGGCAGACCTTTCCTCAGCGCAGGAGCCAAAGAAGCCAAACAGATAGTGGTGGCCGATGCGGATATAGTCACCAATTCGGTCAGCTCCACTGCAGGCCCTTTACCCATGGGTGTTCTGCCGCTCGAAAACTACCGTTTTGCCAACCGGGAATTTTTTCTCAATGCCATGGACTACCTAGTAAGCAATAACCGATTGTTCGAGGCCCGGAACAAGGATTTTGTGCTCCGGCTCCTGGATAAACGAAAGGTAGAAGAACAGAAAACCATCTGGCAGCTGATCAATATTGTAGCGCCGGTCATCCTCATTGTTCTTGTGGGATTTCTGCTTCAGTGGGTGCGGCGCAGTAAGTATGCGGCATGATTTTTTACCGCTAAGACGCTGAGCGGTTCACGGCCAATTTTCACATTTATCAGAGCACGGCTTACTATCTTTACTGTCAAGCTGAAATCTCATGTCTGCACACCAGGTCGTTTATTTGGTATTCGGAATTGTATTGGTGGTGGCACTGGTATTCGATCTCGGCTTACTCAGTCCCAAGAACAAAACGGTTTCTATCAGACAGGCGTTTTACCAGACCATTTTCTGGGTGAGCCTGGCGCTGGTATTTTTTGGCTTTCTCTGGATACAGGGCCCGAAACTGGCGGCCGAGGATGTTCATGCGGACCCTGCATTTATGGTTACGCGTTCGCAATTGCCGCTCGAATTCCTGAGTGCCTACCTGATGGAATGGAGCCTGAGCATCGATAATATTTTTGTGTTCATACTCATCTTCAGTTCCTTCAATGTCAGTTCCCGGCATTATCCGCGGGTATTGCTGCTCGGTATACTGATGGCGATCATTTTCCGGGTGATCTTTATTACAGTGGGTGTAGCACTTGTATCAAAATTCGAATGGATATTATACCTGTTCGGGATCTTTCTGGTGTATACGGGCTATAAAATGTTCAGCTCAGGCGATGACGACGAATTCGATCCGCACGAAACAAAACTATACAGGTGGCTTCGAAAGGTATTGCCACTTACAAAGCACGACGGTGATGGCAGGTACTGGATCAAAGAGAACGGCCGGCGCGTGTACACTTCTCTTTTCGTGGTGGTGATACTGCTTGCAGGAATAGATCTTGTGTTTGCATTAGACTCGATCCCCGCCGTGATGGGCATCTCACGCGATTCGCTGGTGATCTATACCTCCAATATTTTTGCGGTGCTCGGATTGCGCAGTCTGTTCTTCCTGCTTCGCGGAGCCGTATCCAAATTCGATTACCTGCAGCAGGGTATCGCTGTGGTGCTGGTATTCATCGGCATAAAGATGCTGGGCGACCATTACATCAGTCAATGGCTGGGAAAAAATATGCAGGTATTGCTTTCCTTGGGCGTGATCGTGGTCTGTATCGCTGTTTCCATTCTGTATTCCATCGCCAAACAAAAAAAAGGAACGCCGCCCGACTCGGCGGATGATAGCGCATAATGGATTGTTCACTGCAACATATTGCCCGTATCATTCATGCAGAACCGGTCATTGTTCATGATGCGGTCATTGTACAATTGCTGACCGATAGCCGTAAGATCGTTTTCCCTGAACAATCGCTGTTCTTCGCCATCAGCGGTCCACGCCGCAACGGGCACCAGTTCATCCATGAAGTGTATGAGCGTGGCGTCCGGAATTTCGTTGTAGGCAAGGACTTCGATCAAAGCCCGTTCAGCGATGCCAATTTTTTAAAGGTAGATCATGTGCTGAAGGCATTGCAGGCACTGGCCGCCTGGCGTCGCCGGCAATTTGATATTCCTGTTATCGGCATTACCGGCAGCAACGGTAAAACGATCGTGAAAGAATGGCTTTACCAGTTGCTGCATGACGCGCATTCGATCGTTCGCAGCCCGCGTAGCTATAACTCGCAACTGGGCGTGCCGCTTAGTGTATGGCAGATGGATGCCACCGACACGCTCGGCATTTTCGAAGCCGGTATATCCACCGTGGGCGAAATGGAAACACTTGCGGAAATTATTCAGCCCACTATCGGCGTATTCACCAATCTCGCCGATGCACACAGCGAAGGCTTCGCCGATATGCGGGAAAAAGCACTGGAAAAAGCAAAATTATTTTCAAAAGCGCATGCGCTGATCTATTGTGTGGAAGCGTTAAAGCCCGCACTCGATCCGGCCGGCGATGATAAAATACTTTTCCCGGAGGCAGCAGATCTGTTCACCTGGAGCCGTCAGTTTCCAGCAACCCTTCAAGTGAAAGAGGAAAGCCGCGCCGCCGCGGCAACGGTTGTACAGGGGGTATGCCAGGATCAAGCCATATCTATCACCATTCCTTTCACCGATCGTATTTCGGTAGACAATGCGCTTACCTGTGTTTGTGTTCTGCTGCAGATGGGGTATGCGCTTCCATGGATACAGGAGCGGCTGACCCGACTACAGTCAGTGGATATGCGGATGCAGTTGATCAAGGGGATCAACAACACGTATATCCTCAATGATAGCTACAGCAACGATACCGCGTCGCTGGAACTGGCTCTGGATTACCTGCAGCAGCAGGCGGGTAATCAGAAAACAACATTGATACTTTCGGATATCCTGCAGTCCGGTCATACCCAGGAGCAGTTGTACCGGCAGGTGGCTGAACAGCTGCGTGCGAGATCGGTGCAGCGACTGATTGGCATAGGGCCAGCAATATCAGCGCATGCCGGCCTGTTCGGCGCCCTGCCCGTGGCGTCTTCGTTTTATCCTTCCACAGATGCATTCCTGCAACAGTTTTCAGGTTTGCTTTTCCGGGACGAATATGTGCTGCTGAAAGGCGCGCGGATCTTCGAATTCGAGCGCATTTCCGCCCTGCTGGAGCAGCAGGTGCACCAGACCGTGATGCAGATCAACCTGTCTGCGATGATCCATAACCTTAAAGCCTACCAGCAGCAACTGGAGCCGTCTACCAAACTGATGGCGATGGTAAAAGCATTCAGTTATGGAAGCGGCAGCGCCGAAGTGGCCAGGGCACTGCAGTTCCATAAACTGGATTATCTCGCCGTTGCTTATGCGGATGAAGGCGTCGAGTTGCGCAAGGCCGGTATCAGTCTGCCGATCATGGTCATGAATGCAGATGCAGCTGGCTTCGAAGCGCTGGTCAGTTACGATCTCGAACCGGAAATTTATTCTTTTACAATCTTCGAAGCATTTCACCGTTATCTCCGTCACCAGGGAATTTCGGGATTCCCCGTGCATATCAACTTTAATGCGCGTCTTAACCGCCTGG
>JAFBAN010000130.1 GCA_019247775.1 Chitinophagaceae bacterium | reverse complement strand
GCTGCGCGAATGCAGTATCAAACAGGAACCGAGGTTATTGCTGTCGCAGGTAAAAGGACTTGAACTGGTAGAGTTGAATGATGTGGAGACCTGCTGCGGTTTTGGTGGCACTTTCGCCGTAAAATTCGAGCCCATCAGTATTGCGATGGGCGATCAGAAAGTGAACAACGCGGCTGCCACCGGCGCCGAATACCTGATCAGCACCGATATGAGCTGCCTGATGCATATCGACGGCTGCAACAAACACAAACAGGCGGGGCTGAAACTGATGCATCTGGCGGATGTGTTGGCGAGCGGGTGGTGAGGGGCAATCATTAATTAGTAATTAGTAATTAATAATTGCTGGTTGTTGGTTGAAAGTTGAAGTGCGGCAGGTATGTCTGCAAATGTTTTTATTATTAATTACTAATTATTTCTTATGCCTTACTGGCTTATCAAATCCGAACCGTCCGTATACAGCTGGGATCGTTTTGTGGAGGAAGGGCAGACTTTCTGGGATGGCGTTCGCAACTATGCGGCGCGTAACAATCTCCGTGCGATGAAGAAAGGCGATCTTGCTTTCTGGTACCATAGCAATGAAGGAACGGAGATCGTAGGCATTGCCAAAGTAGTGAAAGAAGCCTACCAGGATCCCACCACCGATGATCCTGCCTGGCTGGTGGTCGATTTTAAGCCGCATAAAAAACTGAAAAAGCCGGTGTCGCTCGCACAGATCAAGGCCGACAAACGCTTCGCCGATATGGATCTTGTACGCCTGGGCCGGTTATCCGTTCAGGCTGTGAAAGAAGCCGAATGGAAACTGGTGATGGAAATGGCGGGCGAATAAGGCCTGCAAGTAGCTTTACCGCAAAGACGCAAAGGCGCGAGGTTTCGCTAGGATCGATTAGAACAATGTCGTTGCTTTCCGTTGCGCCCTGGCGTCTTTGCGGTAAAAATTATTTTAACGCTCTCCCCGGGTTACTATTTCTTATCTCAACGTATTCATGGCTGCAGGCCTGCATTTTAATTCATCAATTAAAAACCTGTAACCATGAAACGTAAATCCGTTACTGCAATTATTATTGCAGTCCTGTTCGTATTTTCTTTTTTCCTTTTCCGCGCTTACCGGAACACAGACACGACAACTGTTGCGGGCGCAGCCATCAGCCTGACCGGCAGATGGAAACTGGACTCTGCTTACGCTCCTGCAGATGCGCCTGACAGCATCCGGCAAATAGCCATCGCGCTCAACAGCAGACCAACCGGGAGCAGCATATATTTAAATTTCAAACCCGACAGTACTGTTGATCAGATCATTGGCAGAGATAGTATTGATCAACATTATTACAGCAAAGGCGACACGCTGTATCTTGACAGCGGCACTGGCTATCGCGCAAATCTCATGCATCGCGTTTCGGATAGCTTGTTCTCCTTCACTACTTCCGATAATCTCTCATTCTTTCTGAAACGGAACTAGCAATAATGATTGCCTGCCTGTGAAAACCATCTGGCCGTTGCTGATCGGCGTTCTGCTGGTGATCGCATGGATCCGGCGGAAACCGGTTAGCAGGCAGGGATAATGTTCTGTATTTTTATCGGATGAGCAGAAAAAAACTCGTGGTGCTTACCGGCGCGGGCATCAGCGCGGAAAGCGGACTGATAACATTTCGCGACAGCGATGGATTGTGGGAAGGCTATAATGTTTATGAAGTGGCCACACCGCATGGCTGGCAAAAAGACCAGGCGCTGGTGCTTGATTTTTATAATATGCGCCGCCGCAATGTAGCGGAAGCCCAACCCAATGCCGCTCACAAGGCGCTTGCTGAACTGGAAAAAGATTTCGACGTGCAGATCATCACCCAGAACATCGACGATCTTCATGAGCGCGGCGGCAGTTCAAATGTGCTGCACCTGCACGGAGAGATCTTCAAGATGCGCAGCGTAAACGACCCGTTCACCACCTACCCTATTACCGGCGATATCTTAACAGGCGATATGGCTCCGGACGGCTACCAGCTAAGGCCGCATATCGTCTGGTTCGAAGAACCCGTGCCGCTGATCGAAGAAGCGGCGAGGATCGCATCAGCCGCGGATATCTTTGTAGTGATCGGCACATCGCTGGCGGTCTATCCGGCTGCGGGACTACTCAGTTATGCACCGCGATCGATCCCTAAATTCATCATCGATAAAAGCATTCCGCCAATCACTGCCATTGCAAATCTGACGGCTATTGAGGCGAGGGCTTCGGACGGGGTTGTGGTGTTGAAGGAGAAGTTGAACGAGTTGAGATAAATTTCTTACCCTCCGTTTTTACCTCACCCCCTGCCCCCTCTCCACAGGTGGAGAGGGGAAAGAGATTTGGTCAAAACTCAAATCTGCAATCTTAGATCTGAAATCTACTTGAAGAAAATGTACGCAATGAATATCGCCGCTATTACGCCAATCAGGTCTGCGAGCATGCCGGCCCAGATGGCATAGCGCACTTTCTTGATGCCTACGCTGCCGAAATACAGGGCCACGATGTAAAATGTAGTATCGGCACTGCCCTGGAAAGTGGAAGACAATTGTCCGATGAAACTATCGGGGCCATGGGTCTTGAAAATATCGAGCATCAGCCCGCGCGATCCCGCCCCGCTGAACGGGCGCATGATGGCCACCGGTAGTCCCGGCACGAATTCTCCATTGAGCCCGAGCGAGGTAAAGCACCAGGTAATGCCGTTGATGATGGCATCCAGTGCGCCGCTGTCGCGGAAAACCCGGATCGCCACCAATAGTCCTACCAGGTAAGGCAGCACTTTCACGATCACATCCCAACCCTGCTTGGCGCCTTCGATAAAGGCATCGAACACATCCACTTTTTTGACAAAGCCTCCTATAATGAATGCACAAACGATCAACACCAGGATCACATTGCCCAGCACATTGCTGAATGTTTCTTTAGTCATCAGGCTCGGAACGGCCACATCTTTCTGCGAAGGGAGCCCATTGATAAATGCTGCGAATAAAAGTATCGCTCCGATAATACCTGCCAGCCAGAAGATCAATACCCGGTCGAAACGCAGGCGTTGGTAAATGCCGGTAATGATAATACTAGCCACCGTTGCTATGGTGGTGGCGATCATGAGCGGTACGAATACACTGGTTGGATTGGTACTGCCGCTGCTGGCGCGATAGGCGATGATCGATAGCGGTATCAAGGTAAGTCCGCTGGTATGCAGCACCAGGAACATGATCTGCGAATTGCTGGCAGTGTCCTTTACCGGGTTCAGTTCCTGCAGACTGTTCATGGCGCGGAGGCCAAAAGGTGTGGCTGCATTATCCAGCCCAAGCATATTGGCGCTGAAGTTCATTACCATCTGTCCCATCGCCGGATGTTTGGGAGGCACTTCGGGGAATAGCCGCTTCATGAACGGGCTAAGCAGCCTGGCCAGGAAATTGATCGCGCCGGCGCGCTCGCCGATATTCATCAGTCCCATAAAGAACATCATTACCCCTGCCAGCGGCAGACCGATATCCATTACGGAAGATTTGGAAGCGTCGAAGATACCTTCAGCGAGTTTTTTGAAGATCTCGTAGTCCTGGAAAAAGATCAGTTTGAATAGTGCTATGATGAGTCCGATCACAAAGAACAATATCCATACATAGTTCAGGGCCATAGGTATCGATTGAATAGTGAAAATACTGATTTCCCTGAGCATCAACGGGAAAATGTAAATTTCTGACAATGCTTCCCGCACCGGTCATTGCGGGATCCCATACATCCTTCTGAGATCGGTCATGACGAAAAAAAACGATAGCTTAACCATTCCAAAATCACCGTATGAGATATATGCTTCTGCTGGTGCTCGGTATCTGCGCCGGATCGGCAACCGCCCAGTTCAAAAATGACAATATTGCTTTTCGCACAGTCTATATCAATGATCTCTGTGATTCGTTGCGAAGAAATCCCGATCGCCTCATCCTCGACGTGCGCAGCCCCGGCGAATTCAGGGATACCTCCGCTTCTGCCAGCCTGAACATCGGGCATCTCAAAGGTGCGGTCAATATCGATGTGAACGAAGTGAAGAACCGTCTCAATGAGATCAGGGCTTATAAGAACAGGCCCGTGTTCGTGATCTGTTCACATAGTCAGCGCAGCCGGGTATGTTCGAAATTATTAGCAGACAGCGGTTTCACCCATGTGATCAATGTGAATGGGGCAATGACCGAATTCAATATGCTGAAAAATTCCGCAATACCCTGTGTGAATGACCTGTATGAGACCTCCAATAAATACAAACTGATCTCTCCCGCAGAAACAGGTCGTTTACTGGTTTCCGGCAAAGACGTGTTTGTACTCGACGTGCGCAACGACTCTGCTTTCCGCGGTATCAGCCGCGATGAAGCCGTGAATGCGCAGGGCAGGCTCCGGGGCGCGGTTAACATCCCGCTGGCTACGCTGGCTTCCTCGCTGAACAAAGTGCCGGCCAACCTGCCCGTTTTGGTGGTGGCCGATTACGGTCGCGACGCTAATCTCGCTGCAAAGCTGCTTACCGATAACGATTACCCTGATGTGCGGGTGCTGTTCAATGGCATGAGCGAATGGATCAGTACCTCCGCAAAAGAACTGCCGCAACGCAGCAAGTTATGGGAACAGCATAATTCTTTCGGAATGATCAATGCGATCGAGTTCGATGAGCTGATGACCCAACAGCCAAATACTTTCGTGCTCGATATTCGCCCGGCTGCCGAATTCAACAATAAGGTTACAGATCGCAGCTGGCGCAACCGCGGGCACATAATGAATGCGGTGAATATTCCGCTGAACGAACTGCAGACAAGAATGAATGAGCTCAGCGCGTATAAAGACAGGGATATCGTGGTCTATGCTTTCAACACCGATCCCGAAACCGTGCAGGCGGCCAAAATGCTGGCGGCTAACGGATTTACACGGGTTCAGGTACTTACCGGCGGTATCTGGAACATCCGGGCCCGCGCCGCCAACCAGAAAGGCCTGACGCGGCTGATGAAATGGGTGGTGGACGTACCTGCAGACAACCTCTAGAGAACAATTTTGGAATTTGAAATTTCGAAATTTCCCAATTCCAAAATTCCGAAATCCAACACTCCCGCTTTCCGTATATTTGCGCCCTCTTATCACCAACCTAAACAGGCATTTCAATGGCTTTACAAGCGGGCATTGTGGGATTACCGAACGTGGGCAAATCGACTTTATTTAATGCAGTGAGCAACAGCGCCAAGGCGCAGGCCAGCAATTACCGGTTCTGCACCATCGAACCGAATGTTGGATTGGTGGATGTGCCCGATCAGCGCCTGAATAAACTGGCCGAACTGGTGATCCCCAACCGCATCGTACCTACCCAGATGGAGATCGTGGATATCGCCGGACTGGTAAAAGGCGCCAGCGAGGGTGAAGGGCTGGGCAATAAATTCCTGGGCAATATCCGCGAAGTGGATGCCATTATTCATGTGATCCGTTGCTTCGAAGATGAGAATGTGCTGCGCGAAGAAGGCGCCATCAATCCGATCAGCGATAAAGAGATCATTGAAACGGAACTGCAGTTGAAAGACCTGGAAAGCGTGGACAAAAAGATCCAGCGTGTAGAAAAAATGGCAAGGGTCGGTACCGATACAAAGGCCAAAGCCGAGTTCGAAATACTGTCACGCTGCAAGGAACATCTGGAAAAAGGTAAGAATATCCATACGCTCGGATTGAGTAAGGAGGACAAGGCAGCTGTAGCCGATCTGTTCCTGCTTACCGACAAACCAGTGCTCTATGTAGCCAATGTGGATGAAGCGAGCATGCATACCGGCAACAAATATTCCGAAGCGCTCGGTGCAGCTGCAAGGTCGGAAGGTGCTGAGATGATCGTGATGTGCAACAATATCGAAGCGCAGATCGCAGAAATGGAATCGGAAGAAGACAAGCAGATGTTCATGGAAGAATATCATATGAAAGAGCCCGCCCTGAACAGGCTGATCACTTCAGCTTATAAACTGCTGAACCTGGATACCTATTTTACGGCCGGCGTACAGGAAGTGCGGGCCTGGACCATCCATAAAGGCTGGAAAGCCCCGCAGGCCGCAGGTGTGATCCATACCGATTTTGAAAAAGGATTTATCAAGGCGGAAGTGATCGCCTACGAAGACTTCATCAAATACGGCAGCGAAGCCGCCTGTCGCGACAATGGCCGGCTCCGCATTGAAGGAAAGGAATACGTAGTGAAGGATGGCGATGTGATGCATTTCAGGTTCAATGTGTGAGGGTGAATGGTGAATGGTGAATGGTGAATGGTGAATGGTGAATGGTGAATGATTGAACCGACAGGACGACTGCTTTATTATCTCCTCAATTATTAATTACTAATTATTAATTATTGCCCTCTCCCTCGCTTTCCATATGGGAAAAACAGACTTTTTATCCGCACCAGGATATCATCGTTGTTGGTGCGGGACTGATGGGCTTGTGGTCGGCGCTGGAGTTGAAGAAACGCGATCAGGCGCTCCGGATCACTGTTATTGAACGTTCTCCTACCCCGCTCGGCGCTTCTACCCGTAATGCCGGCTTCGCCTGTTTTGGAAGTCCTACAGAATTATTGCACAATGCAGCTACGATGGGTGTCGATGCCATGCTCGGTCTGGTGCAGATGCGTTATCGCGGCATTGAGAAGATCAGGTCCTGTTTTACCGACGCGCAGATCGGCTTCGATCCATGCGGCGGTTATGAATGCATCAACCGCGACTATACAGGATGGGAGCAACTAGAAGACAAAACAGGCTGGTTGAATGAGCAACTGAGGCCGATCACCGGATCTGATCAGATCTTCCGCCGTGTGGATGAAAAACTTCCGGCCCTGGGGCTGCGCAATTTTGATGCGCTGATCGAAAATGTAACGGAAGCAGCATTGCACAGCGGTCAGCTGGTTTCCGCACTCACTGGCAAACTGCGCGAAACCGGGGTTCAGGTATTGACAGGAATGGAATTGACTGGCTGGAGCGAAAACGACTCAGCCATCCGGATCGATACCCTGCAGGGCATTTCCCTTTCTGCGGGACAGGTATTATTCTGCACCAATGGTTTTTCCAAATCCTTATTTCCGCAATTGGATCTGGAACCCGCACGGGGCCAGGTGATCGTTACTTCGCCCATTCCCGCACTTCCGCTCAAAGGCACTTTCCATTTCGACGAAGGCTTCTACTACTGGCGCAACTTCGGCGACCGGATATTGCTGGGCGGCGCCCGGAACACGGCCCCTGATGCTGAACATACCACAGACCTGGCAGGTTCTCAACAGATCAGGCAGGCGCTGGAAGATTTCCTGGCGCGTCACCTGGATCAAAGGTTCCAGTATACGATCGATCATCACTGGAGCGGGATCATGGCTTTTACCGGTAACCGGCTGCCGATGATCGGGAAGATCTCTGCCAGGATACATGCCGCCATCGCCTGCAACGGTATGGGCGTGGCCTTGACGCCTTTGGTAGCCGAGCAGGCCGCATCTTTACTGATCTGAGTTTTAACAGCCGGTCTGTTTCAATTTCTATATTTTCGTATCAACCGAAATCACATGAAATACAGTCTTTACACCCTGCTGTTCCTTTCCCTGTTCGCTGCCTGCAAGAACGACAAAAAAGAAGAGCAATCTGTAGCGCCACTAAACAACAATCCCGTACCTGCCGTGCTGAACTACAATATCACCAATGTATATCCGCACAGTATCGATGCATTTACCGAGGGTCTAGAATGGCACGACAATGCGCTGTACGAAGGAACCGGCGATCCCGATTATAAAGGAGTTAGTAAACTGGCTAAAATTGACCTCGCAACAGGAAAGGATCTCCAGAAGATCGGCCTGAGCAATGAGTTTTTCGGCGAAGGAATTACCATACTCAACGGAAAGCTTTACCAGCTCACTTACAAAGAAGGCAAGTGCTTTGTATACGACGCAAAAACTTTTAAGAAGATCAAGGAATTCGGTTACAGCGGCGAAGGCTGGGGCATGACCAACGACGGCAAATACTTGATCATGGATGATGGGTCCAATAATATCTACTACCGCGATCCGGAAACCTTTGCGGTGGTAAAAGCAGTGGGCGTATCGGATAACAACGGCCCGCTGGCCAGCATCAACGAGCTGGAATATGTGGATGGCTATATCTATGCCAATGTGTACACCACAAATTATATTGTGAAGATCGACCCTAAAACCGGCAATGTAGTCTCGAGGGCCGATTTCTCCGGGATACTCGATAAATATGCGCCGGGACAACTTCCAGAACAGCAGCAGCGATCGGAAGGCGCGGTACTGAACGGGATCGCTTATGATAGTGTGGGCAAACGCTTCTTCGTGACCGGCAAATTATGGCCCAAACTATTCGAACTGAAATTCAATTAAGCTTCCGGTTTAGAAAAAGTGTAGATGACCGAACTGCATCTTTTCGGGTCGCGTGCGGCTTTGATATTGGAAAGAAAGCCGGTCCATACCGCTCCGGGCAGGTTACCCGTACCGCTTCGGTATTTTTCGCTCAGCATCGCCACATAATAGCTATCGTACCACATGGGGTAAAGCTTACCTGCCCGGAAACCTTTGCTTTCAGCGAGCAGCCTCATGCTTTTAGGTGAGAAATGGTAGAGATGCCTGGGTACATCATAAGCGGCCCAGTACCCGCCGTATCGTTTGGCATCATAGCTGGTATAGTTCGGAACAGCGATCACCAGTTTACCGCCGGGCTTCAGGAGCGCATAAAATTTTTCGAGGTATCCGTGCAGGTCGTGCACATGTTCCAGCACATGCCATAAGGTAATTAGGTCGAACTGGTTTTCCTGCAACCCATACAGTTCGTCGGAGGGGCGCAGCTGCAAGCCATACTTTATTGCCGCATTCTGCCGGGCGGTGGTATCCGGTTCCAATCCTGTTATTTTCCAGCCCGCATCCATCATGGTATTGACAAATGCGCCGGTGCCGGCGCCTACATCAAGCAATGCACCTGATGATCTTCCTGTAACCTCCTGCAGCAATTGCCGTTTGGTATTCAGGGTATGTTTGCGAACCCGGTGATACAGCAGGTTGATCAGGCCTTTTTGCGTGTCGGAATGCGATACATAGTCGGCCGATTGATAATAAGCACCGATTGCTTCTGCTGCCGGAACATCCTGGGTAAATCGAAGTGTGCAGTCCTCACAATGCCAGATCTCGAACACCTGCTGACTCACCGTATAGTCTTTGGCCGACAACGCCGCATAAATGGAAGCAGAATAACAGGCGGGGCATTTTGTATAATGGATCAGGTCGGGCATGGATACAACAGGGTAAGGCGCAATTTACTGGTAATAGAATAATAAAGCCAGGATGCCGGCGGCCAGTAAGATGATCGCATAAACCCACCAGCGGTCGCGGGTAGTTTCGGATATCGTTTCCTCTTCTGTCTGCACCGTATCCGGTTCTTCCGAATGCCCCTGCTCATGAACCACCGGCGCAGCTGCAACCGGAGCGGGAGCAGGCTCTTCCCTGCGTTTCTGTTTTGTTTTGCGCGGCGCTGCGGCCACAACAGCATGCGGTTCCTCTCCTTCATGCCATGCTACGGGTGGCAACAGATCGAGCAGGCTGCTTTCAGGAGTAAAGATGAGGTCGTTCTCATTCCGGCTTACCAGCCGCCCTACTCCGGGGATCACGGCTATACCCAACTGCTGCAGGCTATTCCGGAATTCGGAGCAGAAACGGTTGAACTCCGTCCGGGCCTCGTCTTCATCCTTGCTCATTTCCCTCGACAGGAAATGGAAAAAAGTAGCGTCCGGTTCGGATTTATCACTATTGTTGAATGAGATCACCGGTCTCGGCGCAAACAGCAGCCTGCTTTCGGTATCGGCGCGCGCCGGTTCTTCGCGAACACAAAAACTTCCCAACTGCGGGATATGCAGGGAGCGATGAAGGATCAGGAATTTATGCAGGTGCTGTTGCAAGTATCCGTTTATTTGAACGAATATACGACGCCTCCGAGAACATTGAAGCCCAATACCGGGTATTGATTCCAGCGCTGGTAATTACTGTTCAGGAGGTTATTCATCTGCAGCCAGAGATTCAGTCTCGGGATAACTGTGAATTCGGCGCCGAAGTTAAGGTCTGCGACTGCGCCGGATTTAAAGCTCTGCAATGATTTATCCTGGTAAGCCGCCCCATCCCAGAGGAACACATCCGCTTTCAGCTGAAGATCTTTCAGCAGTTTGTACTTGGCCGTTCCGGTCGCTTCCAGCGGCAGCAGTCCCCATGGTTTTGCATTCACCGAGAGGGAATTGTATGAAGTATAGGTAGCTGCCGCCAGGAAAGAGAACTTTTCCTGCACGGTGTATCCCAGTTCCCCATGCACACGGATGGCTTTCATCTCCGGTTCGAACGCAACGATAAAGGTTTTCCCGTCGCCCGGATCATTCACGAACAAGGGCTGGTCATTCAGGTTCAGCAGCGAAAAACGGCCTGCGAATGTGAGATGATCGCCGGCAGCGCCCTGCACGCCCACGTATTGCTCACGTATCCTGGTATTCTTCAGGCTGGCGAGCGAGCCGATCCAGGGGTTAAAAGCCACGAGAGAACGGAAAGTGTTTTTCTGGAAATATCCCACCCATCCCGCCTGGAACATCAGGCTGGCATCCGATAATTTGGCCTCGGCTGTAAAATTGGGCAGCATCGAGAACGATTTGTTATCCCAGGAAGGCTGGATACCCGCATTCACTTTCACATTCGGGGTATTGAACTGGATGGAGGGATTCAGGTAATACAAATTATTGCGGAGCTCCACTGAATTGGAGATCACAGGAACGGATGCGGTAGACATATCCGCGGTCAGTCCAAGATCGAATGCATATATTTTTCCGAACGATTTGTTCACCGGCAGCTTCAGTACCACATCATAGCCATTCGCTTCCAGGTTATTGGCGATGCGCACAAAACTGAACTGGGGATGGTAGGTGATCCCGAAAGCATTGGCCATCTTATTTCTCATGCCGATATCGAAACCCACCGTATTGTACTGGCGCAGCAGATCGTCCTTCGTGTACGGAATGGTCGCCGGCTGAAAGCCGTACAGGTATTGGGTCTGCGTATTGTAAAAAGCATGCGTGGTCCATTCATGATCGGTACCGCTGTTGAAAATAGAAAGTACATCCAACCCCCACTTATTCGCCTGCTGTGCAAACAGGTGGCCGGTGGTTGTAAGGAAATTCCCTTTGATATTGGTGATGGAATGTTTGCCATCGCCGAATGAAAACCCGGCTTCTGCATAGTAACTGCTGAAATTGCCGGCGCCAAGTTTGATGTACTGGTGATTGGTCCATTCATAACCCGAATCCACTGCCAAAGCAAGCGGCTTGATGGCCACCGGCTGATATGAAAAGAACAGGTTCTGCGAAGGCACCTGATAATTCACCGGAATGCGGGATGAATCGATCACCGGCGTGGCGGCAGAGAAATTCACTTTGGCAGCATTCTTCAGAAAAGGTTTGAAAGCCGAAGTGATGGTCACGGTCTTGGGTGCACTGGTATCTCCGGCGGCCTTTATCACCGTTACGGGTTTGGTCTTCGGCTGCTTCTTCTGCGCCTGTGCTATCGAAGCAAAAGAAAACACACAAAGGAATAGCAATGCTTTTTGCGCGTACTGCATACAGGTAAATGCTTTACTGTTCAACTTTATTGGTTTTATTCTTTTCTTCAATAACTGCATTCAGTTTTTGCTGGGCTTCGGCTTTCAGTTCGGGAATAGTGGCGTTGTCGACCACACTCTTCAGTGTTGCTTCCGCATTGAACAGGTCTTTCTGCGCCAGGTACACATCGCCGAGCAGGATATATGCTCTGGTAACCCAGTAATCGTAAGAGCCGAATTTCTTGATCACCTCAAATCCCGCTTTCTCCGCGTCGGGCAGTTTGTTCTGCTGCAGCAGTATTTCAGCGATATGGTACTGCGATTCCGCGGCATATTCCGACTTACCGAGCGCGATCACCTGGCGATATGCCATCACTGCCGCATCGGGCTGGTTGCTGAGCTGCTGGTTTTTCGCTACTACCATACTAGCCATCATGCGGTCATCGGTGGCGATGCCTTTCTCCTGCAGCAGGTCCTGTGCATTCGGGGCCGCTTCCTTCCAGCGCTCCGCTTTGAACTGACAGCGCAGCAATCCCCGCATTGCTTCCAGCCTGTTCTCCTGCTGCTGCGCGATCGTTTTGAGGATGGCGAAATATTTTTCCGCGTTGGTATAGTCTTTCAGATCGAAATAGTAGATCCGGGCGGTCTGCAGCACGGCACGCTCTGCATATTTATTCGGCGCTTCATCGGCCACCACTTTATAATAAGGCAGGGCTTCCGCATTCATTTTGTTAGCCACCAGCATTTCGGCCATCAGGTAGTTGGCGTCGAGATGGTACTGCCCGGCCGGGAATTTGCCCAGATAAGCCGCGAACCCGGAACGGGCTCCCGGAATATCCTTAGCCTCATACCGCAACATCGATGAGCGGAATGTCAGGGAGTCTTCTTCATTGGTAGAGATCGGTTTGCCATTCTGACGCATGAACTCCGCAAAATCTGCCGGCCTTTGCTTTTCCACGAAGATATTCCGCACATATTCGATGGCGTCTGCGCTTTCCTGGCTGTTGGGATAACTCGTTACCAGTTTCTTGAAATTCTCAAGCGCATCATCATTCTTATCGAGGTTGAAATAGGCCACGCCCAGTTTCAGGTAAGCCTGCGGAGCCAGTGCGGTAGCTTTGCTGTTTGCCGTTACTTTCTTCAGCGGCGCAATGGCTGCCTGGAAATTTTCATCGGCCAGATAGGTATTGGCGATCTCAAGACTGGCATCGGCTGCGAGCGTGGACGACGGATATATCCTGTCGAGCGACTGCAGCAGCGTGATCTTTTCCGCATTCTTATTCATGGCCCCGGAGATGATCGCTTTTTGATAGAGTGCATAGTCAGCCGAAGGCAATTGCTGGTTGATCACCGATTCATACATCCGCAATGCCTGTGCAAACTCCTTGTTCATAAAATAAGCATCGGCAGAACGCAGGTAAGCATCCTGTTCGATGGCAGAAGAAACCGGGCTCACCGTTTTTGCGATCTGCTCAAAATAACCGCGGGCCGCCGGGTAATTCTCGCGTTTGAAATACCCGTAGGCCAGGATATATTTGGCATTAACCGGGTTCACTTCTCCATTGGTTACCGGGTTCTTCAGGTAATTGAGCATGTATTCGATCGAAGGCTCGATATTATCGTTGCGATAAGCGATCTCCCCTTTCCAGAAATAGGTCAGCGGCAGCTGAGCCGTATTGTACGGCGATTGCAGCAGTTTGGTAAGCAGCGAATCGGCCCGGTCTATCTGCTGGTCGTTGATGTTCTCCACGGCTGCACCATAGAGCAGGCGCGGATATAACTTTACAACATTATCACTTTTGGTGCCAAGGCTTTCATACAAACGCAGTGCATCTTTGTAATTAGAGGTATTGGCGAGGGTATTTACAAGCAATTCTTTAGCCTCCTGCTGATACACTGATCTGGGATAGTCAGCCAGGAATGACTGGAAACTCTTCAGTGCGGCATCCATATAACCGAGATCGTAGGAAAGCTTGGCGTAGTTGAAAGTGGAAACTTCTTTCTGGGCAGGATTGCTGTTATTGGAGGCGCCGAACTGGAATGCGTTGCGGGCATTGGGTTTGTCGTTGGTCTTCAGGTATGCATCGGCCAGCAGGTACATACTATTCTGCGCCAGTGTATCCTGCGCCCCGCCCAGCTGTTTGAACCCTTCGATCGCTTTCTCCCAGTTCTTTGCAACATAGTAGCTGTAAGACAGCTCGTACAGGTCTTCACGTCTTACTTTATCCCTTCCTTCTACGAATTTCTGGAGATAAGGCAGGGCCTTATCGAATTCCTTTTTCTCGAAATAGATATGACCTACCAGCTGATTCAGCTGCAGGTCGTAATACTGGCCTGTTCTTTTGATCGCTTTTTCGCCGTATTCCAGCGCCTTGTCTTTTTCTCCGTTGAAATAGTAGATCTCCGCAACATAGAATGGCACCACGCTTTGGTATTCCGGCGATGTTTCGGCTATCCGGAAACTTTCGAGCGCCTGGTTATAGTTCTTCTCGGTAAAAGAGATAAAGCCGTAATAATAGTTAGCGTCTAAATAATTGGGATCTTTCGGCAGCTGGCGGATCGCGTTGAAGAGCGGCTTGGCCTTGTCTGTCTGCTGCATCACAAAAAACCCATAGGCCTGGTGAAATTTCATGTCCGCTATTTCGCGGTTGCTGAGGTTGGCGATACTGGTGGTCTGATAATAATTCTGTGCCTTATTGAAATCACGTTTTCTGTAATAATATTCGGCGAGATGAAAACTCATCATCTGTACCCGCGGTGTATTGTGTTCCAGCTCTATGAATTCCTGCGCCAGCGGTTCTGCAGTGGAATCGCTGAGCTGCAATCCGCATACAATTGCGTAATATTTGCTTTCCATCTTAACGGCGGCCGGGATATTGCTCTCGCCGATACCGTTACTGTATAATTTTTTGAAGACGGGATATGCCAGGCTGAATTCCTCTTTCTGGTAAAGGTCCTTTGCCGTTTTGAATTCGGCATCGGCATCCAGGTTGGCTTTTGTGAGCTGTGCTTTCAGTACCAGGCTTCCTGCGCATGCAGCGAAGAGCAGGAAAATATGAATGGGTTTCTTCATAAAGGTTGGGGATACTACAGGCAAAGATTTCTGTTTGTTTCTTAAAAAAAAGCGAAAAGCCTCTTTAAAGTTAGTATTAGCCTTTCGTTAGCAAACACCATTCCATGTTTTGTGGAAAAACATAAAGAGACCGTAAGTTTGTCAACAAATTAAGATCAGCATGTACGAGCACAGCACTTCCGTACGGGTCCGCTACGCTGAAACAGATCAGATGGATATCGTGTATTATGGCAATTATGCACAGTATTTTGAAGTGGGCCGGGTTGAGTGTATACGGGCATTGGGCTTCACTTACAAGCGTATGGAAGAGATGGGCGTGCACATGCCGGTAGTGCACATGGACGTGCGTTACCTGCGGCCGGCGCACTACGACGATCTGATCACCATCAAGACAATGTTAAAAGAATTGCCCGCCTCACACGAGATCGTGTTTCACCAGGAAGTGTATAACGAGAACGGCAAGCTGCTCACCACGGGACGTGTAACCCTGTACTTCATAAACAGCGCCGACAATAAAAGAGCCACGATGCCCGAAGAACTGAAGCAGGCCCTGCTTCCTTTTTTCGATAAGCCCTAAACGCGGTGGTAATCCGGCCTCCAGTTCCTGATCGCCTCTTTGATCTGTCGGCTGCGCAAATTTTCCGACAAGGCCCGCTCTACCAGTTCCGGCAGCTCCTCATCCTGTGCAAAACGCAGTGCGATGATCTGTCCCATCCGCAAGCCCGCCGGCAACGGTTTGCCTGTTAGCAGATAATACCTGAAATTCTCTTCAGCCCTGATCGCCCTGTCCTGTGCCTTCAGTGCAAAAGCGCGCAGGTACCATACCACCAGCAACAGTATCACGCTGATCAGGCAGATCAGCGAAGCCGAGTACAGGTTCTCCGGCGCAGACCGGCTCAGGTTAAAATACGAGCCGATCATCAAAGCGAATACGGCCAGATAAGTAAACACATGATACCCGAAAACATAACGGGTGTGGGTGGAGTAGGTTTGTTCTTTCATGAGAAGTTTAGGGGGTCTGTGGTCTGTGGTCTGTTGTCTGTGGTCTTTGGTTGTTTGTAGTTTGAAGTTTGTAGTTTTGGGGTTTACTATTCACATCTCACATCTCACATCTCACATCTCACATCTCACATCTCACATCTCACATCTCACATCTCACATCTCACATCTCACATCTCACGTCTCACGTCTCACGCAGCACAATTCACCATTCACCTACTTCAGCTCATCCAATATAGCATACATCTTCTTCACGATCTCTGCGGCTGATCCGTTGTAA